>JANNQW010000082.1:0-7998 GCA_031400955.1 Verrucomicrobiota bacterium
CCTTGCCCTCAAGATGGATGATCGGATAGACCGGCTCCTCCGTCAGCTTCGCGCGCAACAGATCCATCAACCCGTCCTTGCTCCGAAAGACCTCATCATTAAACCGCAGCGTCAGCCCCGGATTGAGCCATGAATAAAATCGCAGCATCTCGCGAATGAAATCCGGCCGATAAGCGAAGTCGGAATCGAAACACTTCGGGTCCGGATGAAAGGCCAGGCGCGTGCCTTCCTTGTCGGCGGACGGTTTTGGATTCTTCATGTCGACCTTGACCTCCCCCCGACAGAACTCGATGGCGCGCGTCTTGCCCTCGCGGAATGCCTGAATCTCAAAAAAATCGGAGAGCGCATTCACCGCCTTGATGCCGACACCGTTGAGACCGACACTGCGTTTGAAAACTTCCGAGTCGTATTTCGCGCCCGTATTAATCTGCGCGGCGCACTCCATGAGTTTGCCCAGCGGAATGCCGCGCCCGTAGTCGCGCACCGTGACGGTGTTGTCCTCTTCAATGGTGATTTCGATTTCCTTGCCGTAACCCATGACATACTCGTCCACAGCATTGTCGAGCACCTCCTTGAGCAAAACATAAATCCCATCCTCGGGCGCGGAGCCGTCGCCCAGCTTGCCGATATACATGCCGGGCCGCAGGCGGATGTGCTCGCGCCAGTCGAGCGATTTGATAGAAGCTTCCGTATAACCGTGTTCAGGTGCAGCCATTGTTTAAGGGATGTTAATGATTGATCTTGCGCAGAAAACTCGCTCGCGTCAAGATGTCAACGCTGGTGCCCATGGAACATTTGTTGCTTTGCCACGCAACCTGACAATGGTGCCCCGATCACCGAACTCATGCCCGCCAATTCCCTCACCCATCTGTTGCAAAAAAACCGCGAGTGGTCGGAGACGATCAAAGCGGAAGACCCGGAATTTTTCAGCCGCCTCGTCAATCAACAAGCACCGGAATATCTCTGGATCGGCTGTTCCGACAGCCGCGTGCCCGCCAATGAAATCGTCAATCTGCTGCCCGGCGAGCTGTTCGTCCATCGCAACGTCGCCAACGTAGTCGTGCACACCGATCTCAACTGCCTCAGCGTCCTGCAATATGCCGTTGACGTGCTCAAGGTAAAACACGTCATGATAGTCGGTCACTACGGCTGCGGGGGCGTGCGCGCCGCGATGCTGAACCAAAAGCTCGGCCTGATCAACAACTGGCTGCGTCATGTGCAGGACGTGCAGCAGAAATACGACACCCGGCTCGCTCAGCTTGTCGAAGATGAACTCCGAGCCGACCGCCTTTGCGAACTCAATGTCATCGAGCAAGTCGTGAACGTCTGCCAGACAACGGTGGTCGAGAGCGCCTGGGAACGCGGCCAGCAGCTCAGCGTGCATGGCTGGATCTACCGCTTGAACGACGGCCGGGTGCGCGATCTGCACATGAGTGTCAACGCAACTGGCGACATCACCACGCGCCGCGATGAAGCCGCCTGCAAATTGTTTGTCCAGCCGTAGTTGAATGGCTGTTGCCTCGATGGCCCGATGCAACGTTGGCAACGATGTCGTGCTAGCTGACTACTTCTTCTCTCCCGCCACCGGATTCTTCATCGCCTCCAGCAGCAGCTTCACTCCGCGTGCGGGAACGGCTTCGTGCATCACGATCATGGCTTCTTTCGCGCGTGGTGTATTCTTTTGTCCATTTTGGTTCGCACTGGGACGGGCGGAAGAGTCCTTGGAGACCACATTGATGACGGCAACATGGCCGATGGCGTTGCCACAGTTGTCGAGCACAGCGGCACCGCTGCTGCCGGGTGCCCAGTCCGTGCTGACGTTCAAGCGAAGTTGGCGGGCGCTGGCAAGCGTATCTGCGTCACGCTGCGACTGACCCTTGCCCCAGTAAAAGCGGTTGATGATGCCAGCACTGAAGTAGCCGGCGTATTCCATTGGATCGCTGAAGACGAAAGCGGCATCACCCACGCTGCTCTGGTCATTGAGCGGCAACGGACTGAAACGCCCGGCTGGGACGCGAATGATGGCAGTGTCGAGTTCCTTGTCGAATCCTAGCACGGCGGTGACAGCCATCAGATTGCCGTCGGCATCCGAGGCGATGAGATGGCCCTCACGCATATCCTGCTTCTCGGGCGCGATGCAATGCCAGCAGGTGGCGACCACGCCGTCTTCAGTGATGGCGTAGCCGCCGGCAAGATTCACATGGCGCTTGTCACAGCGCGTGCAGATGTAGGACCATCCGACGCGCACGAGGGCCTTGCGGGCACGCTTGGCAATTTCTCGCGGCTCAAGAGGCTTCGTGTTCGCCGCAGGCAGCGGAATCACCACAGACGGCAGCACCTTCATGGCAGCAATAACCTGATCCTTGCTCAGAAGATTCCCTTCGTCAATCAAGGCTTGCGCCTTCGCGATGAGGGTCGCGTCTTTCATCGAGAGTTGATTTTGCTCAATCGGCACGCCGGGAGCTTGGGCGGACAAATCAAGCGATAGAGCGAGAGCGGCGATGATCGCGATAATGCTGGTCTTCATATCAGAGTTTAATCAAAGGAAGTTCGCTTGATCCCGCTTCGTGGCAAGGGTTTCCTAACAGGGTCAAGTGCAGTCTCCGCGCATGCGGATAAAGGGAAGACTATATGACAGGCATTATGACAGGCATTACCTGCGATTTTTTGCGATCAGGCTGCACAGCAATTTCCAATTCTCAGCAGATCAATCGGGACTGTTTGAGTATTTTCTCAGACTTGGCACGCCCGCTGCTTTTACCCGTTTGTCGTTCAGGCTTGGTTCCGATTGCTACATGCAGTCGAGCCGGCTGGCATCGTGAAGTCAAAACCAACACCCAACTATGATCCGCAAGAACATCCTCAATAAAATACCGTTAGCGGCGCTGGCCATCTCCCTCCTCATGTGGGCCGGCACCTCGCAGGCGCAGACACCGGAACCCGCCGCACCAGCAGTGGTTGCACCCGCCACCGATCCGGCACCCGCTCCTGCAGCGGTCACACCCGCAGACACCGCGCCAGTGGCTGCTGCTCCAGCCGCCGTGGCTCCCGTTGAAGCACCCGCTCCCGCCGCTCCCAGCATGGAGGACAAGGGCTTTACCGCCTACGTCAACAACACGGATCCAGCGGGCACTGCCGTCGCGGGTGTTGCCGGCCCCGGCCACAATGCGTTCATGATGATCTGCGCGGCCCTCGTGCTGTTTATGACGCTGCCGGGCCTCGCGCTGTTCTACGGCGGTCTGGTGCGCAAGAAGAACGTGCTCTCGGTGGTCGCGCAGTGCTTTGGCTGTGCAGGCATCGTCACGATCCTGTGGGTGATCTGCGGTTACTCGTTCATCTTTGGTGAGCACGTCGCCCCCGAAGGCGCCGCGGCAGACTGGGCGGCTCCCTGGTGGGCTCCCTATCTCGGCAGCGTAAAGCACCTGTTTATGGAAAAAGTCACCAGTGCCCCCGACACCAACTACTGCTATTGGGTCTCCGAGAACGTGTTCTCGATGTATCAGCTCATGTTCGCCATCATCACGCCCGCGCTCATCGTGGGTGCCATCGCCGAGCGCATGAAATTCTCCGCCATCATGCTCTTCATCGCCATCTGGATGTTCGTCGTCTATTTCCCACTGGCCCACATGGTCTGGGGTGTTGACGGCCTGATGAACGGCGTCTGGAACGGCTCCGCCAAAATCCGCGCCATCGACTTCGCGGGCGGCACGGTCGTCCACATGAGTTCCGGCTGGAGCGCCCTCGTCCTGTGCCTTCTTCTCGGCAAACGCCAGGGCTTCGGTAAACAACCCATGGCCCCGCACAGCATGGTCATGTGCGCCATCGGCACCGGGATGCTCTGGGTCGGCTGGTATGGCTTCAACGCCGGTTCTGCGCTGGCCGCCGACGGCATTGCCGCAAGTGCCTTCACCACCACCACCGTCGCCACCGCCGTGGCCTGCTTCGTCTGGCCACTGCTGGAATACATCACGCGTGGCAAGGCCTCCATCCTCGGCTTCTGCTCGGGTGCCGTGGCCGGCCTGGTCGTGGTCACTCCTGCCTGCGGTTTCATCACCATCAAAGGCGCCCTGATCGTGGGAGTTCTCGCCGGCGTGGTTCCCTTCATCTTCTGCACCACAGTGAAAAAGATCTTCGGCTACGATGACGCACTCGACACCTTCGGCGTCCACGCCGCAGGCGGCACTATGGGCGCGTTGCTCACCGGATTCCTTGCGACCAAGGACGTGAATGCCAATCTGGTTGGCGGCTATGCCCAGAAGAACGGCCTCGACAAAATCCTCGAAAGCGGCACGCTCTGGATCGAGCAGCTCAAGGCCATTGGCATCACCATCGCCCTCGCCGTAGTCGCCACCATTGTTATTGCCATGATCGTCAAAGTAGTCGTCGGCCTCCGCGTGAGCCCCGAAGTCGAAGACGCAGGTCTCGACACCTCGGAACACGGAGAAGCCGGTTACGAAATGTAATTCATCTTCAGGCCTGAACGCCCGATTAAAACCAACGCCGGGGAGTTCACGCTCCCCGGCGTTTTTTGTGCCGAAGCGATGCAATCATTCTCAACCCAACAAAGAAAATGGACAGGATTAACAAGATAAAGAGGATTGGGAGAGAGGCTCGGCAATCGAGATACCGCCCGCCAAATGGATGAACTATTGAACCTTCATCATTACTCGTTCTTGTTAATTTTGTTAATCCTGTCTAAGAAATCTCGCATTGCGCATTCAACTTCAAAAGAACTTGCGAGATGCCAGCGTCGCGGCTTTCTTCCCAGTTCGCAGAAGACAACAAGGACAGGTGGCAGAGTGGTCTATCGCGCACGCTTGGAAAGCGTGTGTGCCTTTATCGGCACCGAGGGTTCGAATCCCTCCCTGTCCGCCACCACCAAGAGCAACGAATGAAGCACGTCACATTCATGCTTTTTACTTCTTTCGTTTCTTTCCGGAATTCAATTTCGTCTTCCAAGATAAAACACGAACCGTTCGATGCTCGCTCGGTCGCCAGCCGATCCATTTCTTAAAGGTCGTCGAGAATACAAACGGATTTTTGTAGCCCACTCGTGAGGCGATCGTCGCGATTTTCTCATCGGTGCCCGCGAGCAATTCCGCCGCGTGCCGCATCCTCAAATATGTAACTTGCTGCATCGGCGAACGCCCGAGCTGCCGGGTGCAAAGACGCCGCAAATGCTCCCCGCTCATGTGCGCCGCCGTGGCCAGTCCATCGAGCGTCCATTCTGCATCCAGACGGATCGCAACTTTCTCCAGCACCACCGAGAGCCGACGATCCATCTGCCAGGGCTGGGCGAAACGCAGCACATAACTTTGAATGAGTTCGATCCATTGATACACTGCCGCAGGCAGGGACTCACCAAGACATTCGCCGTGCAGACCAGTGACCGCCGCCCCCAGCGGACCGCCGTCAAACTGCGCCATCACTGGCGAACCCGCGCGTGCGATCGGTCGTTTCTCCGGCACCGCCTGATAGCGCACCCAGACAAATTTCCATGTCCTGCCCTTCACCGCGTGAAAAGCATGAAGCATGTGCGGCGGCAGCAAGCATGCCGTCCCCGCCTTGCAGACCCGCCAGCGGCCATCCACCAGCATTCTCCCCTCCCCTCCAAGACACGCCATGAAAAATGCCCCGCTCTGTTTCAACCGCACAATCTCATAAGGTGCCTGAGCTTCACGCACCCCGAGATGCGCGATACGGTGCCGCGCCAGCGCGCCGCAGACCGGCTGGCCCTGGATCCAGCCCCGTTTGTCGGAATCATCCGCCCGCACCACGATCTGCCGCGTGCGATGACCCAGAATGTCCGTTTCAGATAGGCGTCTGGTTTTCACACTCCAATTCACCCTAAAATATCTCCCAGCGCAATGTGGATTTTGCATAGGTCATTGTGCTTCGCAAAAACGCGTGATTCGCAAGATTTGCATCACCAGCTTCGTTTCAATCACCCCGCAACATCACTGCCCGCCATGCCCAACCCCTGGACCGGAAAAGGAAACCCCTACACGCGCGAGGAAGTGCGCGAACGCCTCCACGCCACGCTCAGAAAAGGCGATGCCATCATCGCCGCCGGTGCAGGCACCGGCATCAGCGCCAAGTTCATCGAAAAAGGCGGCGCGGATCTGATCATCATCTACAACTCCGGCCGCTTCCGCATGATGGGCCACGGCTCCACCTGCGGCCTCATGGCCTACGGCGATGCCAACGCCATCGCGATGGAAATCGGTGAATACGAAGTGCTGCCAGTGGTCGAGGATGTGCCCGTGATCTGCGGCGTTCACGCCACCGACCCGCGCCGCCGCATGTGGCACTGGCTGGGCAAAGTCAAGGAAAATGGGTTTCTCCGGCGTGAACAATTTCCCTACTCACACCATCGTCGACGGCCACTTTCGCGGCGTGCTCGAAGAAACCGGCATGAGCGTGCAAAAGGAATTCGAGATGGTCGCGCTGGCACGAAAGATGGACATGTTCAGCGTCGTCTATGTCGCCACTCCGGAAGAAGCCATCGAAATGGCGAAAGCCGGAGCCGACGCCATCATCGCCCACGTTGGCACGACAGTTGGCGGCAGCATCGGTGTCACCAGCGCCGTCGTGAGCTGGGATCACACCATCAAGCGCACACAGGAAATCATCGATGCCGCAAACACCGTGCGGAAAGATATTTTCTTCCTCGCCCACGGCGGCCCGATCAACACGCCCGAAGATGCCGATCGCGTGATCAAGGCCACGGACGCCGTCGGCTTCGTCGGCGCGAGCAGCCTTGAGCGCATGGGTGTAGAAGAGTCGCTGACAAATCTCACGCGCAAATTCAAAACTCTCAAAGCACCTGCCGCAGCAAAATTCACCGCCTGAACCGCCATGAAACCTGAAGACCGCTACTTCGTGCAGATCGCGGATGCGCTCCGCGAGTCGAGTCCCTGGACCCACAACGAATGGTTCTGCCGCCCTGATGTTGTCGGAGCGGACAAGCTGCTGCTCGTGCGCGCGACCATGAACCCGATGCATTGCCATCCGTTTCACACTCATCCGCACCGGGAGGAACTCATCTATGTCATCGAGGGCCGTGCAGAGCAATGGGTCGGAACCGAATGCCGCACCCTCGGCGCAGGCGATGTAGCGCACATTCCCGCCGGGATGGTTCACGCCACCTACAACCCGCATCAGGAGCAGCTGGTTATTCTCGCCATCCTCTCGCCCGCCAAGCTGCCAGATGATCTCGCCGCCGTGCCTGATCCGCAGGATGTGTCCACGCATGAGCCGTGGGCTTCCCTTCGCAAAGGTATGACTGACTGCAAAACACTTTCCTGATTTTAATCACAAACCTGTCTCCGCCATGAAACACCTCCTCGCTTTTCTGCTCATTGTTTCATCCTTCTCTTCGAGCCTGAGCCTCAGAGCCGATGGCATCCTTCCGCCTTCATCCTTTGCGGCCTCACCGCTTCGCATCTTCATCCACTCCGGCCCCAAGTCCCACCGCCCCGGCGCGCATGATCATCCGTCCTTCCTCAAGGACTGGACGAATCTCTTGAACGAACGCGGCGCTCAAGCCTCCGGCGGCAATGATTTTCCCACCAAGGAACAGCTCGCGAAAACAGACGTGCTGATCATTCACCGCAACGGCGGCGGCAACTTCAAACCAGAGGAAAAAATGCTGCTCGATGAATACACCAAACGCGGCGGCGGCTTCGTCGTGATTCATGCGGGCTCAGTATCCGACACGCCTGAGGGCACGGAATACTACAAGCAGCTCATCGGCGGTTCTTGGAAGCGACCCGACACCAAGTTCCTCGAAGGACCAATGACCTTGTATTTCACCGATCGCGAGAACCCGATCACGAAGGACTGCTCCAACTTCGAGATGGATGACGAAATGTATTACGACATGGATTTGTCGCCCGACATCAAAGTGCTCGCCGCCGCTTACACGCCGAAACCACAAAGCTCCCGCAACGAAAAAACCGCCAAGAAAGCCGCTGAACTTACCGCTGGCGGCAAGAA
>JANNQW010000083.1:0-29978 GCA_031400955.1 Verrucomicrobiota bacterium
CCACATCGAACATCTGCCGCGCAGTTTCCACGCGATGCAACTTCACGCCGGGAGGGACTTCCAGCGCCACCGGCCCCGAAACCAGTATCACATCATGTCCAGCGTCCTGCGCCGCCGCAGCGAGAGCGTATCCCATTTTACCGGACGAGCGGTTGCTGAGAAAGCACACTGGATCAATCGGTTCGCGCGTAGGCCCGGCTGTGATGAGAAAGCGCATGTTGCTAGTGTTGCAAGATTTCAACCGATGGCAATGGCTGCCAGCCTGAGATGACGGTGAACCTGCCAATAACAAATCACATTGTCCCCAGATATTTCTTGCTATACAGCACTACCGTCGCTAAAACTTTTCTCCATGCAGTCCGTTCAACGGCTCAACGGCTCAACGGCTCAACGGCTCAACGGCTCAACGGCTCAACGGCTCAACGGCTCAACCGTAGCAGCCGACTTATGAAGGCTCTAATCCGAATCCTGCGGAATGGAGTCACACATGCGTTGAGTCTCGTCACCTCGGCTGCTGCGGGCAATGTTTTCAGACAGTTCTTTATAGCCGGCTTGCTTGCTCTTGCGATTCCCGCGCTGACAAGTTGCAAGAAAAAGCCTCTGCCTGCGCCACAAGGCGATGAGTCTGCGGCCACACAACCAAAACCGGCCAAAACAAACCCTGAGCTTCCGGCCCGACCGGTCAAGAATGCCATCACCCCCGCACAGAGCGCGTTCTGGGATTACATCGAAGCCTTCCACCGTCTCCCGGATCACCCGACCGATCTGCAGCGCCGCATCTTTGCCACGCGCGGCGTAGCTCCCAGCTTCCAGTTCATCACCACCTCGCCCAAGTCAGTCTTTGCGGACGTGGCGGGCATGAAAGCTCATCGCGAGCGCTTCGCACAGCGCTATCCCTGGGTGAAGCGCCTGCTGGAATCAGAACACATCACGCTGGAAGTCGATGCGGACGTTTTCAGGGGCAACGTCAGGGAAATATTTGACAAGCATTTTAAGAAAATCTCCGGAGGCAGTGGCAGCTATCTTCGGCCCGAACCTGACCGGCGAGAGTTCACGAAACGGTGGTTGGAATCGCTTCTGGTAATCGATTTCATCTTTGCCTGCGGCAGCGCGCAGGACAGGATCGACGGGCTGATCCTGCTCTCACAGACCTTCAGCCAGGCCGCAGATTCAGGACTGGATTCTGCGGTGCGCAAGGCACGGGGCGCAGAGCTGGAAATTCCCGCCGCGTTTGACATCGCCATGGCCATTGCCAACGAATTTCCCGACCGGGCCCCGGAAAATCTTCTGAACTTTTTGCCTTTGTTACTCTCCAGCACGGGAGACCCTGCCGCATTCATTGAATGCCTCAAATGGGCCCTGCGAGTGCAGCCCTTCTCCCGATGGCACAACCTCATGCAGTTGAACAATATTCAAGTTGGAAACCACTGCGTGCGAAACGGACTGCTGCATTACACGATCTACTGGTATCACCTTCACGTGAATGTCAGGCCGGACGCCGGCTCATCCGCCACTGCCATCGAAGCTCTTTTTGAGAAGATCTATGGCAAGCAGGAAGGCCAGAAGGAACATAAAAAATACCTCGCCCTGCTGGATGCCGCCTATCCGTCGCTCGCAAAACCAACCGCCCCCAAAGCACCGCAGCGAAAGCCATCTGCACCAAAAGGAACGGAGACCAAAGCACCTGTTTCTGCGGCGACCGCTGCCAAAATATCTGCTCCGACCACCCTGCCTGCATCCCCAACAACTGCCCCAGAAAAGCAGAACTGAAATGACCTGCGGCCCACCAGATACCATCAACCATCCACACTGAAGCATGATAAAGCGTTCAAAAAATTTGAATCAGAAAGAAGGAGCGAGAGTATAGTGAAAACCTACTCGCCAAACTTTCTGGCGGCACGTCAAACCACAAATTGGGCGAGAGGCCTCACGGCAACCGAAGCGGTTGCCCTACAGATTGTAGGGCGGGCGCACCGCCTGCCGATGCAAGCATGGGATTTTCAACAGAATGCTGGCGACCGTAGCGATGACTCTGCCCTAAGCGGGAGAAATGGGAGTCCTCCACCAGCATTTAAGTTCAGCAAACGCTCGCGCTCAATGCGGTGCCGGACAAATTCATTTACTGGCCTCCTCGGCAGTATCATGTTACTGCTAACCCATCTTTGCCCCTCACAGACCGTGACCATCACCGGAGACATCCCCTACGCAAAGGCATTGAAGGGCGATCATGGCGACCTGCTAGTGTGGTCCATGTCCCAGATTCGGCAGGATAAGGACAGCACGGTCGTCCCTGGTGGGGGATCGGTCATGGAAAAGGACATCCGCTCCCACTCCGACAAACTGGGCTATCCCTCCCTGAGAGTTGAATTCGATGCCCCACCCAATGCCCCAGCCCATGACCCAGCCCATGACCCAGCCCATGACCCAGCCCATCATTTTATAGGAACCCTGGACATGACCGGTGCCACACTTCCCGGCATCGTAGCCATACTCGTGGACGACAAGGCCACACTCACTGTTAAGGAAGATATAAGCTCACGCCCACCCGGAGTCACCGGACCTGCCTTCACACAGACATATCCGGTGGACGGCACCGCACTCTGGAACCCGAGATCATATAAAGAATTCATAGAATCTGACAAGGTCATCCCAGCGGGAAGAAAATACACCCTCACCCTGAAATACGAAAACACCGCCAACCTCACCAAAAAATACGGCGGCCAAGTCGATGTCGACGGGGTAAGCGTGTATGTTTGCCTCACGCCGGTGGAGGTAGTCCAGCCGACAATTGCTGATAATGGCACCGTTGGAAATCTTGCGAACGTTGACGAAGTCAGGTTTTGCAGATGGATTGACGCATTCAATTCACCAGGAACTCTCAAGCCTAATTTTTGGAAGACGGAACGCGATCGTTTCAGGGTCCGCTTTAATTTGGGTGCTCACCAAGTGAACCAATCGCTCTCGGTCAAGCTTTCGACCGTGCGCAGTGACACGCCATCCCCTGCATATTCAGCCGATGGAACTGCACCCGGCGACTACGAGGACAATCCCACGGAAGTTCCGCTCATTGAATCGACGACAACACCAGGGCTATACGAGACACCAGACTTGTTGCTGGTGACTGACAAGGATGACGACAAAACCGATATTGGCGGAGTGAATGACAACACCAACGTGGGCACGGGTCAAAATTTTGATGTGGCTCATGACGTGACTCACATTGGAATGCTAGGTGGCAAACTAAGGGCAACCCTGATGATGAACGGCTCTGCCACAGGCGATGCGACTTTCCAGCTCCTGAAGCCAAAGAAGAAGGTTGAGATTGATGTGGTGATCCTCGATAATCCCAATGAACCTCTTCCTGCAACACGAGCCAATCAGAGGGCGCAATATGAAGCAATAGCCCGGCGGCAATTGCGTGTTGCCCAGGAAGCCTATGCCCAGTTGGGTATTCAAGTGAGTTATTCTTTGGTTAGCCAGGAGATTCAAGATCAGGTCGTCCTCGATAAACTGAAGCCGGTTTTGAATCACAACTTTGATCCACACACAAGCGGTGGCAATGGTCCGGCATCATCTGAGAGCAAAGTCATCATGGACTGTCTCAATAATTTCCGCTCAGGTTCGGACGGTCAGATTTCAACAAATACCGTAGCGGTCTATCTCCCGGTATTGCTATATAACGATAGCGGTCACAAGGGAGAAGCATTTTCTGCCGAAATTGGAGGGCGAGCGCAACTCGATCCACCCCCGTATGATGGCTTTGTCTTCATTTCTGGGCAAGCATACAGTAGCGACCTCACCGATGAGACTCTGGCTCATGAAACAGGGCACTCCTTGGGTCTAAGTCACCAAATGGACAATTACTATCACGGCGATCATCCGCGGGCGATGAACACAGAACTAATGAAGGCGGATTCAAATCACCTTCGTGGCGACCCAACCGACGGCATACGATTCCGATATGACTATACGAGCCAACCGCGAAGGGATGACCCCGTCACCATCTGGAAGTCGAAACGCTTGCTCACGAATCCATGATGAGAATTACCCCCAGGCAGTTTTGCATTGCTTTTGCCGTTGTCGCGCTCGGTAGTGCGCTAGCGATAGGCGAAGTGCCTAAGAATGTCCTTGCAAGAGTGAAAGTCATCTTCCCCCTCGTATTTCAGACGCCGGGCAGCATGACTGACAAGGATTGGGCTGCTCGGGAAGGTGCGCAGGCGGAACTGAAACAACTTGGACCTCAAGCTGATAATGCCCTAGTCGAACTCCTCAAAGACGCGCAATTCCGCGATCAATATGCAACATCGCTTTTTGATCGCCTTCTTGAGGACCGCGATCTAGTGATTGAATCCCTGCCGATCGTGAGGCAGATTCTACAGGATTTTGTCAGCGAGTCGTCCAAGGATATCCGAAGGGACACTCTAAGGCTCTGCGAGTATCTTTCCGTTTGGGGAGACGACTCTGACGAGGAAATAATGAAGGCGTGTCAACGGAAAGCTGATAACCGGTTCATTCAACAATTTATTGACCAGACAAAGAAATTCAAAGAGCTGAGAGCCCAGGGGAAGCCCATGCCGTGGGAGGAAAACCCAAACCAGAGGACAAAGTTTCATCAGTTCGGCTATACGTCCGCCGAGTGGGATGCTCTCCGGGGGAAGACTTCGCCTGAAACCACGAACAGCGAACCACCGCAGGTGCATTCGACTGAGAAGCCTCTCTCGGTAAAAGAGCGGATGACGAGCGATTCGCGAGAAACCGTGCTAGCGTCAATTGAAAGCAATCAGCGCGGCTGGCTCGTGTGGTTTGCAGTGGTGATCGTGGCGACCGGCGGAGCGGTGTGGTTGTTCCTGCGTAAATCGAAGTCGTGATCTGGCCCGCAACGTCCCATGCGCACAATGCTTGCGTTCGCCAAAGGCTCACGGCTCCGCGCCAGCCCATCGGTAAACATGCTACAACGCAGTATAGTATGAAGCAGTTGACTCACCGCGCGCCTCACGCGCGGCTCGCCCTCCTGGCAGTTCCTTCGTCGCTGACTGTCTCCGCTCCCGCCGGTCACTCCGCTCGCAGCCGGTGGCGCTCGGGGACTCGCGTCCGGCGGCGCCAGCGAGCCTGCTTCAGGAAAACGGGAAAACGGGGTCAGTGTGCAAAAACTTGACAGAGCGAGGTTCCCTATTGAAGGCTGTTCATGCCACGCAGCACACGCATCCAGTTCGTCGGTGCCACTATCATGTCAGCTCCAAGATTTATTTCTTGTTCTCCCGGTCCATTTGCATCCACTTCAACACTTCGGGAAGAAACAGCTCGACCGGCAGTGCATAGTTTGTCACCCGGTCCACCCTGGCAATGTTGATCGCGACCGCGTGACCCCGCACATCATAGACCACTCCACCCATGTCCGTCGGATCGAGCGGTAGATCATGCTGGATGATCTCGGAATAATTATCAGTGCGGCTTGAAGTGCCGTGGTTGCCGAAGTCCTCCCCGCCCCAGTTCATCATCACACGGTTTTTGCTGGCCAGCTTGACCTCGCATTCGCCGTCTTTGCCCTTGCGTTTGTATTTCACTTTCACCATGTCGCCAGGTTGGAGCACGCCTATGACGCGTTTAATCGCGCTGGGTTCATTTGTTTTCTGGCTGTTCAACTCCATGATCACGTCGTCCGCGCGCAAGCCCGCCTGCTCCGCAGGCCCGTCAGTGGCGACCTCTTCGATCTGCACGCCCACGTCGCCCTTGTCGGCGCGCGCAAATCGGATGCCCATGACCGCCCCGGAATTTGGGATGGCGCGACGGCTGGCGCTCACGACGCCCAAACGAATTTTTCTTCCGTGATCACCCAAGGCACACAGCCACTGCGCGGGCCGCAGTGAGAGCGACTCACCCCATGAAACACTTGAGAGACCAGTGCGCTCAATCTTGAGCAAGGCGAGATCGAGCTTTTCATCGCGCCTCACCAGTCGCGCATCCTCCGGTGAACCATCGGACAACCAGACCCGAAACGACTTCATGGACAACGTCTCAGTCGCTTTCGTCAGAATGTAGCCGTCCGGCGACAGGATCGCACCCGTCAGCAGTTTTTTATCGCGCTCTGGGCTGACGCTTACCGCAGTTGCCACTACTTTTGATTGCAGGGTGGCGAGGGCGCCAAGCGTCTCAGTGCCATTGGTGCGCTGATCGTCGTCGAGAAAGCCTTCCCCGCGCAAGCACATGGGTAGCGTCACGAAGACCGCAAACGCGGTTGCGCCGATTATCCCGTTCAAGGACATCATTTTGCTGGTGCGTGGCGGTGTCATTTACTAGTGCCTCAATCCTTCGGTCGTTTTGCCAGTTTTACCTCCACCATGCGCTCGCCCTTCGCATTGCGCACTTTAAGCGTCACAATCTCGCCCGCAGAACGCGCATGAATGGCTTCGGAAAATTCAGCGGGCGCGGCCAGCTTCTGATTGTTCAGGCTGATAATGATGTCACCGTCCTTCAGTCCAGCCTTCATCGCTGGCGAATCCGCTGCCACTGCCTGCACGATGAGTCCGTCATCCGACCCCTGGGTGCTAATGCCGATCCAGGCGCCGCTGCCCAGATTCCAGGTGCTGACTACCTCGCCTTTTTTCATCGTCTCCCACGAACGGAGGAAGGGCGCCATGCTGACGTGCAGGTTCTGCTCGCGGCCGCGCCAGATCTGACTATTGATGCCGATGACTTCGCCCGCGAGGTTGAAGAGCGCGCCACCGCTGTCGCCGCCCATCAACACGCAGTCGCTCTGCAGCATGTTGGCTGAAATTTTGACCAGCTTCCCCACACGCAGAACGGACCCGCGCGCTGCGTCCCATCCGCCCGGATGACCGAGGGCAAAGCACCAATCACCGAGCTTCAATCCACGCACTTCGCGATTGATGGTGGTGTATGGCCACGCCTTCGCGGGCGCGGGAAGCTGGAGCATCGCTGCGTCCGTGGCGGTGTCGAGCCCGAGAGATTCCGCTTCCACCGTTTTGCCGCCAGGCAGTGTGACCTTGACCTTCTTGCCGGGGAAACCTGTGACATGGGCCGCCGTGAGCACCAGTCCCTGGGGGCTGACGATGACTCCGCTGGCCGAGCCGCCGCCACACTCCAAGGCCACCACCGCCTTGCGCGCCTGATCGAGCACTGACTGCACTTGCCGCTGCACAGTGAGAAGGTCGTCGAGCGTCGATTCCTTCGCGCGCAACTGCGCCACTGCCACAAAGCAGGCGAAAAGAATAAACTGACGAGGCCATCCGGTCATGGGGGAACTCTATTAGCGAAAGTTCCTCGCGTCAAAACTCCCGGTGCTGTAGCGCTGGATGTTCAGTGGAGCCCGTGTTAGGAGCATCCATGAAAAAATTATCCCTGCTGCTCTTGCGCTGCATGATGTGGGCCGCACTGTCCATCGTGATCTTCCTCGCATCCTGTCAGTCGAAGCTCATCTATTATCCGAAGCCTTATGGCAGCGCGGAATTGGAGGGCATCAGCAAGCTAGGCGGGAAGAGGATCGAAGTCTCCACCTCGCAGGGCCGGCAAGTCGCGTTTTATCTGCCATCGCGCAAAGCTCCATCGCAGCCGCCGGAGTTTCTTTGGCTCGTGTTCGGCGGTAATGGCTCGCTGGCGCTGGATTACTCATCCGAAGCAGCAGGCTGGGATGCGCGATTCGGTTATCTGTTTGTTGATTATCCCGGCTACGGCTTGTGCGCAGGCAGCCCGAACCCGGCCCGGATTGAGGAGAGTATCGTTGCTCTCACGGAAAAATTGAAAAGCGATCTGCACTGGGACGAGGCGCAGTTTCGTGCGCGGAGCGGTGTGTTCGGCCACTCGCTGGGTTGCGCGGCGGGGCTGATCGCGGCGGACCGGCTCCAGTTACAGCGCGCGGTTTTGTGCGCGCCGTTTACCACGATGACCGACATGGCGAAGCGTCTTCTCGGATGGCCTCTGTGTCACATTAACCGCCATCGCTTCGATAACATCGCGCGCTTGACCGCGATCGCGCCGCGTGGCGCGCAGGTGCGTATTTTCCATGGCCAGGATGACGATTCCATCCGCGTTACCATGAGTCGCAAACTCGCGGCCATGTTCCCACAGACGGTGCGACTTACGGAAGTGCCGGACTGCGGGCATAACGATGTCGTGGCTGCGGCCAGCATGGAAATTGGCAAAGCCCTGCGCGAACTCGCGGGCACCGCTCCATGATGAAGGCTTGTGCCCGGCACAACCTGCGCTAGCATTCAGCCTCATGAGATCCATTTTCACCCACGCCATCATGGCCGTCAGTGCCGCCGTCTTGCTCACCGCATGTGGAGGCACGAAAAACACTGTCGTCACCACACCCGCATCCCATGGAGAATTCGATCCCTCCACTGGCAGTTGGAAACCGCTTACCAAGGCTGTGACGCCGCCACCGCCTCAAGGTGGCGCAGTGATCACTGAGAAAAAAGGACCCGGCATGATGGAGAAAGTCAGCAGCACGCTGAAGAAGCCGCTCAAGTGGGTTGGTCTTGGAAAGGATGAAGCGCCGCCCGCACCGGCCACGACCGTGAAGAAGACTGTGACACCGCAGTAGGCTGAACGACCCCTCGTTGCCGCCAAGGGATGGCGAATGCTTTCTTGTCAGTGGTTTAATTATCTGCGCAGAATGCTGGACGTCCTTGTAACGGTTATGAAATCATTTTTGCCTCCACTTGTCGCCGTTTTTGCGTTGGTTAGTCAAATCTTTGTCGAGGCGGCTGAGCCAGTAAAAGCACCTGCCATCAGAGAAGCTAATGACGCGTCATGGGTCACGCGAAGCTTCCGCATGAAGAGCGACATGCTGTCGATTCCTGCGGAAAAGGATCAGCCAGAATCAAGATTGGAGTTCCCCGATGCACCTGCGGCTGACGCACCTGCTGAAGTCTGGATTCAGCACATCAAGGATTCGACCGTGATTCTGCGGAAGTATTTTGCACAGTTGGGACTTAATCTCCCTGAAGGCACCGCCTTTGCCGCAGACCGGAAATCATGGACCTATGCCGTGCGCACGCCGCAGAACTACTTTGCTGCGATCGAGGCAAATAGTGCAGGAGATATGAGCAGGGTGCCGACGCATCTTGTTTTCCAACTTCACATCGTGCAAGCGGACGCGAAAGAGCTGCGAGATGTCGTGAAATATTCCCAGACCCATGCCGACTTAACGAACGAGTGGAAGCGTCTGCGTGGCCTCCCAAACAAAAACCAGACGCGCATCCTCCACTCTGCACGACTCGAAACACGCAGCGGCCAGCGAGCTTCCATCGCCGCAGGCGCGCAACACGAGCACGCCAACGGATTCAAGATCGACGCGCAAGGTCGTATCGAGTGGAAACGCGAGACGACGCAGACCGGCCTTCAGTTTGAAATTGAGCCGGTGATCGGTCCGGATGGCACGACGGTCGATATTAATTTCGACCTTACCTATCACTACGCGCCACCCACGGAACGCATGGCGCTGGCCGGAGAAGCCGGACCGTTTGGAAAGATCGAAGTGCCGGTAACGGACTACCATCGCGCGAAGGTGCAGACGGCGATGACATTCGTGGATGGGATGACGCGGCTCATCGGCGTGTGGCGGCCAGAGGGCGTGGCAGAGTTGGACAAGCAGGACGTGCTGCAGGCGGCATTCCTGGAAGTTAAATGCGTAAAGCTCATGCCGGCCGAGAACAAGACGCTCACCTCGATGCTGGAAAAATATGCGGATAAGGCGGAGCCCATGCCCGCGGATAAATCCGACAAATCACACGCCGCTGAAAATCTCCCCGCAGGGATGCAGAGGCGGACATTCAAAGTGCCGCCTGATTTTGTGACGCTAGACCCTCCACCGGGGGAATCTCCAGTTCCCGACCCTTTCGCTGCGTCGAACGTCTCTCGTCCGCGATGCAAACTTCCCAAGGAAATTCTTCAGGGATACGGGATCGAATTTCCTGAAGGTTCCAGGGCTATTTTCAATGCAAACCTCTGCGAGCTGATCGTGATCAACACGCCGCAGAATCTTGATGCCGTGGAAGCTTTTACCGACTGGCATAGCTGTTATAGTCCACATGGCCTCGTCCAGACCGTGCACATCATTCAAGCCGATGCGGCGACGCTGCGTCAGTTATCCGATGAAACCAGCGGCATTTCCGATCACACTGATGCACTACGGAAGCTGGAGGAACTTGTTGCGCAGGGGAAGGCGAAATTTGTCAGCACGCAGCGCATCGAAACACGCAGTGGGGGGCGCGCGCTTCTCGAAGCAGGCACAGACCGAATGGAAGTCACCAAGCTGCGGAAATCCAATCCCAATGGAGAAATGACTGCTGCGGTGGAGGGCCAGTTGTCGGGGACGAAGCTGGAGATCGAACCGCTTATGTGCCCTGATGGCTACACGATCGACGTGAACATCGCGCTGGATCACTGCTTCGTCGCATCATCCACTCACAGGCAGGGCGGCAAAGGCGCAGGCTCCACCAAGCAACTGGAGATTGAGACGACGAAGACGCACGCGGCTAAGATCATGCTGGCAACTACGTATTGGACTGGCGCCAGCCGGCTGCTTGCCCTCTGGAAACCGGAAGGCCTGCCCACTGAAAAAGGTGCGGATGTTCTCCAGGCAGCATTCCTCTGCGTAGACAGATTGTTAATTGAAAAAGCCGACGTGGCTGCCAGTAAAGATAAGTAATCAGGGAACGCTGAATAAAGTGGCGCACGCGGCACCCTATCTTCAACTGACCGACGAATGAAGTTCGAACAGATACTCAATCACCGTTATTCGATCGCGGGCCGGTTGCCGGCCTTCTCGGCAACGCACCAGCGTTACGAGCTGCACAGTGCGGGCGGGACCGGCGAACGCTTCGTGTTGAGCTTCTGTGATTACGCGAAAGTAATCAGCACCAGCGCCGTGACCAAGCAGCGACAAGTGGGCAAAGCATTGATGCACCCGACTGCAGCGCTTCTCTGCAGCGCGATAGAGTGTCGTTTTGAACAGGATTTCCAAGCGGTGATTTCGGAATTCCCCGGCGAGGTGAGCCTGCGCGAAGTGCTGCAGGAAAAGCAATCGCTCGATATCGAGGAAGTGGAGGCCTTTCTGCGAATGTTGACCGAGGCGTCTGAGGCTGCGGTGCAGCAAGGCTGGCCCAAGCTCATGTTCGACACCGCGCATCTTTATCTCGACAAGCGCCTTGGTCTCCCGCGGGTCCCGGTGCCGGACGTGCCGGTTTTCGATGATATTGGGTCGGAGTTGCCAGGATTCGATCCGATGCAGACCATGCAATTTAATATTGCCGATCTGAGGCAGTTGGCAGAACCGATCCCAAAGGACACGCGGGATTATGTTCCGGCGCTGGCTGCACTTGGCTGTGATCTTCTCGGCCAGCCGAAAACACTGCGCGGAAGAAATACGCGTTTCCAGCCGGTGCCGCAGTTTTCTTCGCAGCAGAATATTCACTTGCGCCGCGCGCTGACAGGCGAGGCCCGCGCCGGATTCGCCAGCGCACGGGTCTTCATGGAGGAACTCTTCGGCATCCCGTTGCAGCAGAATCTCGCGACGCATGCCGAATGCCTGCGCGCGCTTACTGCAAACGCCTCGAATTCAGACTTGCACCTCACCTCACCCGTTTTGGCCTCGGAGATGACTGTGCGTCTGCCGCGGCCATTGGCGGCAATGCCCGCGGAATCTGCAAGCGCGCCGCTCGTGGTGCTTGAGGCTGATGCCGTTGCTGTCGAGACGTTAGCCCCGGTTCAGCGCATTCGCCTGATGCCGGAAGTTGAGGAGGCACCGGCCTTTTCGCTCGCCGCGGACGAATGGCTGCTCTTGGGCCGAAGCGCGGGCGACGCGGACTTTGTCGCCCAGTTCCGTCCGCGATCGAGCGCGGCTGATGGGCGCACGCGACGCATCAGTCGCGTCCAGGCGCGTGTCAGGGCGGCCGGCAATCGATTGGAGCTTGAGGAAACGGATATGCTCAACCCCAGCACTTATCACGATACGCCAGTGGGCGCCGGCTTGATGCTCGACTCGCCAGCGTTCATGCTGTTCGCAGGAGAATACCCGTTGGAATTGCACCGCGTCAGTTCAGACTATAAGACTCCACGAATAATTAAAGACCATGCGGATTGGAGCGACTCGGGTGAACCTCAGGGTGCGCTCGTGGCCCGGCCGGGCGGACCTGGCGTCATGCTCTGGGAGGCGGCGCTGGTTCCGAGTGACGTTGGACTGCACTTCTCGCAATCCGGCCGACCCTGGCTCCGAGTGGACAGCAGTGATTCGGCGGCGGCCAGACTCCATTATTTTCGAAGCCAGTTCTGGCTGGAACCCCTTGCAGTCGGAGCCTTCAAATCCGCGGATGGTTCAGCTCTGCCAGCCCGCGAAGTTCTATTGCTGCAGACTGGCTTGAAATTTTTTATCGGCAGCTATGCCTACTCCGTGCAGCCCGTAACACTGGGCGAAGCGGCCCGGTCCAAAGATTGAATCATCTTGCGGGTCCAGCTTGCCGGGTGCACCAAGCTCCCGATAGTCCACGGAATGTCCGAATACCTGCATCATCATAAAGATTTTATCGTCTGGCTCGGCGTCTTTTCAGCGTTGACCTTCGTGGGATCACTCATCCTCATTCCCATCCTCTGCGTGCGCATGGGTGAGGATTACTTCATGCCACATCGCGACCAGGACCAGACACTCGCGGGGCGGCATCCCATCATCCGCTGGACCGGACTCATCTTGAAGAACGTCGTCGGCGTATTGCTCGCTGCCGCGGGCATCGCGATGATCTTCCTTCCCGGGCAGGGCCTGCTGACTATTATCATCGGAATTATGATGCTGAATTTTCCCGGCAAGCGCCGGCTGGAGTTATGGATGATCCGGCTGCCCGGCGTGCTGCGGGTGATCAACGCCCTGCGCGCAAGAGCGAAGCATGGGCCGTTGCAGTTGCCGCCCCTAATTGTGTCCACTAAGAAATAACTTTCTCTGTAGCAACGTCGCGTAGCGACGCCGGACGGTAGCCGTGGGTTTCAACCCATGGGCCCACGCGCAAAGCAATTTTTGTCGCTTCAGCGACACCGGAACCGCACCCCAGACATCGCCACACCAGTGAAGTCAATCAGGGGACGGGTTCCATCGTCGCTACGCGACGAACCCTATGGAAACACGTTTACCGTGGGTTGAAACCCACGGCTACCGTCCATGACCGCTACGCGGTCGGTTCATCCTCAAGATCGGCTCAAGACTCATAGATTTCCGCCAGCTCAGCTTCAGTGAATACATCGATCGGGGGCTTGGACGGATCGTTGTCAGCACCATCATATTCCTCAAACAAAATTTCGGCGCCGTCTTCGAACTCATCGTGAATCGGCACGAGGTCTGTGACTCCGACAAACTCGTGACCCGCTCCAAATGCTTCGTCTCCTACGCGCGCATCGTTCTCGCCCATTTGAACGGCGCGACGAAATGCCTCACGCCACTGGGAGGCACGGACGAGCCGATGATTATTCCAATACGCAGAGTTGTCGCCTGGCGGATTCTTCACAAGAAGTGCGGCAATCCACCAACCGGTAGGGCTCGCGGCTTTTATTTTCGGCATCTTCATAAGAGTGAATGCAAAAGAGCGTGGTCTTGAAAACTACAACCCCAAATCCGTCACCGCCCCCAAGCTTGCGCTTGTTGTGAGCTTGGCATACTTTGCAAGCACACCGCTTGTGTAGCGCGGCTTAGGTTGCTTCCACTTGGCGAGGCGTGACTTCAACACCGCAGCGGGAATCCCCAACGTGATTGCGCGCTTCTCGGCGTCGATGGTGATGGTGTCGCCGTTCTTGATGACGGCGATCGGGCCGCCGACAAACGCTTCCGGGGTGACGTGACCGACTACAAATCCATGGCTGCCGCCGCTGAACCTTCCATCGGTGATGAAGGCCACGTCTTTGCCGAGACCTTTACCCATGATGGCGCTGGTGGGTGAAAGCATCTCTCTCATACCGGGACCGCCTTTTGGGCCTTCCATGCGCACAATGATTACATGCCCTTTTTTCACCTTGTCGTTCAAGATCGCCTGCAGCGCGGTTTCTTCACTCTCGAACACGATGGCTTTGCCGCTAAACTTGAGGCCCTCCTTGCCGCTGATCTTGCCGACAGCGCCTTCGGGACAAAGATTGCCTTTGAAGATAACGAGGTGGCTGTCCTTTTTAAGCGGGTTGCTCAGCGGACGCACGATCTGCTGATTCTTTGGCCAGACGATTTTGCTGTTCTTCATGTTCTCCTTCATCGTCTTGCCGGTGACGGTGAGGCAGTCGCCGTGCATGAGGCCCTCGGCGATGAGGGTGCGGATAAGCGGCACCGTGCCGCCAATTTTGACGAGGTCATTCATGAAATACTTGCCGCTCGGCTTCACATCCGCGAGCACCGGTGTTTTCTTGCCGATGCGCACGAAGTCTTCAATGCCGAGCTTCACGCCCGCGCTGTGCGCCATGGCGATCAAATGCAGCACGGCGTTCGTGGATCCTCCGAGCGTGATGATCAGCGTGATGGCATTCTCGAAAGCTTCCTTCGTCATGATGTCGCGCGGTGTGATGCCGCGCTTGATCATGTTCATCACGGCGGCACCGGCGTCGAAGCAGTCCATCAGTTTTTCATTGGAAACCGCAGCCTGCGCGCCGGAGTTTGGCAAGCTCATGCCCAGGGCTTCGATGGCGCTGGCCATGGTGTTCGCGGTATACATGCCGCCGCAACTGCCCTCACCGGGGATCGAGTGCTCTTCGATGTCGAGGAGTTCCTTGTCGGTGATCTGGCAATTCGCGTGTTTGCCCACGGCTTCAAAGACCGTCACAATGTCCGCATCCTTCTTCTCCACGCCGACGCAGCCCGGCAGGATGGTGCCGCCATAGACGAACACGCTCGGGCGATTCATGCGCCCCATGGCCATGATGCAAGCCGGCATGTTCTTGTCGCAGCCGCCAATCGCCACGAAGCCGTCCATGCCTTCACAGCCGACCACGGTTTCAATCGAATCTGCGATTACTTCACGGGAAACCAATGAATACTTCATCCCTTCGGTGCCCATGGAGATGCCGTCGGAAATGGTGATGGTGTTAAAGATGATGCTCTTTCCGCCTGCGGCATCCACGCCCTTCGCGCTTTCCTTGGCCAGGCGGTCAATGTGCATGTTGCACGGCGTGACCATGCTCCAGGTGCTGGCGATGCCGATCTGCGATTTGTTGAAGTCTTTCCGCGTGAACCCGACGGCGTGCAACATGGCGCGACTTGGCGCACGCTCGACACCGTCCACGACGATGGCGCTGTGTTTTCGGTGTAGTTTCGACTTGGAGGCTGCTATTTTTCTGGAGGACATGGGGCACGAAAGATGCGACGACTCACGGAATGTTCAAGCACAACACTGCTCCGGCTATGGACGGCCAATCGGAGTGTTGTAGCCGCCTCACTCTGTGAGAAGCGTCCACGAAGCGAGGAGCAATCAATTATCGCACGGCGTCAGATTCCAGCGGTTCATTTGGCTCAGCGATCCCGTGACAAACTTCTTACAAGAAAATGACGACCTGTTGACTCAGCCATGGCACTATCCACTATTGCCTTGCGAAATTCGTTTAAACTTCCCAAGGTTTTCAGCAGTCAGCCGTGTTAATTGTCAAACAGCAGTCTTTTCCTCATCACACCTCAAACTCCGCACTCGTCCATCTCATGCGCCACATTCTCGTATTAATCTTTGCGTTCGGCTTTTTCGCCTGCGCCTTCGCTCAAGAATCTGCTCCGACTCCGCCATCGCAGATTGCTCCCGCGCAGCCGGAAAAGAAACCCAAGGCCGTCCGCGAGCGCGAGCGGACCATTTATGTGCCCTTTGATGAATTGGAGCATGTCTTCAACGACGGAGGCAAGGGCGTGTTCCTGCCCTACAAGGAATTTCTCGAATTATGGAGTGAACTGACGCTCAAGCGCAAAGCTGATGATGTGAAGCCGCCGCAAGACGGGGTTGTCTCCAAGGCGGAATACACGGGCCGGGTGGACGGGGAGACGCTGGTCATTGATGCCAGGATCACAGTGGAATCGTTCAAGCAGGGCTGGCTCACGGTGCCACTCGCGAAGAATGGCGCGGTGCCCGGCATCGCTGAAGCGGAAACCGGCAAGGCCGTGCTGCAAGCGAAGCCCGATGGTTACGATGTGATCCTGCCGGACAAGGGCATCTATGAATTGAAACTGAAAATCTACGCACCGATCAGGAAGGTGGCGGGCAAACAGACCGTCACGCTCGTGCTACCGCGCGCCGCGGTTTCGCGTTTCACGGCCACCGTTCCAGGAACTGGATTTGAGTTTGAAGTCAATCCGGCGGCGGCATTCACGTCGCGCGCATCCGGGGCGGACACAGAGCTTTCCTTCTTCTTCGGCAGCGGCACGAAGTTCGACGTGGCCTGGGGCAAGCCGGAAACAGCCACGCAACTGACCCCGCTGGTCCTGGCTTCCACAGACCTGACGACCAAGGTGCAGGGCGGCTCGCTGGCCACGAACGCAAATATCAACCTGCGCATCTTGCGTGCTCCATTGTCGAGTTTCACCTTCCTGATACCAGCCGGGCAAACTGTTCAAGGCGTCACCGGCAGTGATGTGAAAGATTGGAAACTTGAGGCGGCGGGTGACAAGCAAAAACTCACCATCACGTCGAACGCGCCCGTAAAAAATTTATGGAGTGTGAATCTCACTCTCGAAACCGCACTGCCAAAGTTGCCCGCAGAAGTGTCCGTGCCGGAGATCATCGTGCAGGGCGCGACCCAGGATCGCGGGGAGATCAGCATCGCCGCCGAGTCACAGCTTGATGTCACGCCCAAACCTGCCGAGGGCCTTGTGCAGCAGACGCAGACCGCAGCTCCTGCTGGCGGGCTCAGCGCCGTCGGTGGCTACCGCTTCCTCAAGCATCCCGCGCAACTCTCGCTTTCCGTCGCTGAGGCCAAACCGCAGGTGGATGTCGAGAGCCTGACGGTTCTCACTGTGAAACGCGACAGCAATCGCGTGGAGGCGACCTTTCATTACAACATCCGTCGGGTCGGGATCTTCGAGGCGCGCGTGGCCCTGCCCGCTGGATGGACTGGATGGGAAGTCGCGGGCCTTCCGGCGGATGCCTGGAGTTTGGAAAAGGCAGATGCCGGAGAGGTGCTCGTCCTCAAGTTTAACAAACAAACCCTGGGCCGGGCGAGCTTTGCCATCCTGGCACAGCAACAGCGAGTGACACCCACGGAAGATGCGGTCGTGCCTGTCTTCGTGCCTCAAAACGTCCTGCGCTACGAAGCCAAGATCGGTGTGGGAGTTCATTCCAGTCTCGAGGTCAACACCAAGAGCAGCGGCGACTTGCGGCTTGATGATGTCAACGCGATCGGCTCCGTGCTTCAATTAGGCGGCAGAAATACATACAGCGGCGCCACGACCATCAATGGCCTCGCGCAGACCGTGCAGTCACAGGCCAGCATCCAAACCGCGCCCGCCGACACCGAACTGACCCTCGCTTTCCGTCATCGGGACGCTTCGAAAACGCCGGCCATTCTGTCATTTAAGGCGCGTGATCCCCAGGTGAATGTCGAAGTGCTCACGCTGGTCGAGGCCAAGGAACAATCCTTGCGGCATACCTGGACGCTCGCCTTTGAAGTTGCCTATGCGGCGACTGACCGCTTTGTCCTCGCAGTCCCTAAAACCGTGGCGGATGACATCCGGTTTGTGGATACGAGCGTAAAAGAGATCCACAAGGATTTCAAAGCGGATGCCAAGCTCCTGCAAAACCTGAAGAACGCCGCCGACTACGTGCTGTGGGAAGTCGTGCTGCGGAATGAGCGCATGGGCGCCTTCCAGCTTGCCTTGAGCCTGGAGAAACCTCTCGCGGCGGGGCAGAAGACGGAGCTAGACCTGCTGCAAGTCCATGTGCCGGGCGCGTTTCAGGAGATTGGCCAGATCGCGGTCGTGAAGGATGACAGCCTGGAAATTCGTGACTCGAAGACAGAGAATCTTGAGGACATTGATCCCAAGGAATTGCGCTCCTCACTGGCGCGCGCCGGGGTATTTCTCGCTTATAAATACAAATCACAACCGCTCAAGCTGACGCTCGTTGTGGCCAAAAACGCTTACCTTGAAGTGCCGCAGGCCATCGTCACCCAGAGCCTCCTCACCACCGCCGTCTCCACGGACAAGGCCCAGACAACCGAGGCCGTGTATTGGGTGAAGAATAATGCGAGGCAGTTTCTCACGGTGCAACTTCCCAAAGGCGCGCGACTGGTGAGCGACATCTTCGTGAACGGCAGCACCCAGCAGCCCATGCACCGCGAAGGCTCCGACGATCTGCTGGTGCGACTGCCTACGGGCGGCAGCGTGCGGCGCAATTCGTTTCCCGTGCGTTTTGTTTATGAAATGCCCAGCCCCAAGGCCGGCGAGAAGCTCGGTTGGTGGGGCGGGATAAAGATCGAGCCGCCCACGCTCAGCGGCATCGGCGTGCTGGAGGCGCATCATCAGTTGTATCTTCCCGAAGACTACCACTACACAAACTTCGGAGGCGCGATGACACAGAGCATCGAGGATCAGGGCTGGTCGCGGGTGCGCGGCATGACGCGTCTGAAAAACATCGCGGATAAATTCATCCCCGCCTTCGGGCCGCGGCTTGATGCCCCGTCCGCGGCCTGGCATCCCATCACCGGACTTCCCGAGCAGCAGCGTGCGAGCCTCGATTTTCAAGTGCCGCGTCAGGGCCTCTCGGCGAAGTTCCACCGACTTGGAGCGCCCGCCACCATTGAAGCCAGCTTCCGTTCCCACAAGGTCAGCTTCTTCTATGAAAGCCTCGCGTTCATTCTCGTCGTGATCTCCGGGCTGCGCAGATGGCGCAACACGTTTTCCGAGAAGGTAACTTGGATCGCGGTCGTCGGCCTGTTCGCCATTGTCGCCACTGGCCTGCTTAGCGCCGCGAACGGACTCATCGCGAAAACCGTCATCCTGGCACTGGCGTTGGTTGTCGCCATCTGGTGCGTGCTCGCTGTGATCTTCTTTTTCCGCTCGATTGGAAATATGCTGACCCGGCTGAAGTTGGCCCCCGTTAAAGGTGAGCGGGTCGCACCACCGATTCCAGCAAACAAACCGTCCGCGCCAGTCCCCAGTGTGCCCGTTGCCGTCACTGAAGTAAAACCGGCGCAGCCGCCTGAGTTTCCCAAGTCCGACAGTGGTGATGACAAACCACAACCCAAGTGATTGGTAACGCAACCATGATGCGCGTCACAAATCATTTCCGTCCGGTCTTCCGCCTCGCGGCGCTCCTGACGTTCGTCGCCCACGGCTGTCTGCATCTTCATGCGGCGGATCGTGTGCCCGAACGCAAGGAAATCTGGGTGCCCAGCAAGAATCTGGATGAAATTCTCAAAAAGCATCCCAATGCCGTCCTGCTCGACCGCGCGCAATATGAGGCGCTCATTCGTGATGCGGAGAAAGTGCAGCCCGGGGCCGAAGATCAACCGCCGGTTAAAGCCGTGATCGAAAGCACGAAGATCAACGTCGATGTCACCAGCGGCGACCCCTTCGTGAAGATCTCCGCGAAGGTCTCCGTCATGCATCTGGTGGACGGCTGGGTGGAGTGCCCGTTGCTTCGCATCCCTCATACCGTCCGCGCGCTGAAAGTGGACGGGAAGGAACTGGGCGCATGGGGCGGTGACGAATCGAAGCTCGCCATGCGCGGCAAGGGACGCCATGAGGTGCTGTTTGAATTCCAGGCATTCGTCATCCGCCAAAACGGAATCTGTCGCGCGGAAATTCCACTGCTTGGCCGTCCGTTCAAAGTCACCGTCACGCCACATGGAAATGTGAAGCTGCCCGTCCGCTGGCCGGTTCACGATGGAGCAGCCGAGCCTCCCATCGCCGCTGAAAACCCGGCCGGTGGCACCGCCGTTATTTCCTGGGAAGAAAAAGCGCCCGACACATCACTCCCGCAGTCGGTGCTTTATGAGAACGCCAACTGCATCACGCGGGTGGATGGTGTCCAGTCGCTGACGGAGGCCTGGCTCAATATTGAATCCAGCAATGGGCCGCTTCCCGCCGTGCTGCGTTTTGAACTGCCGGATGAAAATACGCACGTGATCTCGGTGGACAATGCGGGTGTCGCTTCCTGGAAACAAGCTGGCGCAATGCTTGAAATCACCTGCGCCGCCGGGCTGAGCGCACGTCACACGTTCATCGTGCATCTAACGCGGCCTTCTCCTGAGGGTGCGAATGCGGATGCGCTCCTGGTGGACGTGCCGCGTCTTGTCGGTGCCGCGCGAATCAGCGCGAACCTTGCTCTCGGGGTTGGCGCGGGTTTTGAAATGAAGGGCTGGCAGACACCCGCAGCCGCTGTCGGCAATAACGATCAGCCGGGACCCGTCAAAGCCGGCACGATCAACGGCACCGCGCGCTATGAAGTTGCGCCGGAAAAAATCATCACCATCATCCGGCGCGCCGGCGATCACTTCTCCGCTGACGTGGACAACCGCATCGCGCTCTCCACGCATGAGATGACCCTTGAGCGCACCATCGCGTTTCGTGGCGAGGAGGGGCGCGTGAACCAGGCGGAATTCACCCTACCAGCCAATGAACAGTTTATCGCGCTTCAAACTACCGGTGGCGAGCCGATCGTATGGAAGCAGGTTGAACGTAGCAAGGGCGTCTCGCCCTTGCCCGATGCAGCGCAAGGGCGAGACGCCCTTGCTACGTTTGAAATCATCTGGCCCGGCGGCCTGCAGAAAGACCGGACCACCACTCTTCTGCTGAAGACCCGCCAGGACATCAGTGCGAAGGCCAATACCGGACAGGGCAGCGAGAAGCTCACGGTCGAGAACGTGCGCTTCACCGGGGCCACGCGTGTTGCGGGTTACGTCGCGCTCGATTTTGATGAATCATGGAAAGTTGCTACCCGCGACGCCACCGGCCTGGAGGCGCGCGATGCTCGGACCACACCTGTAAAAGGAAAGATGGCGTGGTTCACCCTGCGCGATTACAAGCTCGAGCTCGACATCGCACGCAATGAACCGGTGCTCGATGCCACGGTGATCGCTCATGCGCTGCCGCGCGCGAAGCAGGTGGAGATCGAGGGCCAGTTCACGCTCGATGTGACCCGCGCGCCTTTGCGCAAGTTTGATGTCAAACTGCCGGCGCCGCTCGCTAAACTGCTGCGGGTGGACTCGCCGCTGGTCGGCGAACAGTCGCTGGATGAAGCTTCCGGTGTCTGGCATTTCACCCTGCGCAAGGAACTGCTCGGGTGCGCCCATGTTCGTTTTCATATCAGCCTTCCGGTGGATCAGGCGCAGCAGACGGAGGGTGGCCCTGAGCAAAAGCAGCTCACCGCCACGCTGCCGCAGTTTTCGTTGCCAACGGCGCGGCGCTTTACCGGTCAGTGGGTCATCGAGGCCAACACTGACACGGAGCTTACTTATGCCACCAAGGGTGTGCAGCCGTTGGATGCAACGCGAGTTCCCCAAGTTGACGGCTACCAGCCGCGTCACCGGGTTCTGGCCGCCTTTGGTTATACGGCTGCTCAGCATGAAGTGAAGCTCACCGCCACCCGTCATGAACCCAGTGCGCTCATCAGTGCGGTGGTCGAGCAGATGAGCCTCACCAGCGTCCTTAGTTCCGATGGCAGCAGCCGCCATCAGGCCGCACTTCTGGTGAAGAACAATGGCCAGCAATTCTTTTCCGTGCGCCTGCCCAAGGGCGCGCAGCTTCTCGCCGCGATGGTTGCGGGCGAAACCGTCAAGCCGGTCCGGGCTGGCGAGGACGAAGTGCGCGTGCCCTTGAACGGTGACGCCAAGGAGAACAGTGCGGTGCCAGTGAAGGTGATCTATGAATTGAGCGCCACTCCGTGGAAAAGCAGCGGGAGCCACCGGCTGGAGCCGCCCGCTGTCAGTGATGGCGTGCCAGTGCTGAGTGCCAACTGGCGCGTGTATGCCCCCGAGGGAATGGAGGTCAATGCGAAGGGCGGTTTTGGCGAATCAGCAGGGATGACGCGGACGCCGACACTTCTCGGCAGCTTGTTTAAATTTGTGAATTGGTCTGCTGGTGTGACGGGCTTTAAATCTAATTTCCGTTACGGCATTGCAGAATCAACCAGCGCGGGGATTAAGGTCAATCTTCCCATAAATCCTGATGCAGCACTAAAAGGGCAGATTAATCGCGGACAAAGTTATGATGTCGATGACAGACGCAGTGATGCCCCGCAGAAGTCCGATAAAAAAGGCAAGAAGGGTTACGTTTCTCCCACGACAAAATCCGGCCTCATCTCACTCGATCTCACACTTCCTGTCACTGGTCGCATCCTGGAGTTTAGCGGCCATCAAAAACCGGAGGCCCTGCAGTTCACTTACAAAACTTGGGAGCGGCAGATGTCCCAGGCCGTCGTCTGGTTGTTGCTTGGCATGGTGGCCTTCCTTTTGTTCGGCTGGCGCAGGCCATGGATCAGGACATTCATCATGGTGTTGTTGCTGACCTGCGTTCCGCTCTTGGGCACGATGTCCTGGCTCTGGATGGCTAATGCCTTTCTGGCCGGCTGGCTCGCTCTGTTTCTCATCAGGCTTCTGTGGCGCATCGCGCGATGGATGGAAATCAAATGCGAGTGGGCCGTCGCGAAGTGCCGTGGCCTGGTCATGCCGCAGGACGTGCGAGGCGCCAGTGCCTGGTTCCTGATGTTCGCAGGCACGGCGCTTTCTTGCGGGCAGGTCTTGGCCGAGGATGAAAAACCCGATCCTGCCGCGCACACAGTGATCGTGCCTTATGATGGAAAGAAGCCGGTCGGCGAGCAGCAGGCGGCGCGTTACTATCTTGATTACGCGGAATTTCAGAAACTCTGGGAACTGGCCAAGGAAAATCGCCGGCCTCCGAAGCCGGATGATCTGGAAAAAGGCGTGAAGCCGGAGGCGGTCATCAACTCCGCTCTTTATGAAGCGGAAATATTTGATGACCGCCTGCATGTGAACGCGCGCCTCAACGTGATGACGCGCGGAGGCAAATGGGTGAAGCTGCCGCTTACGTTCCAAGCTGGCGGACTCGTCATGGGCGAGGTGAAGCTCGATGGTCAAACCGCCGCGTTCCAGGACGGTGCGATCTTGATTGAGAATGATGGGGCGCACATAGTCGAGATCGTGTTCGATGTCCGGCAAAGCAAAGGCTGGCGCGATGCGAATCTCACGCTGCCACCATCAGCCGCCGCGTTGCTGGCGCTCAAGGTGCCGACCACCGATGGCCGGCCTGATTTTGGTGATGCCGCGCATCTCGTCACGGAAGAGAAAAAGGACGGTCGCCGTCTCTTCACCCTGCCGCTTGGCGCCGCGACGAAGCTCTCCTTTGTCCGCTCTGCCTTCCTCCAGTCCGCAGGTGATGCGCCACCTGCCATCTCTGAAAGCAGCATCACCCTCAGCATCCTTCCGCATCTGGAGAAACTGAACGCCCAAATCAGCTTCGGCTTTCCTGGCGTGGAACGCGACCGCTTCAGCGTGCTGCTGGATCCCTCGCTCAAGCCCGTCTCATGGAACATCCCATACTTGCGCGAGTGGACGTTGAAAGAAGAGAACGGGAAACTGCGCGCGGACATCAGATTGATCCGCCCGGTTGCCGGCGCATTCCGTCTGTCGCTTTCCGCGGAGCGGGTGCTGACGGCCACTGAGGGTGGGCGGAGTGTTCCGTTGATCGCGGGTGTCGCAGCCAAGCAGACATCCGTTTTCCATTTTCAAACCTCGGAGGCTTTGCAATCCAGGGTGGAGGCCACAGCCGGTGTGCAGCGCATGGAATCTGCCGCGAAAACATCTAGCGGTTTACTGGGCGGGGGAGCGTATCGTTTGCAGAAAGAAGGCAAGCTGGGTTACACGGTGTCACTCGCGGAAGATCGCAGCGCCTCGCGCATCGAATCTGTCTTCCAGGTCAGCCCGCAGAAGGCGGAGATCATCGCCGCAATCACGCTGGACACGGGTCGCGGACCTTTGCTGGATGCGCTCATCGGCGTGCCAGCAGGCTATGAAGTGCAGACTCTCGCAGGACCGCGCGTGCAGTCCTGGCATCGCGATGGCGATCAAGTTTTTGTGCGTTTCGATTCGCAGCCTCAGAGCGAAGCCAGGCTGGTGCTCCACGTGGCGAAGACGCTACCCAAGGCGGATGTCACCTGGAAGCTGGAGCCGTTGATGCTGCCGCAGTTCAAGAAACACGAAGGAACCGTTCTCATCGCGGCTCATGCAGCGGACGACGTGAAACTGGAGTTCGATGGTGCGGATCGGAAGCTGCGCGAAGTGGATCCCGCGACGATCCGCGCGGTGGTCAGCGTCGCGCCGCCGCTCGCGGTGAAGCGCGCCTTGAGCATTGAGAAGCCCAACTGGACGGCAAAGGTGACGCTGACGCGGCAGACGCCGAAATTTGCTGTGGATGCCGTGCTGCTCGCCCAAGCGACTGATGAGGGCTTGAAGTTCTCCCAGCAGATCGGCGTGCTCATTGAGCAGGGCGCGCTTAACAGCGTGACTCTGCGAATGCCCAAAGACCTGCCGGAGGCTCGCGTGCTCGGCGCGCTGGTGCGCGATGCGCAGTCGAAAGTGGTCGGTGAGATGCGCCAGTATGACGTGACGTTTCAAGCCGACGTGCTGGATCGAGTTGATTTCTCCCTGGACTTTGAGCTGCCCATTGAGGGCGAGAAAGTTCTGCCTGTCCTGCAAGTGGCGGGTGCCAGCCGCATACAGGATTTTTTCATCGTGGACAATGCCTCGTCACGCGAGATGAAAACGAACGCAGGCGGCGCAGTTGCTGCGGTAAAGGAATCACTGCCTTATGTGCCGGAGGGCTTATTGCGTCCTGTCTTTTTCCGCGCGGATGAGAAGTCATCGGTGAAGCTCACCTTCAGCCAGCTTGAGAGCTCGGCTGGAAACGCGGCCATTGTCACGCTGGCGGAAATCACCACTGCCTTGCGGCCCAACGGCGAGCGCATGGAGACGGTGGTATACTCGCTCGCGAACCGCTCGTTGCAATTCCTGCCGGTGAGGCTGCCCGCCGACGCCGAGCTGATTGAGGTCAGCGTGGGCGGCCAGAGCGTGCGCGCGGACGTTGGGGAAGAAGTGAAAAGTGAAAAGGGGAAAGTGAAAAGCGGGCAGATGTATCTCGTGCCGCTCATTCAGATGAGACCGGGCGAACTCTCGCAGCAAGTGCGCATGGTTTACCGGCTGCCCGCACGCGAGAAAAATCTGGCGGCGAGACAAAAACTGGATGACCCGGAACTGGTGGGCTTGTCGGCGGAGCGCACGCTGTGGAATGTCTGGCTGCCGGAGAAATTCGCGATGAAGAAATGGGACGGCAACATGGAGGAAGTGCCGGAGGTCGTCGTCGAAGACGAGAAGCAGATGCAGAAAGTATCCGATGCGGCCCGGCTGAATCGTTTGCTGCTGAGCGGCAATCTGGAAGAGCGCGATGTCAAAGAAGCCTGGGGCAATGCGAACAAGGCGCTCGATGAAGTGAAGAGTTATCAGGCGAAGAAGCGGGCTGTCGCGAAACCGCGTGAGATGAAGGAATCCAAGGCAGAGCAGCAGCAGGGGGGGGCGTTACGGGCGCAACAGGCCCTCAAATACGATGCTGAACTCGAGAAGCAGTTGGATACCCAGGGCACACTGCTTTCGAGGAATGGTGACAACCTCAACTATAACATCAAGGAGAAGCCCCAGGCCAGGGACAAATCGGGCAAGGATGCCAACGCAAATTGGAAAGGCCAGGGCAGCGGCCAGACCATCGTCATCAATCCCAACAACTCAGGCGTTGTGCTGAATGAAGGCAACGTGGTGAATTTCAATGATAACGTGCAGGTGGATCAAAACTTTCTGGCTCAGGGCAACACCAGTTCGTCGCTCCAGAAGACTGGTGCAGGGACTCAGACCCTCAGCGGTGAGAATACATACACTGGAGCCACGACTGTCAGCGCCGGCACCTTGACCGTGCCGACTTCACCTCAGGCCAAGGGCAAGGAGGAGTCAATTCCTCAGCAGCAAGTGCTAAACACCAGCAACGCTCGGGCTTCGCAGGTTGCCAATCCGCAGGGCCAAGTGGCCGACGTCAGTGCGTCAGGAAACGACGCGACTAATGCAAACCCGCCGCGTTCGATCCCGGTTGAAGAAAAACCCACGAATCGAAAGGGAGATACCATTGCCGGATTTATTGATCTGAACGAACCGGGAGCGCGGCCTCCAGCAGATGGACCCAGTAAATCGTCGGTCCTGAATGCACCCACCGTGACCACCCAAAGTGGTAGTAAAGCAACCATCGAAGTCATTAGGGAATTTATCTATCCTTCAGAGTTCAATCCAGCCCAACTCAAGCCCGTGGGCCGGGTCTCGCTGGCCGTGCAGGTGCCGCTTGAAGGAAAAGTCTATCACTTCCGCAAGCTCAAGGATCACGCGCTGATAGAGGTCACGGTCGCGAAGCCTTTTGATGAACGGCAGACCGGCGCGATGTGGGCGCTGGGGATCGGTCTTGCGGTGCTGACTCTTATTGATTTCCTGCGTCGTGCCTGGAGCAGACGTCGCCGGGTCGTTGCGCTTTGATTTGCGCTTTGTCTGCGTTTGCGAAATAAGAAGAGATGGCGCAGGAAGTTTTCACGACAGGCAGGTTCACGCGCGCGGGGCAGTTCATGGCTTATGTGCTGTTCCGCGCGGTGGAGTGCGTCTTGACGTTGTTGCCGGTCGAGTGTTGTGCGTGGATCGGTCGGGCGTTGGGCGCGGTGGCGTATTATATTGATGCCGGGCATCGCCAGGTGACGCTGCGAAATCTTCAGATAGCATTTGGGCGGGAGAAGGATGAGCGATGGCGGCGGGCCGTGGCCCGGGCACATTTTATGAGTCTCGGCGGGAATCTGCTTTGCAGCTTGAAGCTGCCGCTGATGCGCGAGAAAGATATCCTGAAGCGCGTGACCTGTGAAGGCCGGGAGCACATCGAAGCCGTGGCGCGCACGGGTCGGCCGTTAATTTATGGGGTTTGCCACATGGGATGCTGGGAATTGCTGACCCAGGTTCCGTCGCTCATCACCATTGATAAAAAACCTGCGAGCATCTACCAGCCCTTGGCTAATCCGTGGCTGGATGCCCATGTGAAGCGGCGGCGGGAAAAATTGGGCTACGCGCTCTTCGATCGCAATCAGGGTTTTGCCGGGCCGATGAAACATCTGCGCGAGTATTGCGGGACCATCGGTGTGCTGGTGGATCAGCACGCAGGCGACAAGGGATTGTGGTGTCCGTTTTTCGACCGGCTCGCTTCCACAACGACTCTTCCGGCGCTGATGGCCATTCGCTGTGGCGCACCGTTGCTTCCGCTGGCGGTGTTTGATGACGGGCTAGCGCGCTGGCGGCTGGTTTGTTATCCGCCGGTGAATTCACAGGAGGCAAAGCCAACCGCGGAGGGCATGACTGCGACGCTGAACATCGCGGTCGAACTCATGATCCGTCGCGCGCCGGAGAATTGGTTCTGGGTGCACAACCGGTGGAAGACACCGCAACCTGATATTCTGTTGGGGAACGCGCGACGCGGCGTAATTTTTCCCGAAGGTTACGATGCGCGACGCTTGCAGCCGTTTCATTTGCTGGTGCGCTCGCCGAACTGGCTGGGTGATGCCTGCATGGCGTTGCCCGCGGTGCGAGCATTGAAGAAGGGCCGGCCTGATTTGAAACTTACCGTGCTGGCACCGGCGAAATTGGGGGAGTTGTGGAAGATGATTCCAGAAGTGGATGCGGTCATTCTGAAAGACGCGAAAGAAGGCACGGGCAGCGTGGCCCGGAAGATTCGCACTGCGGCGGAATTCGATGCGGCGATGCTGCTTACAAACTCCGTGCGGAGCGCGCTGGAAATCTGGCGTGCGGGCGTTCCGAGGATCGTTGGTTATCGCGGGGCGTTGCGGTCGTGGCTGGTGGACCAGATTGTTCGAGAACCGGGCGGCGACCGGCCGCCCTTGCATCACGCGCGGCGCTACCTGGGTATTGCGGAATTATGCGGAGCAAAGACCGATAATCCGGCGTTGTTTGCCACGCCTGCGCCACAGCATAATGCGTCAGTTCAAATCGGAATTTGCGCCGGTGCGGAATACGGTCCAGCCAAGCGCTGGCCGTTGGAGCGATTTGCGGAAGTGGCCAGGCGTTTGTCGGCGCAGATGCCGGACATCGAATGGGTGCTGGTCGGCGCGCCCGGCGAAAAGGAGATGGGCGTGAAGCTCAGTGCGCTGCTGGCGCAGTCGCGTCACCAGAATCTTGTGGGGCAGACTTCACTCACGGAATTGATCGCGCGCTTGCGCGGCTGCCGTCTGCTGCTGACGAACGACACCGGCACCATGCATCTGGCCGCGGCGCTCGGGGTGCCAACGGTGAGTATTTTCGGATCCACGGAACCAATCCTGACGGGGCCGCTGGGCGGGAATCATCGCGTCGTGCGCCATCATGTGCCGTGCAGTCCGTGTTTCGCGCGCGAATGTCCGTTGGGGCACTACGAGTGCATGACGGGTGTGAGTGTGGAGCGGGTTGTCGCGGAGGTGGCTTCACTCCTCACTTCGCCGACACCTCGCGCTGGATGATGTTGGGGTGGTAAATTTCCGCTTCCTTCATGTGCATCCAAGCCGAGAAGAGGATGACGATGCCGCCGCCGCCAATGATGGCAATATTTGAGAACGATGCGAGCTTCCCGCCGCTGATAAGCGCGAGCGCGGCGGCGATGGCGAGAGCGAAGTAGATCCACTTTGAATCAACGCGGCGCTGGTATTGCTCTTTGATGAGTTTTGATTCAGACGGACGTATCTCCAGTTCGCGGGGCTGGGCCCGGTGTCGCAGGCTGAGGCAGGGGACGATGCTTAGGCTGCAGAGACCGATGACAATGAGGGCGGCGCCGCGGCATTTCGGCTGACCCATGTATTGGCCGATGCCATAGAAGATGACGCCAAAGAAGATGCCGTAGAGCAGCAGCGGCTCCAGCAGCATATATGCGTAACCAGAATCGCGTAGGCGGGAGAATAAGATATTAAGGTTGGAAAGCATCTCCGTGTGAGAAGGGATAAGGGAAAAGGGACAAGTGAAAAGGAAAAAATCCCTGATTTTATGAGTCGAATAATTCTCTCTGGGTTCCGGTGGGCACGGGCAGGCCGAGTTTCTGGTAGGCACCGGGCATGGCGACACGGCCACGCGGGGTGCGCTTCAGGTAGCCTTGCATGACGAGAAAGGGTTCGTGCATGTCCTCGAGGGTGCTGGCGTCCTCGTGCACGGCGACGGCGATGGAGTTCAAGCCTACGGGGCCGCCGTCGAACTTGTTGATGATGGCATCGAGGATGCGCTGGTCCATCTCGTCGAGGCCATCGAGATCGATGTCCAGCATGGTGAGCGCGGCGTCGGCCACGGTCTGGGTGATGATGTTCTGGGCACGGACCTGGGCGTAGTCGCGCACCCAGCGCAGAAGGTGGTTGGCGATGCGTGGGGTGCCGCGGCTGCGCCGGGCGATCTCACCCGCGCCGGTCGTTTCAATTTCTATTTTGATGAGCCGTGCGGAGCGTTCGAGGATGGTGCGCAGTTCATCGGTCGTGTAATAATCGACACGATTAGGAATGCCGAAGCGCGAGCGCATGGGCGCGGTGAGCATGCCGGCGCGGGTGGTGGCGCCGACGAGCGTGAAGGGTGGGAGGTCGATGCGGACGCTGCGGGCCTTTGGTCCCTGGTCAATGATGATGTCGAGCCGGAAGTCTTCCATGGCCGGGTAGAGATATTCCTCGATGCTGGGATGGAGGCGATGAATCTCGTCGATGAACAGGATATCGCGCTCCTGGAGGTTGGTGAGGATGCCGGCGAGGTCACCGGCGCGCTCGATCTGCGGGCCGCTGGTGGCATTCATTTTCGAGCCGACCGCAGTGGCGAGGATGTGGGCCAGGGTTGTTTTTCCCAGTCCCGGCGGACCGCAGAGCAGGATGTGGTCGAGGGTGTCGCCGCGTTGTTTGGCCGCCTCTACCATGAGCATGAGG
>JANNQW010000084.1:0-11536 GCA_031400955.1 Verrucomicrobiota bacterium
CCGCCGGGGCAAGGTGCCGGTCAAACGCTTCGGCTGGCTGCTGGAACGCGGTATATAAAATTTTATGGGCGACAAGTTATTCAAACTTTCCACGGGTCGAACTCTTGGCTTCGCCGAGTTCGGGGATCTGTCCGGCACGCCACTTTTTTATTTCCACGGCTGGCCGAGTTCGCGTTTGCAGGGCGAGTTGCTCGATGAAACCGGGAAGCGGCGGGGCTTGCGCATCATCGCGCCGGACCGTCCGGGCATGGGGCTTTCCGACTTCCAACCGGGCCGAAAACTGACCGACTGGCCGTCGCTGATGCGCGAACTCGCGGAGCATGTGGGTGCGGAAAAATTTTATGTGCTGGGTGTATCTGGCGGCGGACCGTATGCGCTGGTTTGTGCTCATGCGATGCCGGATCGATTGCTGGGAGCGAGTGTCGTCTGCGGTGCACCGTCGTTGCGCAACGTGGGCACGGACGGACTATTCTGGGCCTACAAGCTCGCCATGTGGACGCAGCACCGTCTGCCCTTTGCACTATGGCCTGGACTGAGGGTCTCCGCGTGGGTTGCCGGTCGCAAGATCAACCAGTGGCCGCAAAATTTTCTTTCGCGTTTCTACGCAGCGGAGGATCGCCGTGCCTTGCAGGATGAAAACATGCACCGCATCATGATGCAAAGCGGACGTGAGGCCTTGCTCGGCAATGTCAGCGCATTGCGGCTCGATGGCATGATCTACCAGTCAGACTGGGGTTTTGACCTCGGTGAAATCCGGATGCCCGTGCGTTTCTGGCACGGTGATGAAGACTGGAACATCCCGCTGGGGCTCGCGCAGAAGACCGCCGCACTGGTGCCGGGCGCAATCTTCACCGTCACGCCCAAAGATGGACATTACTCATTGCCGCTGCTTCGGGCTGATGAGATCGTGGCTGCGATGATACCAGCAGCCTGAATGTTATGGAAGAGCAGCCGAACCGCACGACTTTGTGGGTCACGATCGTGGTCGCATTGCCGGTTCTTTATGTGCTCAGCGTAGGTCCGGTTTTATGGGTGTTTGAGAAGCAGATGCATAGCTCCATAGCGCCTGGTTTGTTTCAAACTTTTTATTATCCTCTCGGATGGTTGGCGGATCATTGGCCTGCTTTTAATTCTGCTCTTAACGTATATCTTTACCTTTGGGGATTGGGACCATAAACAGAATCCTTGTTGCGCAGGTCTCCTTGTGTAAAGTTGGCAATTCATCATCCCACCTTATCTCCCGCATCCCATGAACTCCCTCTCCGCCCGCATCGTTGAAGACATGAAATCCGCCATGCGCGCCAAGGACACGGTGGCCCTCAACGTGGTGCGCGCCCTCAAGTCCGCCATCAAATATGCCGCCATCGAAAAACTCGGCGCGGACTCGGACCTCGACGATCAGGACGCCATCATCGTGGTGCGCCGCGAAATCAAGAAACGCCAGGACTCCCTGCAATCGTATGAATCCGCCAATCGCCAGGATCTGGCCGATGTCGAAAAGGCAGAGATCGCCGTGCTGGAAAAATATCTCCCCGCCGCCATGGACGCGGGCGATTTAATCAAGCTCATCGAAGCCGTGATCGCCGAGACCGGTGCCACGACGAAGAAAGACATGGGCCGGGTGATGAAAATTCTTCAGGAACGCACCGCCGGTGCCGCCGACAACAAAACGCTGAGTGCCGAAGTCTCGAAAAGGCTTGCTTAGGTTCTTTGTTTATTAGTTCTTGGTTCTTCGTTGCAACAAATCACCCGCATCGTCATGGAAACCAAGAACGAAGAACCAAGAACGAAAAACCACACCACCGCATTAATCGTCGCCGCCGGCAGCAGTCGGAGGATGGGCTTTGATAAATTGACCGCGCCCTTGCAGGGCAAACCGGTGCTGCAACGCACCATCGATGCTTTTGATGCCTGCGCTGCCGTCGACACGATCTGCGTGGTCGGCGGCGATGTGGTGCGCGATCTGGTGCAGTCATGGATTGACCTTGGTTCCTTTCGCAAGCCGGTCTCCCTCTGTGCCGGTGGAGCGGAGCGCCATCTTTCAGTGCACGAGGGTTTGAAGCAACTCTCCCCGCAAACTGATATCGTCGCCGTGCATGATGGGGCGCGGCCCTTGATCTCGCCGGAGCAGATCACGCGCTGCATCGAAAAGGCCCGCGAGGTCAAAGCGGTCGCCTGCGCGCGACCGGTCACCGAGACCCTGAAACGCGCGGACAAGCACGGCGTCATCACGGGTTCCATCGACCGCGCACACGCATGGATCATGGAGACTCCGCAGGTTTTCGACCGCGAACTGCTCTGTGAGGCCTATGAGCTTGTGATGCGCGACGGACTGCACGTCACCGATGAGGTTTCCGCCGTGCAACACCTCGGAGCGGAGGTCTTCGTGGTGGAGAATGCGCTGCCAAATTTGAAGATCACCCACCCGGCGGACATCGCCTTGGCGGAGCGCTTGATCTGAGAACATTAAAAAATCCTTGCCGGACGGCCAAGTTTGTGCAAGTCTCTCCGCCCCTCGCGCCCCGCGCGTTGGGAACCGACAATCTCTATTCCTTCTGGCATTATGGCATACGCAATCTTCAAAACCGGCGGCAGACAGTATCGCGTCTCTGTGGGCGAAAAGCTCGACGTCGAAAAACTCGAACTCAATGAGGGCGACTCCGTCACCTTTGACACCGTTCTGGCCGCAGGTGAGGGCCAGGGTCTCAAGGTGGGCGCTCCGTTCGTCAGCGGTGCCAACGTGGTGGCCACGGTCCTGAAACAGTTCAAGGCCCCGAAGGTCATCGCCTTCAAATTCAAGCGCCGCAAAGGCTATCACCGCAAGAAGGGTCATCGGCAGAATCTGACCAAGCTCGAAATCACCGCGATCAACGCGTAACTTTTATTCCACTCCAGGAGGTTCCCCATGGCACATAAAAAAGGACAAGGCAGCGTCAAGAACGGCCGCGACAGCAAGAGTAAGCGGCTCGGCATCAAGATTTACGGTGAGCAGGTCTGCTTCGCCGGCAACATCATCGCCCGCCAGCGCGGCCAGAAATGGAAGCCCGGCAAAAACGTCGGCATGGGACGCGACCACACCATTTGGTCGCTCGTTGACGGAAAAGTCCACTTCGACCGGAACGGCAGCCGAATTAATGTGGAGCTGGCTGCGGTAAGCGCCTAGGCTAAACCGCGCCCGCTCGCAATTGATCCCATGGTTGGGTGCGTCTCAATCATGGACGCGCGTCAACACGCGTCGTTGCCGGAACCCTGATTTCCCGCGACTTTTGCTCCTCAATAGAGGAGCGTCATGCCCGGCTGGTTTCTGGCATTTCTCCCTTTCAACTTTTCCGTTTTCACTTATTCCTTTCCCTTCCATGAACGTTTCCCTTTACGACACCACCCTGCGTGACGGCACGCAGGGAACCGGTGTGAACTTCTCCTCACGCGACAAGATTCGCATCGCGCACGAGCTTGATGCTTTCGGCATTGATTACATCGAGGGCGGCTGGCCCGGCAGCAATCCCAAGGACGTGGAGTTCTTCGAACTCGCGAAGAAAGAAAAATTCAAGCACGCGAAGATCGCCGCCTTTGGCAGCACGCGCCGCAAGGATATCAAGGCTGGGGATGACCCGCAGGTGAAGATGCTGTTGGAAGCGGAAACGCCAGTGGTGACCTTTTACGGCAAGAGCTGGCTGCTGCACGTGACCGAAGTGCTCAACACCACGCCGGAGGAGAATCGCGCCATGATCCGCGACACCGTGCAATTCTGCAAGCAAGCCGGGCGCGAGGTGCTCTACGATGCGGAGCATTTCTTTGACGGCTTCAAGGACGAATCCGACTACGCGCTTTCCACCTTGCAAGCCGCGCTGGATGGCGGCGCGGACATGCTCGTGCTCTGTGAAACCAACGGCGGCTGCCTGCCCCATGAAATCGCGGAGATCGTCAGCAAAGTGCGTGCGAAATTCTCAGGAGCCAAGATCGGCATCCACTCGCATGATGACGCCGGCTGCGGTGTCGCCAACGCCTTGGCGGCCACCAAGGCTGGAGCCGTGCAGGTGCAAGGCACGATGAATGGCTACGGCGAGCGCACGGGCAACTGCAACCTCACGACTGTGATCCCGAACTTGCAGTTGAAGATGGGAATCCATGTCGTGCCCGATCTCACGAAGCTCACCGCTCTTTCGAAGTTTGTGGATGACATGGCGAACCTCCCCCATTTCGCGCGCGCGCCCTTCGTCGGCAGCGCGTCGTTCTCTCACAAAGGCGGCACGCATGTGAACGCGGTGCAAAAGTTGGCGCGCAGCTATGAGCACGTTCAGCCCGGAAGCGTAGGCAATCGTCAGATCGTCCTGGTGAGCGACCTCAGCGGTCAGGACAATATCTTGAACAAGGCCAGGGAACTTGGCTTCGATCTCAAGCGCGGCGATGAAGCACGCAACATTCTCGACATCGTGAAGAATCGCGAGAACGACGGCTACGAATACGAAACTGCCGATGCTTCGTTTGAGCTGTTGTTGCGCAAGGAACTCGGACTCTATAAGCCCAGCTTCAAGCTGCTCGAGTATCACACCACGCATCGCACCCACGGCGAGCGCGGCTTTGAATACACCGAGGCTACTGTAAAAATCGAACTCAACGGCCAGGCCTGTTACACGGTGGATGAGGGAGACGGCCCTGTGAATGCGCTCGACCGGGCCCTGCGCAAAGCGTTGAGGCAAGTCTATCCCGAGATCGAGCAAGTGACTCTCTGCGATTACAAAGTGCGCATCCTCGACAGCACGACTGGCACCGCCGCGAAAACCCGCGTGTTGATTGAGAGCACCGACGGGAAAAATGAATGGGGCACAGTCGGCGTGAGCCTGAACATCATCGATGCCAGTTGGGAGGCGCTGGTGGACAGCTTGGAATATTTTCTATCGAAGCGCTGAGAGATTTCTTTCAAATCAGAAGCGCACGCCTACAGGCGATTAGGCATCACGGGTCAGAGTAGTGTGCAAACCCGTCGAATATTGCGAAATCATCGAAGTTCAGCGTCAGCAATGAGTTGACGCCCGCAGTCCGATAGGTTGCGGCCATCAGTGTATCGAGCACTCGCTTGCGGCCAAGATGATGGCGTCGCATCCATTCGTGGAAAAGGGTAACAGCCGAATCGGCGGGCATCACCTGATTCACTTCCCTGGCATTCCACCAACGCTCGGAATGTTGCAGGGCGATGTCCATTGGGAACGGAACCTGATCCGTCGCGGATCTGTCGCCACATGGACGAATTCGGCGAGCACCTGAGGCACAATGGCAACGCGGTCGCCCTTGGCGATCAACTCGGTGAGCAAACGCCGTGCTTCGGCATGATGTGCGTGTTCCGCGATTTCGACAGCAATCAGAAAACTAGTGTCGATGCCATGCGTCACAGCCTTCGGCCCTCCAGCATCTCACCGAGCAGATCGTCGTCCGGCGACACTGGACGAAGAATACTGCCGACACTGAAGCGGGGTAAATCGAGCAAACTGTGCTTCGTGGCCTGTTCCTTTTGACGGCGGGTTGTGTGGACAAATTTTTCCAACTCCGCCAGTTCCTCTACCGAGAACTGCGGGACGACCGCCTCAACTTCAAGGAGTGTACTCATGATATCCAGTAATATAGCGGGACGCCATGCCTCCGCAAGCTTGGCATCAAGCATTGATAAAGCACCACTCGCCAGACTTGAGATCGCCTAACTCGTATGCGCCAAACCGCGCGCGATGGAGTTTTTCCACGTGCCAGCCCTGGCTGGCGAACATACGGCGCACTTGATGATAGCGACCTTCGGTGATCGTGAGTCGCGCATGGACATCATCGATGATCTCCAGCCTCGCCGGCAGACAGGGCTTCTCCTCGCCGCGTAAGAGGACGGTGCCGCTCGCGAAGATTTCGATCAATGACGGCGAGAGCACCTTGTCCACCTCCACTTCGTAGACTTTTTCTATATCCGACTTTGGTGAAGTCCATTTTTGAACTAATTCACCACGGTCGGTGATGAGGATGAGGCCGCTGGTATCCTTATCAAGGCGGCCGACACTGGTGACGGGTGGATTGCGGCGAAGCCAGCGCGCGGGCAGAAGCTCGTAAATCGTCGGCCCTTCGCCATCGGCGTGCGTGCAGACGCAACCGGTTGGTTTATGGAAGATCGCGAGCAGTCCGTCCGGAGCTTCGAGCGCCATGCCATCGACCAGAACATCATGCGCGTTTGCTTTGACGTCGTGTTTCCTGGCCACAACTCCGGCAACAGTGACCTTTCCAGCGTCCATCAAAGCCCGCACCTCGCGTCTCGATCCGTGGCCGAGGGAGGCGAGAAGCTGGTCGAGGCGGGGCATGAGGTAGGATGAACGGACTCGCTGGGCTTGGCAAGTGTGCTCGAACTTCACAAAATGGAGGTTGAATAACTTTCAAGCGCTTGCGTCAGATGGCAGATGACCTTTCCCGGCGTTTTGAATTTGCGGTTCGCATCCATCACCGTTCACACGCGTTGCGTGATGAACAGGCAGTGGATGACGGCAACAGCGAACGCCGCGCCGGGGAGATCAGGAACCACCACTCTATTGATCTCATGAAAACATACGTCTTCTCCGTTCTGGCGATCCTTGGACAAATATTGCACGCGCAGATTGCTCCTGATAACGAACCCTGGCCGCGCTCTTACACCGTGGACGGCGCGGAAGTTATCGTTTATGAACCCCGCATCGAGAAGTGGCAGGACTCAACGCTCGACGCTCGCATCGCTGCCGGCATCAAGCTGAAAAGCGGCGAGGAGGTGATCTACGGTTCTTTCGCCGCGCACGCTGAGGCTCTGGCGAACACCGAGACGCGCACCGTGACTCTGTTTAACTTTTCCGCGAGTGATGTCAAAGTAACCGATGCCCCGGACAAGCTCGCCGAGTTCACCCGCATCATCAACGCGCTGGCGCCCGAAAAGCCGCTCAAAGTGCCGCTCGATAAACTGCTCGCCGCCGTGCCGTCGGACGACGTGATTACCAAGGTGACCGTGACCACGGCGACACAGACCAAGGCACCCAAGGTTATCGTGCGTTTTGAAAACACAGTGCTGGTGGCATTTGATGGTAAGCCGGTCTTCCGCAGTATTCCTGGCGCCGGCCTGGCCGCAGCGGTGAACACGCCCGCGACGCTGCTTCAATTGGAAAACAGCGGAACACTGTATCTGCTGACCAACGATGGCTTTTGGCTGCAAGCGGCGGGCTGGGCCGGGCCTTGGTCGCCGGCGAACTCGCTGCCCCCCGGATTTGAGCGCATTCCAGCGGATCATCCCGTCGCTTTGGCGGTGAAGAATGCCTGGCCCGCAGCCGGGGCGATTGTCAGCGTGCCCGAGGTGGTGATGAGCGAGACGCCCACTGAGCTGATCCAGTTTGACGGGAAACCGAAATACGACCGCGTTGGCGAATTGCCGCTGGTGCGCGTGAGCAACACGCGGTCGCCTTTGTTTTTTCATTCCGATCAAGGTGTGTTCTATGTGCTGATTTCGGGCCGTTGGTTTGTGTCCGCTGAATTGACCGGACCGTGGACTTATGTGCCGCACAACGAATTGCCCGCTGAGTTCGCGCAAATTCCGACGGATGACGCATCGGCGGACGTGCGCGCGAGCGTAGCCGGGACTCGCGAGGCGGAGGAGGCGGTCAAAGAGGCGCAGATTCCCACTTATGCGCGCGTGAATGTTCAAGAGGCTCCGCAAATTCGCGTGGAATATGATGGCGCACCAGTCTTCGAGAGCGTGCCCGGCATCAGCCTGACTTATGCGATCAACACCACCGCCGCCGTGATTTATGCGGGCGGGCTATATTATTGCTGCCAGGACGGACTGTGGTTCGTCGCTGATGCCGCGTTCGGCGCGCCATGGCGCTGTGCGACGGTGCTGCCCCGCGAGATTTATTTGATGCCGCCTTCGTGCCCCTTGTATCACACGAGGTTCTGTGAGATCGATAACTTCGATGCCGGTCACGTGGTCTATCGTTGCACGCCGGGATATTGGGGGACTTATGTGGATTCATTCTCGCGCGTCTGCGTCTACGGCACCGGCTGGACTTATTCGGCTTACGTTTCGTCAAACTATTATAGCGGCCATTCCTGGACCTACGGCCTGGGCTGCCGTTATGTGCCGCGCAGGGGATTCGTCCGTGAATGCGACCGCGTGGCGCACACCAGCTGGTTCCGTCACACGGGCAACGGCAGCTCCTTGTGCCGCACGGATTCAGAACGCTGGGGCGGGCGCTTCGAACGTGATCACTGGCGAGGAAGCAGCGGTCGCACCGTCGCATTTTCAAGTTGGAAAGGCAAGGTCGTCACGCATTCGGACGATGTTGTAAAAAGCCTCCGCCATCGCGAGCCGAAGAAAAATGAAGTTTCAAAGCACACTGAAATCAAGCCGCAAGTCGTGTCGCTCGGCCATGTGGCGGCTTCTTCGTCCAAACAGTTCGACCAGGACGTGCGCGCCGGACAGCACGGCGAAATTTACCGCCACGGTGCGGAAGGCTGGCAGCGGCGCGATGCCGGAAAGTGGAAGGAGCCCGACAAAACTCATCCAGTGGATCCCCATGTGGTTGACTCCCGAAAGTCACGCGTTGTGAAGAAAAAAGAACTGCCTCTGTCAACATCGAGCACCCAAGGGTCCAGCCTCGAAATCCGCAGCCCGCAAATTCCTAAGCAGGAATTAAATCTGGAAAAAGTCCGTGCGCCACACGAAGCCTCGAATCGCGATGTGGTGACCCGACCCGTGCAGCCGGCGCGCACTGAAGATAAAAAAATCATCGGTCTGCCGAAGCAAACTTCACATCAGGATCGAGTCCCGCAGCCGATTAACGACCCGCCTGTGCAGCCGGCGAAGCAAGAGCAGAAAAAGGAGCAGCCCCGCGTCCACTTTGAGCAGCAAGCCCCGTCCCGCGTATATCGCGAGCCCATGCCGGTGCCGGTCGTAACCGAACATCATGACGCACCGCAAATCGCGCCAAGAGTGGAACCCATCGAACGCCGCGAGGTTCCGCGCGTGGTTGAACGCCATGATACACCGCAAATCGCCCCGAAAGTGGAGCGTCAAGTTGCGCCCCCACAGATTCAACCCATTCAACGCCAAGATCCTCAGCCTCAGGTTCGCCGCGAGGTTCCGCAGCGTGTGGAACAGCCCAAGCAGAATCAAGGTTCCAGCAGTCGTGATACGCGGTCGAGTCGCGGGGATGACAAGAAGGATGACAAGAAGGTTGATAAGAAGGATGACAACAAAAAGCGATAAGCCTAAAAGCAGAAATTGGACAGGATTAACAAGATAAGCAGGATAGGGGAGAGGAGATGGCAAATGAGAGCCCGCTTGCCAAATGGATGAATGATCGTTTCTTCGTGACCCCTATTTTGTTAACCTTGTTAATCCTGTCAAAAGTCCGCTCATGGTGTTTTCCAGAATGAGTCTCGGCAAAAAATACTTGCCGGCAGTCCTCGGCTCGGTATCCTCTGCGCTCCCTTGTCCAAGTGGATGAGGGTTCATTCAACCAACCTCAAACCGCTGAAGCGGCCGGATCAATCTCCTAGATTGAGCGGACTCCCCGAACGGAGTCTGTGCGGCAGCCAGGCAAAGCAAAATACATGTCCTATCAACAGCTTACTGAACTCGTCGAAGCCGGTGTCCATTTTGGCCACCAAACCCGTCGCTGGCATCCCCGGATGCGGGGTTTCATCCTCGAAACCCGGAACGGCATCCACATCCTTAACATCGAGGAGACGCTCCGTCAGATTGACGCCGCCGCCAATTTCCTGAGCGATCTCGCCGCAAAAAAGAAGCGCATTCTCTTTGTCGGTTGCAAACGTCAGGCACAAGAAGCCGTGCAACAGGCCGCGGAAGCCTGCGGACAATTTTACGTGAACCACCGCTGGCTCGGCGGCACGCTCACCAACATGGAAACCATCCGCAAAAGCGTCAAGCGCTGGAACTGGCTCGACGACCTCCCGAAGCTTCCGGAATACAAAGCCATGTCCAAAAAGGAAATCTCCGCGCTCGGCCGTGAGAAGACCAAACTGGAGCGCAACCTCAAAGGCATCCGTTACATGGACGGCCTCCCCGACGCCGTCGTCATCGTTGACAGCGCCCGCGAGCACATCGCCGTGGCCGAGGCTCGCCGCCTTCGCATCCCGATCGTCGCCCTCGTGGACAGCAACGCCGACCCGGATCTCATCGAATATCCCATCGCCGCCAACGACGACGCCATCCGCTCCATCCGCGTCATTCTTCAGAAGCTGATCGACCCCATCATCGCCGCGACCGCGAAATAAAACGCCAGAGGCGGGTTGAACGGTTGAAATGTTTAAGGTTTGTGGAGTTTAAATTTTGATCTGTTGAAGGGTTTAGCTATCCCGCTTCAACGCTCACTCCTCAACCTTTCAACCTTTCAACCTTTCAACCTTTCAACTCTTAAACCTTTTCACTTTTCACTTCCCAACTCATGTCCGCCATCTCCGCTGAACTCGTCAACAAACTCCGTCAGAAAACCAACGCTGGCATGATGGATTGCAAGAAGGCCCTCACTGAAACTCAGGGCGATTTCGAAGCAGCTGAAATTTTCCTTCGAAAAAAGGGCATCACCAAAGCCGAAGGCAAAGCCGACCGCGCCACCAAGGAAGGCGTCATCTCCTCCTACATCCATCTTGCCGGCCGCGTGGGTGTGCTCATCGAGGTGAACTGCGAAACCGATTTCGTGGCCAAGAACGAAAACTTCCAAGGCCTCGTCAAAGACCTCTGCCTTCACATCGCCGCCGCCAGCCCGCGCTACGTCCAGCGCGACGAAGTCCCTGCGGACATCATCGCTAAAGAGCGTGAGATCGGCGCCGGACAGGTCACTGGCAAGCCCGCGAACGTCATCGAGAAGATCGTCGAGGGGAAAATGAACAAGTTCTACGCGGATTACTGCCTCATGGAACAGCCCTTCATCAAGAATCCGGACGTCAGCGTCACCGACCTGGTGAAGAGCAAGATCTCCGAACTCGGCGAGAACCTCGTCGTGCGCCGCTTCACGCGGTATGCCGTTGGCGGAGAATGAGGGGAAGTCGGAAGTCGGAGGTCAGAGGTCGGAGGTCAGTGGTGGCGGATGTCCCATACGCCTCGTGAATCGGAAGTCAGTAGACAGTGGTGGCGGATGTCCCATACGCCTCGTGAACCGGAAGTCAGCAGTCAGTGGTGGCGGATGTCCCATACGCCTCGTGAATCGGAAGTCAGTAGACAGTGGTGGCGGATGTCCCATACGCCTTCTGAGCAAGCAGTAACCAGATTCAAGTGCCTCACGCAGCCCTCCGCTTCACCTCATCTACTTCGCGCCTCAACCTCAACCCTTGCTAAGTAACCACATAGTATTCGCAAATCCGCCGTAATAAACCTTGCCTCCTGCATCCATATTCAGTAAAATACTGGTCGATTTTCGTTTTTTACCCTAAAAACATCTTTTAATACCTAAACCTAAAAGCGGGATTCGACTGCCCGCGAAACACGCGAAATAACACGAAATGAATGGGTTCCGATATTCACCAGACT
>JANNQW010000085.1:0-9864 GCA_031400955.1 Verrucomicrobiota bacterium
GTTTGCTTCTTGCTCTAGGACTCGCCGCCATGATCCTGCGTCGTCGCAGGAGATAAACCCTCATTGCCCGTCTCTGGCACGCGCACTGGGACAACTCCGACCGGGCTGCATTTAATCCTAAAAACGGAGGTGGATTGCCCGCGAAACACGCGAAATTTGGAGTTTTTGCTATTAAAGGAATTCATTTAGCACGCTTCGTTTTCCCTTTTAGGCTAAGCATTTTAATTTAAAATGTAGCCGATAACGTGAGCGACGTTTGATGTAGTGACGGCATCCATGCCGTCATCAGCATGGGCAATGACGGCAAGATGCCGTCACTACAACCGGCTATTCGCAACGCCGCAGGCGATCTCATCCTTATTGAACGATGACAAATCCGTCTTTCGCGGGTGCGGCGGAGACGAAACTCCAGACCTTCACACCGGGAGCACGCCCGGATGTGTTTGTCGGTGCCAGCGGACTGCCTCGAAGAATCTGCCAGCCCATGCTACCACCCTTTTGCCAACCAGTGCCCTCGGTCCAAGCGACCAGGACATCATCACCTTTCACAGCCAGGACGGGGTGTTTGCGGTGGCCCGGCGTGCCACTGGGCGAGACCATCGCCGCGGAGTTTGAGTTGCCAATCGGTCCGATGTAAATCTGGCCGTCACGTTCCCAGGCCGCGAGGATGCCGCGGCTGCTGGCGGCAAGGCTCATGCTGCTCATCGGGCAGGCTGCGATGCTCCACCGGTCCATGATGGTGTGGGCAAATGTCTTCGCATGATCGTGCGACGCCAGGGAAACAATGTCTCGCTGCTTTCCGCCGTTGGAAGCGGTGCGGTAAAGCGCCATGACGGTGCCATCGTCGGTCGCAATCGCCTGCATGGCGCAACAACCGCAGACACCGGCACCGTCAGGCGAAATGACGCGCTCGGCATCGAATGATTTGCCGTCGTCCGCCGAACTGCGCACCAGCACGCGGCGGGCAGCCTCGCCCATGCCGTCGCCTTTCCCGCCATGATAGAACACGTGGACGTGACCCTTGGCATCCGCCGCCACTGCTCCCCCTCCATCCATGATCCAGTCGCCGGACATCCCGCGCTGCGGTTCGAAGGATTTCCCGTCACCGGCCAGCCGCGTGTAATAGAGCGGGGCATGGTCGCCCTTCTGTTTCATGGCGCCGTTCCACACGACGTGGACGCGTCCGCCCTTGCCGATCACGGCCTGGGCTCCGCGGATGGTGCCGATGGCGACTGCAGTGCCGAGTTCGCTGTTGACCCGCACGGGCTCGGAGAAGTTCTTTCCGCCGAGATGCTTCGCATACCAGATGTCCCCGGCCTTGTCCGAATTCTGATACCAAACGAGGTGCAGCGAGCCATCCGGCGCAACGAGTGCGCGGGGCTGGATGCCTTGTCCGGGTGTCGGCAGGATCTCAACGGAGGCCGCAGGTGAAAAACTGCAGCAGGCGAGAATGACGCTGAAGATGAGGCAACGGACACTCATCGACTGTTATTTCTTCCCCTGCTTCGCCGCTATTTCAGCAAGCTTCTTTTTGAACTTCTCAATCTTGGGCTTGGCCACCGAGCAGACATAGCCCTGGTCGGGATTGTCGTTCACGAAGTTCTGATGGGACTCCTCAGCGGGGTAGAACTTCGGCTGTGCTTTGACCTCAGTAACAATGCCGCCGCCGAATTCCTTTTGATGCGCGGCGATCGAGGCCTCGGCATCCTTCTTCTGGGCTTCGCTGGTGGTGAAAATTGCCGATCGGTATTGCGTTCCGCTGTCGTGGCCCTGGCGGTTCAGCGTGGTGGGATCGTGCATATACCAGAACAGATCCACCAATTCGCGGAACGTAACCTTGGCCGGATCGAAGGTCACTTGCACCACCTCGGCATGTCCGGTCTCACCGCTGCAGACCTGCTTGTAGGTCGGATTATCCACATGCCCGCCGGCATAGCCGCTGACAACCTTGGTCACACCGGGCACGATTTGGAAAGTTCCCTCGACGCACCAGAAGCAGCCGCCACCGAACAGGGCGGTTTCAGTGGCTGAAGTATCGACGGCGGAAAGGGTGACGACGCTCATAAGGGCAAAGAGAAGATGGGCTTTCATATTCGTGCGTAGTGAGACAGGGCACAAGGGCTTGTGTTCAGCATTAGTCGCGGCAGGGTGCTGACTGTGGATGCCACGGATACGCTTGTTGTCGATGAATTTAATCTCGCTGCCACACTCGAGAGCGGCCAGGTCTTTCACTGGCACCGTGAGGGCGGGGTGTTCTTTGGCCTGATCGGTGACCAGCCGCTCATGGTCTCGCAGCCGAAACCTGACACGCTCTGTGTGCAGGCGGGCGGGACGGAACTTGCGCGCCGCTACCTGGCGTTGGATCACGATCTGAAAAAAATCCGCCGCACGCTGCCGAAGGATGACAAGCCGCTGCGCCGGGCTCTGAAGTTCGCTCCAGGGCTGCGCATTCTGCGTCAGCCGCGCTGGGAATGCCTCGCCAGCTTCATCACCTCATCACTCAAGCAAGTGGCGCACATCCGGCAAATTTCGCTGGCTCTGCGATCGAGGTTTGGAACCAAAATCGCCACCATCAACGGCGTGGACTTGTTCTCCTATCCCACGCCAACCGCGTTGGCGCGTGCGGGTGAGTCCGCGCTTCGTGCCTGCGGGCTGGGTTATCGCGCGAAGTTCCTGCATCAAACTGCCATGCAGATCGCGGAGGGAGCATTTGATCTGGACGAGGTCGCAAAACTCGAAGATGCGGCGGCCTTGGAAAAACTGTGCGAACTCCCAGGGGTGGGGCCGAAGATCGCGCAGTGCTCGCTGCTTTTCGCCTGGGAACGGCTCGGCGCGTTCCCGATCGACGTGTGGATCGAACGTGTATTGCGCGAGCTTTACTTCGCGAATGCCCGGCGTCAGCCATCGTCGAAGGCGCTGCGCGTCTTCGCATGGGAGCACTTTGGCCCTTATCGCGGCTATGCGCAGCAATGGCTGTTCCATCATGCGCGGACCAGCGGAAATTTTTCCAGAAGGCGGAAAGAGGGTTGATTGAGCGACTGCTGCGATGCATGTTGCGGGCTGTGACAATTACGACAGAATCACAAACCCTCAGTTTAGGCGTCGCCGGCTCGCTGGCTCTGCACCTACTGCTGTTTGTCAGCCTGGCGATCTGGTTGAGCTTCGAGCCCGTGAGCAAGATGATGGAGGCCGAGCCCGTGGTCACGATGATGTTTGCCGAAAACGTGATACCGGCAGAACCGGAACCCGCGCCGGCGAAGCAGCCAGATTCGCAGCAGTTCATCCGCACTTCCCAGAACCCCGAGTCCGCCACCGCTCCGGCGAATGCCTCCTTCATTTCTGACCGCAACACGGTTGCCTCGGCAAAATCTGCCCCTTCGCCAGACGCCACCGCGCCCCTGCCGACGACCACCGGTGTGAAATTGCCGACCATGGATCTGGCCAATCGCGAATACAAAGACGGGCAGCCGAAGAACGACAGTGCCTTCAACTCACCTCCGGAACCGCCTGCGCCGCCGGAAAAGCAAAGCGTCGCAAAGAAAGAAGAGTCGCCGCCGGAACATCCCGCAAAGGAACCCGGAGAACGGCTTCCGCTCGAGATTAGCAAACCGGGTTCGGTTGCTGACGCCTCACCCATGCTCAAGGCGCCCAATGAGGAGGAACCGCTGCCCAAAGCGATCCCTGTCGCGACAGCTTCCACCCGGCCCGTGGCCAACACCGCGCGCCCGGAAAAGGATGCCTTCCAGCCGCAGACGCGCGTCGCGGAAATGCGTGGCTCCATCGGCGACCGCGGCGCGGAAGACGCAGTGAACGCGGCCATGACTGTCGAGGGTCAATACATGGCGGAGATTCAAAAAGCCGTCGGCATCAAGTGGCACAAACTCGTCGGCCCGCAACGCGACCTCGCCAAGCCCGGCATCTTCACCGTGCACTTCTTTGTCAGCCCCGACGGCTCCGTGAAATTCGACGACATCACCATTCTTTCCGACAAAGACAATGTCGTGCTGGAATCCGTCGCGGTTAAGTCCATCCTAAGCGCCAAGATCCCGCCCATGCCTCGCGAATTGCGAACATCGCACGACAAAGGCCGGTTCTCCGCCGGTATTAATTTCCTCATTGGTCTCTAAAATCATGCTCCTGACACCCCTCCTCGCCACCTCCGGATTCTCCCAGCTCCTCCAGTTCATCAGTGACGGCGGACTTCCCATGATGATGATCATCGCCTGTTCATTTGCGTCGGTGACACTCGTCATCCTCAAGGGCCTTCAGCTCCGCTGGCGGTTCTTGTTTCCTGAACCGATCGAAGAGGAAATCCGCAACATCGAACGCTACGCCACCAAGGGCGACATCTCGCCGCTGCAAAACATTCTGGAAGCGGACGGCAGCGTGGCCGCGCAACTCGGGATCATCGCCATCTCCGGCAAGCACGAAACGCGCGAAGAGAACAACGAAGCGTGCGAAACTGCCGCACGCGGCATCGTGCACCGGTTGGAAGCGGGTGTGCCGTTGCTCGAAGTCATCGTCACCATCGCGCCGCTCATCGGACTTCTCGGCACCATTATGGGCCTGGTCGTTGTGTTCCGCGGTTTGGGCACCGGTGCCGGGTCCGAGCCCGACCCCGGCGAAATCGCACGCGGCATCGCTATCGCCCTCAACACGACCATCGCGGGTCTGCTTGTTGCCGTGCCCACCGTGATCGCTCACGGCTACTTCAGCCGGAAGCTCGACGCCATCTCCGTGCGCATGGAGATTATTCTGCGGCGGGCCATCCACGACTTCCACCGGCACTTCGAAGTGCGCCGTTCACCGCTCGATACCCTGAAACGTTGAGCCATGGATCTCCGCCGGAAGAAAAAGCCGACACCGATCATCCCGATCGTCCCTCTCGTGGACATCCTGGTGGTGCTGCTGATGTTTTTCATTGCCACCACCACCTTCAAAAACAAGGCGGATAAGGTTAATCATCTCCAGATCAGCCTCCCGCAGTCCAATGCACTCGGTGCCGCATCGCCGCAGAAGGAAGCGCGCAAGACTCTTTCCATCACCAAGGACAAAAAGATCTTCCTCGACGGCAATGAAGTCATCGAGTCCGTGCTGGCCGTGGCGCTCAAAGAAATGAAGACCACACTGCCGGGCGTGAAGCTCGAGTTGCAGGCCGACCAGGACACGCCGCTGGGCCTCCTGGTGAAAGTCTGGGACGCGCTCAAGGCTGCCGGTTGGTCGGTCAGTGATGTCCCCGCGCGAATCCAGCGCGCTGCGGCACAGATTCAAGAATCAAGCTAGCACGACGCAAGAGCGGGACCCAGATCAGGGGCAGGCAAAGCAGAATGGTGTTTTGGCTTGAATCTTCCAGTCTTGCATCTTGTATCTTTTCCCGACATGATCCTCCCCATCATTTTTTATCCCGACCCCGTGCTGCGCTCGAAGGGCAAACTGGTGACACAAGTTACCGATGAAATCCGGGCGCTAGCCGCGAACATGCTGGAGACGATGCGCGCGGCGCACGGTGTCGGCCTGGCTGCGCAGCAGGTCGGCGCGCCGGTGCAACTCGCCATCGTGGACGTATCGCACGACGAAGAATGCGTCACTTATTGCCGGGTGAACGGCGAGGATAGAAAAGTTTCAGAGATCTGTCCGCTCATTTTCATCAATCCGAAGCTCGAATTCGAAAAGGCCAAGTCCGTGAACGAGGAAGGCTGCCTGAGCTTCCCTGATCTGAGAGAAAACATCAAACGCCCGGAGAAGTTGAAAGCCACGCTCACCCTGTTGAACGGCGAGACCATTGTGCTCGAGGCTGACGGCCTCTTGAGTCGCGCCATTCAGCACGAGACCGATCATCTCAACGGCGTGCTCTTTATCGACCGCATGTCAGCAGCCACAAAACTCGGCCTTAAACGCAAGCTGCGCGAGTTGATGCCGGAGTGGGAGGAGAAACGCGCGGCTGCAAAGGGCTGAGTTGATGTTGACCGAAAAGTGTCAACATTATCGACATGGGGGCAGAACCCCGCCGCCAACAAATCAGGCAAGTACTCTGACCTTCAGTAGTTTTAGTGCAGATTTTTCAAAGATGATCAGGTTCGCCTTTTGATCTGCATAGGCCTCATGGATGAGCCCGGTCCACGAAACCGGGTTTCGCCGTGGCGAGATTTGCCGTTCGTAAAACTTCAACTGCAGCACCGGTTGCCTCAACGTCACCGCTTTTGAGAAAATCACGCAGGGGCAGCAAAGCGCCTGGCCCACTGAGAACTCGAACAGCTCAGAGCATTTTATATAATTTTGAGCCGGTTGTAGTGACGGCATCTCGCCGTCATTGCCCATGCTGATGACGGCAGGATGCCGTCACTACCCTCAAACTCCACTTAAGTTATCGGCTACACTTTTACTTAAAATACTCTAAATATTAAACTTCAGCATCTTTCCAGGCGATTGTCCTTGATGGAAATTTGCATGTCCGCTTTCATAAGCGTTGTGAAATCAACCCGTGGCACCATCCTTCTGTGCATGCAGCTGTGCACGAACCCGTGCATGGGCTGTGCCTAATATTCTGCTCTGCAAAAAATGAAATACCTGCTCGCCGCATGCTGTGTAATCGCGTTGATATCTTTGGCAGCGTGCGCCAACCCCGGGGCCGTGCGGGAAGTCAAAGGCCGCCCAGTTTACAAATTCCTCAACTTTGGAGGCATTGACGTAAAATCCATCAAGGCCAATGAAGCCCACTCTGAGCAGTATAAACTTTTTGTTTCCCGTGGATTTGACCTCCACACCCCGCTGAAGATTCAGATTGAGTCCGGTAAAGAGATTGAGGTCTATGTGCGCAATAAGGACTACAAAGAGCTTTGGAAAACCAATCCCCACGACCTTGCCAGGCAGAAGAAATCCCACTTGGTCACGATTAAATATATTCAGGTCAAAATGGGTGGAGAGGCAGTCAACCGGGCAGTCTCATTCGAGTCCGAATTGGTCGAACGTGAACCAATCATCCGCAAATGAAAAAAGCACCAAGGCACAGGTAAAATGACACCCGATCCGCGCGACGGCGTGGTGCTCTTTGCTACGCTCGGCCAGGGAGCGTTCTTGCGACTCAGACGACAATGAGTCGGCGAGCTATTTCTCGAAGCAGCGCCACAAGTAACTCATTTCGTCGTCCAGCTCCGCCTCGCTGACCATCGGCTTGATGATATCCTCAAGCACCTGGCGGAATTTTCTCGCGAAGCGCGAGACGCGCTGCCGCAGCGCGACTTCGTTGATGCCGAGCTTGGCGGCGACGTTGGCGTAACTGTCGCTGGCATCGTGTTTGCGGATCACGAAATCCTGAAGTGCTTCAAATTCCGCCACCCGGTTCTCCTCGGCAAACTTCGCGCGCAGCCGGTCCAGCGCAGCACGGAACGTGGCAAGGGTCCATGCGCGATCGAACTCTTTGTCGGGCGAGTTTTCATCTTTGGGTTCGACAGCATCGCGATTCGTCTCGCTGGGAAATTCCGCGGGGACGTGAATGACTCCACCACCGCGCTTCCGGGCATATTGTTTCCGCTTTTGGTTGGCGACGTAATTATCGAGATAGGTCAGGAGAAAAGTCCGGAAGCGCCCTTTCGCGGGGTCAGCCCGGCGAAGATATCCGCCATGGATGAGCCAGGTGATGAATGACTGGGCAACATCCTCCGCATCGTGATGCGAGTAGAGGTGCTTGTGCCTCAGCGCGATGTAAACCGGATGACGGTAAATGCGGCACAGTTCCTCGAGCGCATTGAGCGAGTCCTTGTCAGTGCCGCCTGACTTGGCCTTGTTCACCATATCCCACCGGGTGTGGTAAGTGGTGTCGGGATCGCCAGCCTTGGGACCGATGCGGGCGGTGTCGCGGTCGTTGCTCATGGCATTCGCTGCATGGATGGGATTCTATTTACTTTCTCCATTGCATCCATGAAGAAAAACACCCTCCTATGCTGCGGCCTGTTTGGGAAGAAGGTAGAGCAGCAATCGGCTCAACGTGCTCCGCATTTCGGCCCGGGGCACGATGGCATCCACCAGACCGTGCTCCATCATGAACTCGGCGGTCTGAAAGCCGGGCGGCAGATCACTGTGGGTCGTTTCCTTCACCACGCGCGGTCCGGCAAAACCGATCATGCATTTGGGTTCCGCCAAAATGATGTCGCCCAGCGTGGCAAAGCTCGCCGTGACGCCACCGGTGGTGGGATGCGTCAGCACGGAAATATAGGGCAGCTTCGCTTCGCTGTGCCGGGCCAGCGCGCCGCTGGTCTTGGCCATCTGCATGAGACTGAGAATGCCCTCGTGCATGCGTGCGCCGCCGGATGCGGAGAAAACGATCACGGCGCATTTCTCCTTTGTGGCCATCTCAATGGCCCGTGTGATTTTTTCACCGACAACGCTGCCCATGCTGGCACCGAGGAACCGGAAGTCCATGATCGCCAGCAGCACGGGCTGCCCGTCTATCTTAGCCCGGCCGGTGACTACGGCCTCAGTCAAACCGGTCTTGGCCTGATAGGCTCTCACTTTGCCCAGGTAATCTTTGAATCCCAATGGATTTACGGAATCAAGTTTGGCGTCAATCTCCTCAAAGCTGCCTTCGTCCGCCACCAGCGCGATGCGCTCCTCGGCGCTCAGCGTGAAGTGGTGCTGGCAGTGGCTGCAGACGCGCAGATTCTTCGCCAGCGCTTGCTCGTAAAGACTTTCACCGCACGAGGGACACTTCTTCCAAAGCCCCTCCGGCATGTCCTTTTTCTTTTCGCCGAGGTCGGCGACAGATCGTTTATTAAAAATTCCCATGGCAAAAAAGATGAGAGTCGACCTTAACCGCGCGCCACGGTGATCACAACAACCTTTTCCACTCCAGCCTCGCGCCGAAGGATGCGCGCGCACTCGCTGGTGGTGGAGCCGGTGGTGAGCACATCATCCACCAGCAGCACACTGCCGCCGCGCAGCACGTTTCTTTTCAGAATGGCGCGGTCCATCGCGAATGCGCCGCGGAGATTCTCGATCCTCTGATGCCGGCTCAACGAAGCCTGCGCTGTGGTGTGACGCACGCGCCGCAGCGCCTTGAGCGCGGGAAATCCGCTGTCTGCCGAAAACTCCCGGCAGAGTTCCCATGCCTGGTTGTATTGCCGCTCCCGCTCCCTTGCGTGATGCAAGGGCACCGGCACCAGTGTCCACGCAGCGCGGTCGAGCACCGCCAGCCGAGGATCATCCAGCACCTCCGCCAGCAGGCTCGCGAGCACGCCGCGCAGATCGAGCCGCCGCTGATATTTGAAGCGGTGAACCATCAGCCGCACCGCATCCTGCGCGCGACAGGCCGACACGGCGAACTCAAAATGCAGCTTCAAGTCCGCGCAGTTCCCGCACTGGAAATCATCTTTCATCGCTCCCTCGTAGGGCTCGCCGCAAACCTTGCAGAACGGTGCTTCGATTCGCGGCAGTTTATCCAGACAATCGTTGCAAAGCCAGCGCGAGGCACCGCTCCGTTTCGCCTCCAGCGATTTCTGGCAAATCTCGCAGTGGCGGGGATAAACGAGATCAAGGACTGCGGTAAGATAGCGCCTGAAAAATGACGAAGACACCGATGCAAATGAATTGCCCGGAGCCTCACTCAAAACTCCGGCTCCGGAGTTCGAATTAGGGATTCCATTCATCCCTCCGCCTTCATCCTTCATCCTTTCCCTTCCCCCCTCCACTCCTTTATCTTCTCAGGGAACGGACAGCCCTCGCACGCGGAGTCGTCCTCCAGGCAGTAGTCTTCATAAATTTGCAACAGGCCCTGCTGTTGATAGAGACGTTTTTGGAAAGTGCGCGCTCGCGGATCTTCGCCAAACAAACGCAGCGCGGCACGGCGAACCTTCTGGTTGTCGAGCAAGG
>JANNQW010000086.1:0-14708 GCA_031400955.1 Verrucomicrobiota bacterium
CTCGTTTCCTGGACCACGATTCCGGATGACGGCATCAAGTATTTCTCTGGAACCGCCACTTACCTCAAGAGCTTTGAGGTCTCAGAGGCATGGAGCAAGGGAGATCTTCGTGTCGAGCTGTCCCTTGGCGAGCTTCGTAACGTCGCAGAGGTGACGGTGAATGGCAAGCCCCTCGGGATCCTCTGGAAGCCCCCGTACAAGGTTGATGTGACGGGTCTTCTGAAGCCGGGCAAAAACGAGCTGAAGATTGATATTACCAACCTCTGGGCCAATCGCATTGCGGGCGATGAAAAGTTGCCGCGCGAAAAGCGCGTGACCCGCATCACTCAGAAGTTGCCTGTCCCGGGTCCTCACCCATCCGGTCTCTTCGGTCCCGTGCAATTACGTTTATCAGGGGAAATGAGATGAGATGATGAATCAATATACACCTATGAAACCAACTGTAATCCTAACCGCAGCCCTGCTCTGCGTCCTTTCGCCAATCTCCTTCGCCAAACCGCTCAAGGTTTTCATCCTCGCCGGCCAGTCCAACATGGAAGGGCCGGCGAACATCAGCACCTTCGATTACATCGGTGACGACCCGGCCACCGCACCCATGCTGAAGAAGATGCGTGGTGCTGACGGGAAGCCGACCGTTTGCGAAGGCGTGTGGATTTCGTATCTGACTGGAGCTAACACAACCAACTTCGAACTTCATGGCAAGTTGACGACTGGCTATGGATCGATGTGGGGGCAGGATCGCACCAAACCCGGTGTGAACATCGGGCCGGAATTCACCTTCGGTCTCGCCATGGATGCGGCGTTCGAGGAACCGGTGCTCATCATCAAAGCGGCGTGGGGCGGCAAGAGCTTGCACACCGATTTTCGCCCGCCAAGCGCCGGCCCCTATGTGATGCCCAAGGAAACCCAGGAACAGTGGGACAAACATCCGCAGGGGGCGCACGGCATTCCTAAAGCCGAGGAAAGACCGAAATGGAATGAGGAAAAGATCGCAGCCACGGGCGTCTATTACCGCCTGATGACGGAGCATGTGAAAAAGATTCTAGCCGATCCGAAACAAGTCATGCCGAACTATGATGCAGCGCAGGGCTACGAGATCGCCGGATTTGCATGGTTTCAGGGCTTCAATGACATGGTCGATAGCGGGGTCTATCCGAGGCATAATCAACCGGATCGCTTTGCCATGTATTCGGAACTGCTCGCCACCTTTATCCGCGATGTGCGCAAGGACTTCAACGCGCCCAAAATGCCGTTCGTGATCGGTGTGATGGGTGTGGGCGGACTCAAGGATCAATCCTCCAGCATGGTGGCATTCCGCACAGCCATGGCGGCGCCCGCTGACATGCCCGAGTTCAAAGGCAATGTAGTCGCCGTGCAGACCGCGCCGTTTTGGTCGGATGAACTCAACGAGATTGATGCGAAGCGTTTGAAGGTGCGCCAGATGGGGCACTATCTCAACTCGAAACACAAGGATTACGCGAACGCAGACGGGCACATGACGGAGGAGCAGAAGAAGGAATTTGTTAAAAAATACGAGGCTGAAATCATCAGTCCGGCAGATGAGGCGCTGTGGAAACGTGGTGCCTCGAACGCCGGATACCACTATCTCGGTTGCGCCAAGACCTTCGCGCTGATCGGAAAGCACCTCGCTGAAGCGAACCTCAAACTGATCAAGCAGCCCTAAACTGCATTCCAACAAATAAACAAAAATGAAACCAACAGCAATCCTAACCGCAGCGTTGCTCTGCGTCCTCGCGCCGGTCTCCTTCGCCAAGTCGCTCAAGGTATTCATCATGGCCGGCCAGTCCAACATGGAGGGACACGCCGCAATCAGCACCTTCGACTATATCGGCAAGGATCCGCTGACGGCACCCCTGCTCAAGGAGATGCGCAATCTCGATGGAACGCCACGAGTCTGTGACAAGGTCTGGATGTCATATTTAACCGGCCCATATGATGGCAGTGCCAATGGCGAAGGACTGGGGAAATTGACCGCCGGCTTCGGCGCACGCGGAGATCAACCCACTAAGAATGGCGGCAAGATCGGTCCCGAGTTCACCTTCGGAATCTATATGGAGAAAGAGCTGAAGGAACCCATTCTGATCATCAAGACCGCCTGGGGCGGCAGATCACTCAACACCGAATTCCGTCCGCCCAGTGCCGGGCAATACAAGCTGCCCAAGCAGATTCAGGAACAGTGGGACAAGCATCCCCAGGGAGCCCACGGGGTTCCTAAACTCGAGGATCGGAAAAAATGGCAGGACGATAAGGATGCCGCTTCGGGTGTGTTTTACCGAATGATGATCGATCATGTGAAGAAGGTGCTGGCAGATCCCAAGCGCGTTTGTCCGGTATATGACGAGAAGGCCGGCTTTGAACTGGCCGGATTTGTCTGGCTTCAGGGTTTTAACGACCTGGTGGATGGGACGACTTATCCAGGTCCCGATGTGCCCGGAAAATACGATCTTTATTCAGACCTGCTGGCCAAATTCATACGCGATGTTCGCAAAGACTTGTCAGCTCCGAAGATGCCATTCGTGATCGGCGTGCTGGGAGTTGACGGTGAGGGCAAAAATGAGGTCTTCCGCAAGGCCATGGCCGCACCGGCTGACATGCCCGAGTTCAAGGGAAATGTGGTTGCTGTGGAGACAGCACCCTTCTGGGATCAGACCATTGCCGCAGCACAACCCAAGCAGGGCGAGTATAACAACATCGTCGGCACGGCTCACACATTGAAAAAAGATGGGACTCTCGACAGGGAATGGAAATGGGAGAATTACTGGAAGCCGCTCGGCAAACCTCTGCCAGAGGAACGGAGCTGGCGCTTCGCTACGATTGCTCCCACTGAGAAGAAGGACAAGATGGAGAAATATGACAGCAGGCGATTCCGCGACATTACGCTGCCAGCCGGGATGGAGAATTGGTTTATGCCCGACTTCGATGACAGCAAATGGACAGCAGGCAAGGCCCCCATCGGAAAAGGCGTATGGAAACACAGCGGGATCACCTTGGACAAATTCCCCTCAACATGGGGAGAGGGCGAATTTCTGCTGATGCGCACCACTTTTGAAGTTGAAGACCAGAACTTCGATTCGTATCGCATCGCGATTCTGGCGAGACAAGGGTTCCACGTTTATTTAAACGGACAAAAGATACACGGCTACGGTTGGTGGCAGGACATTCCGCGTTACGGTGCCATCGTCCTCGGAAAAGATCAGATCAAACATCTGAAGAAGGGGAAGAACATCTTGGCGGTCTATTCCAATGACCAATATGACCTTAAATCTCCAGATCATTATGCCGCGACCGATGTGTGGATTGAGGGCATCACCAAAGCAGACCAGGAGAAGCTCGACCTCGCGTTGGAGGAAGTCCTTTCGCCCAAAGACAGGGAGGCCCTCAAAGGCGCTTCCAATGGTGGTTACCACTATTTGGGCAGTGCAAAAATATTTGCTCAGATGGGCAAGGCGTTTGCGGAGGCGCTGCTAAAGAAACGATGAACCGCAGAGAAATTCCACCGCACCGCAGCAATGCCTGATACTCTAAATTCTCTACATTAAAACACCGAATCAACTACAGGACACGCCTATCACAATGAAAAATACACTCACTGTTTTCACCGTCGTCGCGTTCTTCGGCTGCGTCATGTCCGCGTTCGCCGGCGGCGGCGGCAAGCTGCTGAAGATACCCGACTTCACAAAGGAGGATGTCATTCCCGAAAAAGCGAAGCACGACTGGAACCTCGGGGCCACCGGACTGCGCGGCTGGATGTATTCCGACAAGATGGTGACTTCCGATGCGCGACAGATTTTCGTCACCAAAGTGGAGAAGGACTCTCCTGCCGATGTTGTTATTCAAATCGGAGACGTCATTCTCGGCGTCGGCGGCAAGCCGTTTTCCTACGACCCGCGCACCGAGTTTGGGAAAGCGCTCACCGTCGCGGAATCAGATGCGGGCGGCGGGAAGCTGAAGGTGACACGCTGGCGCTTGGGAAAATCCGAAGAAGTCGTGGTGAAGCTCCCCGTGCTCGGCAGCTACAGTGCCACCGCGCCTTATGATTGTGCCAAGTCAAAACGCATTCTGGAGCAAGGCTGCAAGGCGCTGGCAGCGAAGATGGAAAAATCGTCGCAGCAACAAAGCCCCATCGTGCGATCCATCAATGCACTCGCGTTGCTGGCGAGTGGTGATCCAGCTTATCTTCCGTTAGTAAAAAAAGAAGCCCAGTGGGCGGCGGATTTCGCGGATAAAGGAAAAAGCACCTGGAACTACGGCTACGTCATGCAACTGCTCTCCGAGTATGTCATGGCCACCGGCGACCAGTCAGTCATGCCGGGTCTGCGGCGGCTCGCGCTGGAGGCGGCCAAGGGTCAAAGCGCGGTCGGTTCCTGGGGCCACGGGTTCGCGAAACCCGACGGCCGTCTCGGCGGCTACGGCATGATGAACTCACCCGGCGTGCCGCTGACCATCTCGCTGGTAATGGCCCGCGCGGCGGGCGTGAAGGATCCCGAAGTGTCGCACGCCATCGAACTGAGTGCGCGCTTGATGCGGTTCTATATAGGCAAAGGCGCGGTTCCCTACGGCGATCACCAACCATGGATCGAGAACCATGAAGACAATGGCAAGTGCGGCATGGCCGCCGTCCTGTTCGACCTGCTGGGAGAAAAAAATGGCGCGGAATTTTTCTCCCGCATGAGCGTGGCCTCGCACGGGCCGGAGCGCGATTGCGGGCACACCGGGAATTTTTTCAACATCATGTGGGCCATGCCGGGCGTCGCCAGATCCGGTTCCCAAGCGACCGGCGCCTGGATGAATGAGTTCGGCTCGTGGTATTTTGATCTCGCGCGCCGTTGGGACGGAACCTTCGTCCACCTGGGTCCGCCGGAACCGGACAATGACAGTTACGCAGGCTGGGACTGCACCGGCGTATATCTGCTGGCGTATGCCATACCGATGAAGAAAATTATCCTCACGGGAAAACGCCCCAGCATCGCCCCGCAACTCACCGCCGCCACTGCACAGACGCTCATCACCGACGGGCGTGGATGGAATAACAAGGATCGCACCAGCGCCTATGACCAGCTCAGTGAAGATCAGCTTCAGGAACGTCTAGCAAGCTGGTCGCCCGTGGTGCGCGAGCGGGCGGCGATGGCGCTGGGCCGTCGCAAGGACGTCGCCATTCCGCCTTTAGTGAAAATGCTGGTGTCGCCGAGCCTCGAGGCCCGTTACGGTGCCTGCCAGGCTCTCGCCATCCTTCGCGGTCGCGGCGCACCAGCCGTCGACGCGCTGCGGAAGTGCCTATCGGATAAAGACCTCTGGCTGCGCATCAAAGCTGCCGAGGCTCTAGCTAGTATTGGCGCTCCCGCCATGAAAACGGCGCCCGAACTCCTGGAACTTCTGGCCAAGGTGGACACGGAGAATGATCCGCGCGGCATGCAGCAGCGGTATCTTTGTTTCGCTCTTTTCGATGGTGGCGGGATGCTGAGCCGGTCGTTTGATGGAGTGGAACGCGAGGCGCTTTACAAAGCGGTGAGAGCCGGTCTCAAGAACCAAGATGGCCGCGCCCGTGGCAGCATCGGTTCTATTTATCGAAATCTCTCCGCCGAAGACATCAAGCCCTTGTTGCCCGCCATCTTTCAAGCAGTTGTCGATCCCGCTCCGAGCGGTGAGATGTTTGCCGATGGAGTTCGGGTAGAAGGTCTCCGCGTCCTAGCCAAACATCGGATTGAGAATGGCATCAGTGCATGTGTGAACTACACGCGCAGTCAGAATCCCTGGGCTAGCCAGGATCGCACGCCGGAGCTGATGAAAATTCTACTTTCCTACGGCACTCACGCGAAATCGGTCATCCCGGAGCTGACCAAAATCGCAGACTACTTTGAAAAAGACGAAAAGGACTTCCCCAAGCATCTGGGCCTCATGAAGGCCAAGTGCGTCCGCGAAACCATCGCCGCGATCGAAGCCTCGACGGACTCGCCGGAACTCATCCGGATTTATTAACTTGTCCTCATGATGGAATTTCGAATCATTGCCGTCGCATTATCGATTCAAATCCTGCTTAGCCTTGGATCCGACGCCTTGTCTGCGACGCTGAATTTTTGGGACGAAGTTCCGCCATCTCCAAGCACCATCATGCCGGTGCAAATTCAGGACGATTACTGGAATGGGGAATTCCTAAGGGTCAACCGCGAGGTGTCCAAGGCTGAAGAAACGAAGATGGTTTTCTTCGGAGATTCGATTACCTGGAATTGGTCAATGGGAAGCTCCAAGGGTAAGGACGTCTGGAACGAAAACTACTCTCGATACAAGCCCGTCAATATGGGCAACTCGGGTGACATCACTCCGGTGATGCTTTACCGCACCACCCATGGCAACCTGGATTTCGCCGAAGGGAAGCAACCGAAAGTCGCGGTGCTGCTATGCGGCATCAACAATCTCGGGGTGACCCAGAGCAACGGCGGCAAGGAAAAGTGGGACTTGGGAGCCAATTGTCCTCCCGCAGACATCGCCAATGCTCAGAGGGCGATCGCCCAGGTGTTTCGCCGCCGCATGCCAAAGACCCGTCTGATCATGATGGCGATCCTGCCTGTAGCTGATAAAACAAAATGGGCGAAGTGCCAGCAAGTGAACGCCATTAACGCCGTCGTTGCATACAACCGCGATGAAGTGGCCTACATCAATTTGCAGGATAAGTTCCTACTGCCAGATGGCTCGATCAATGGCAGCCTATATACCGACGGCATCCATCTGACCAGTGAGGGATACCAAGTCTGGGCCAAGGGCATTGAGTCTCTCATTCAGCAATTCATGGATGCGCCACCCCTAGAGCCTGAGAAGATCATGCTGATTGGGGAATCCATCACCGAAGGTCTCGATTCAAGCACTTCTTACCGGGGCTATCTTGATGGAATGCTGCGCAAAAGCGGGCGCCAGATCGATCTGATAGGAAGCAGGAAGAAACACCACGACGACAGGACAGAGCCAGATAGTTATCAATATGATGTAGATCATGAGGGTCACTGGGGCAAGGACTCCGCTTGGATGGCAGAGAATATGCCGCGCCTGCTAATCGACAATGTGCCCGATATCGCGATGATCCAGCTAGGAACCCAAGAGGTCGCTACAAGCAAAGCTGACGCCGAATCTCTGTCCTACGGGATTATTCAGAATATTAAGCAAGTGATCAATGCGATCCGTGCAAAAAACGGAAACGTCAAAATCGTGCTTTCAAAAGTCATCTCCGCGAAGGGGAAGGAGGAAGCGGTTAAACTCCTTAATTTCAAGATTTCACAATACGCTCAAACCAATTCCACGCCGCAGCAGCCTGTGGTTTTGGCAGACCCGAATGATGGGTTCGATGTTTCCCGGGATTTAACGAATGACGGCATGCTCCCGAATGCAATCGGAGCCAAGAAAATTGCGGGTGCATTTGCCAGCGCGATCAGTCGCCTGCCCGGCGATGCCGAATCCAATTGATCCGCGACACATGCGGCAGAAAATGAGCTGGCCGTTATCAAGAAAAACAATTCGAGTCGAATAAATTTTTCGGAAGCGTTCGCAAAGAACTTTTTCCATTCATGAAACACGCCCTTACATTTAAACTCAAATGCAAAAATTTCTCTTCACGCTCTACGCCAAGTTGTCTATGAGCTTATCCAGCCTAGCAGCCGATGACCTGACTGAACTCCAAAGCAAGGCTGCTGGCGGCAATGTGAAGGCCCGGCTCGATCTCGCCATCCGTTATCGAGATGGCAAGGGCGTCGCCAAAGACGACGTCGAGGCCATGAAGTGGGCCCATCTTGCGGCGGACGCTGGTTATGCGGAGGCGATGGATTTTGTCGGATTCACCTACCTGCGTGGTGCTGTGGTTAAGCGCAATCCCGAGATCGCCTTTGCCTATTTCAAATCCGCGGCGGAGGAATCTGCGCAGGCGGCTTTCAATCTCGGTCAGTGCTACTTCGGCGCGCAAGGCACGGAGCAGGATTGCCCGAAGGCTCTCGAGTGGTGGCAGAAAGCAGCACAGCGCGGCCATGGACGAGCCGCATCATGTGCAGCGATGGCTTATTATTCGGGTGAAGGAATCGAGCCTGATGCCGCGCTCGCACGCCGTCTTGCCGAGCGTGCAGCGGAGCTGAATGATACCTCGGGCCTAGTGGTGCTGGGTGAAATGCAGTTTCAAGCCGGTGAACTCGACGCAGCGAAAGTCAACTGGACCAAAGCCTCAAAACTCCTGCCCACCGGCCCCACCGGTCATCCTGCGCAACCCTCCGGCAATGCTTCTGCTCAGCAAGCTGCAGACCTCTTGAAGCTTGTCGAATTACGGCAAGGCAAATGCGAGCCCGGCAAATCTGCCTACGTGCAGATGCCGCATATCCATCAGGGCTACAACAACTGTGGCTCCACAGCCTGTGCCATCTTTGCGCGTTTTCAGGGTAGCAAGATCGGCGGCTGGGATTTCAAACGCCTCTGCCCGTCGCCTCTCGGCACGGGCACGGATTGGGGGCACCTCCTGGATGCATCGAAAAAAATCAGCCTGAAATGGAAGCTCATCACCTTTACGCCTGATGACGAAGGTTTTGTTAAAGCCACCGACATGCTGAAAAGCGAGCTTGATGCCGGACGTCCAGTGGTCGTGGATTTTAAATACATCGGACCACAGTTCCCAAACGGCAGCGCCGGTCATACGCTCAACGTCTGCGGCTACATCGCGAAAGAGAACCTCTTCATCCTCTGCAATCCCGCGATCGCAACCCCCGGCCTTCAACTTATCACCGCTGACGATTTAAAAAACTTCTGGCGCTCCGACCATTATGGCGCCCTCTCGAAAGGCGTGCTCTCTCGGCCTGGCTTTGTCATTGTAAAATAGTTATAGGCCCTGCTCGGCTCAGCAAAAAAATTCTCAAGGACGCCGGCATAGGCTTGGACGAAGCGATGGCAGAACTCAAACAACGCAAAAATGAAGGCGCTCAACACGCTCGTGCTTATATCATTTATGACCGTATGAGAAGCAGAACAATTTACATGAGGCGGGCCGCTTCTATTTATTACGCTCTGCTGATCGGCTGCGTGTTCTGGTTCACGGTATCAGCCTGTGCGGAGCAACCGGCCGCGCCGACACTCTTGCATCCTTCGACGGGTTCGGCAGAGAAACTGCCCGGGCCAACTGCTTCGCGGAGCACCTTGCTGGTGCCAATGTCGGCGGAACCCGGCTGGCAGGACATGGCTTTTCTGGCAGCCATCCCGGCGACGATGGTTGTCAACAATGGAGCTCCCTCCTTGGTCGCGCTGGACGCGGCGGGCACGCTTACGCCCGAGGTTCAGGATTACCTCCGGCGCTATCGTCCCAACGAAGTGATCGTCCTTGGCAAGGCGATAAATGGTCTTGTGAGCGCTGGGAGCACCTGCAGCGTCATCAAGTCCGGTTCTGCCGATGAAACGGCTTGTGCCCTGAGCGCGAGGTTCTGGAAAACTTCTAGAGGGGCGGTGATTTGTCCAGAAGGTGATTACCAAGCCGGCTTAGTCGCCGCGCCACTGGCCGCGCGATTGCGCGTTCCACTCCTCTTTTCCGGCGAAAAAGGTCTTTCATCATCAGCCGTGGTGGAACTGCGAAGACTTAAGACGCAGGGATTGATTGTTGTTGGTCAACTCGCAGGAGCACTGCAGTCGCTCAAGCAAGTGACAAGCCAGGTGACTGAGCTGAGCAACGCGCAAGACATCATGGACTGGATGCGGAAACGAGGTGAAAAGGTGACCTATCTGGCCGCTCTCAACCCGCTTGACCGGGATAAAACAGTCATCAAGAAGCTGTCGCTAGCCGGAGCGTTGCTGGCGGCAGGACGCAATGGTCTTGTAGTGCCGCTTGCGTATGAGGTGCGCTGGAAGCTGCCGTTCAACGGCATGGAGGTGAGCGGCGATCTGCCCGCCGGCGTGCCAAAGTCGGCAACAAAACCAAAAGCCGGACGCATATCCTTCGGCGACCGTGAGCACGCCTTCATTCTAACCAGCAAGCCCGATCAGCGGGGGTTAAAGATTTATCTCGATTTGAATGATGACGGTAAATTCACCAGCTCTGGCGAAGGCCCCTATGTGACAGGCGGTGCGGTGGAGTTAGAAGGCAGGCGTGTTGCCATCACGCTTGGCACCGAGAATGGTGTCGGCAAGGCCGATGTGCGCCTGACTTGGCCGACTGCCGAGCAAATTGCTGGAGATCTGCACCGCTATTACGACACACTTGGCGCTTCACCCGAGCACCTTTGCCTCGTGGGCTTTCCCGATGCGATCCCACAAGCGATCATCGGTGGAGGTGGTTTGGCTGAGGAACGGATATCCGACCTCCTTTTTGCGAATACAGATGACGACCCATTTCCAGAAATCGGAGTGGCGCGGGTCATCGCCGAGAACGCCTCGTTCGCGACTTTGTATGCCAGTAGAGTCCTCACATACACCGCGCTGCTAGACCCGGAATGGCAGAACCGGGCCTGTCAGGCATCGTGGGAAAACACCTATGGGGAGCGGTTTGTGAATGTTGGGTTCGATGCCGCTTACCGTCACACCCTAGAGGGGCCGAAGGCGAAGAATCTGGCGCAGGACTCACCTCTTGCCCATTGTGCGGCATTCGCACATGAGAACCATTCGTGGTGGCACGAGCTTGGTGAAACGTTTGACTGGAACGCGGTGGTGCTGTTGGCACCTGTGGTTGTTGAATCGGGCGGTTGCATTACCGCGGCGCTTGATCGTGAAGCCGACTACCATTCCGTGGTGGCTCGCCTGATGCGGAAGGGGGCGGTCTCGTTCAGCGGAAACGCAAGAAATGGTATTGCCGAGTGCGAACTGCAACGCCAGGAATTTTGGAATGGCGTTCTCTCCGGTCAGACGATCGGGCAGGCGCATCGGCGTTCCATGAACAGCGGTCAGGTGACGATCCTCGACCGCAAGGAGAACGCGGGTGGCCCCTATCGATACCAGCTACAAATTCGCACGCAATTCGGCGATCCGGCCTTCGCGATGCACTTGCCCGGCGCCCCGCGTTCGGCACCCGCATACTGTTCCATCGCAGACAACAGGCTGACCGTTCACGCGCCGGAGAAATGGTGGCCAGTCAAGATGCATGTGCCGGCGGATTGGAAAAAGTGGGCGGACAAGGATCTCTACGTATTGCGGGGAGCCGGAACCTATGCGCGCCGCTCGTGGTGCGGCGAAGGTTACGACAAGGAGGAGGTTTACCTGACAGCCGAATTCACCACGCGTCGCCGTGTGACCAAGATCGAGCAGGTGCAAAAGCTTTCTTCACCGCTGGGTTGGAACGGGTTTTACTACGCCGACGAAAACGCCGACGGATCGCGCACTTATCGTTGGGCCGTGCGGTTGGCTGACTTTGACCAAATCAAGGGAACCATGATCAATGCGGTTGATCGACTCGAGTATCAAATTACATATGAATAAAATTTTGATGGTATTATAATCAGCGGGGCAAAAATTGATTGTTGGTGGCGGCCCAACTTCCTCATTCTGTAATTAAACCCATCCATTCAAACCCCGTAGTCATGAACCTATATCGAAATACTTTGAATCTACTGTCGGCTACAGTGTTGGCTGCCTTGCTATTCGGTGCCAGCGCGAGATCGATCGCGGCGGACAAAAGCGGGAAGAGGTTGCTGATCTATGTCCTAGCGGGGCAGTCGAACATGCAAGGGCATGCGGAGGTGTCCACTTTGGCCTACCTGCCCAAGCCCGCGTATGTGCCGACTCAGGAAGAGTGGGCCAGCTTGACCGGATGGCTGGATCGCGACATCAGGCTCAAATTGGAGACCACTCTCCGCGACGAACTTCTCAAGGATCCGGCCAACGCGAAGATGCTCAAAAAGGAGTTCGGGGAATTGCTCGTGAAAGCCTTGAAGACAGAAGTGGATAAGGTGCGCAGCGAGCGCTACGAGGTGTTCAAGAAACGTCAGACCGACCCCGCCCGTGCTGCCCGCGACAAGGAACTGGCCGCGATATTCACTTCCAACGTGACGGATCAGAAAGTCCTCGATACCGCTGCCTCCGCCAAAGCCATCAAAGGCGCTCTGGAAGTGGCGGACGAATGGCAGAGTAAGTTGGGTCTTCCGGTCGGCAAGCACACCTACATCGCGGCCTATGGCGGCGTCAATCGGGGCGCTGAACCAGGCATCGCCACCGGCCCGCTGAGCACCGGATACGGCGCGAGGCCGAGTGCCTTCGGGCCCGAATACGCGTTCGGGATCATATTGGAAAAATCCCTCGACCAGCCGGTGCTGATCATCAAGACCGCCTGGGGCGGCAAGTCGCTCCACTACGATTTCCGACCACCTTCTGCAGGTCCCTATCAACTGACCGCGAACGAAAAAGAACAGGTGGAACGCTGGAAAATCAAAAAGGAGGGATGGGACAAATACATCGCCAGCGGAGGAACGTCCGAAGCGATGGTGCAAATGGACAAGGACATCAAGTCCCTCGAAAAGCAAAAACAGGGTTTGCAGCAGTCGCTCGCCAAATTGCCCAAGGATCAGCAAGCGGCGGAGCAGGAAAAAATTGCGGCCATCAATGCGAAAAGCAAGGAACTCCGCGAAAAGCTGGTCCCGCCTCCTGGCGACATGCACGCGCACGATAAGGCCAGCTTCTACTGGAATGAAATGATCGGCTTCATCCGCAAGGTTCTCGCCGACCCCAAAGCCTATCATCCGGAATACGATCCGAAGGCCGGCTTTGAAGTGGCCGGAGGATTATGGTTCCAAGGATTCAACGATCAGTTCGATCCAGAATTTTACGGCAACTACGCCAGCAACATGGTGCATTATATTCAGGATCTGCGGAAAGAGGTCAAGCAGCCGAAGATGCCCTTCGTGATAGGCGTGCTGGGAACACCGGCGTTTCCTGAAGAGGCCTTGACGAACAACGTGGCTCAAGCCCAGCGCAAGGCAGCCAGTGCTCCTGAGTTGGCCGGCACCGTGGCCGCTGTCGAAAGCTGGCCGCTGACGACTCCGGAAGTCGCGATCTGGCGATTGAAAAGAGAAGCCATCAACCCGCGGGATGGTCTCCAACTCCAAGACGCCGACCAACAATGGATTCTGCACGGCAGCAACGCGGGGTATCACTACGACGGGAGCGGCCGTTTCTTCATCCGCCTCGGCGATGAATGTGCCTCTGCCATGCTCAAGCTCATGGGCAAGAAGTAATTCGCTCTGAAATTTTCAACCCCTGAAACACATATATGAAATCGAGAAACAAATTCCTGACGGCACTCACTCTGGCATGTGGTCTCCTGGCGTCGCATGAGGTACCGGCAGCAGGCGGCCCACTACTGGTCAAGGCCGGGGAGAAGATCGCCTTCATGGGGGATTCGATCACCCAGGCGGGAGCAGGCAAGGGCGGTTATGTGACCTTGGTCATGGATGCGCTCAATAAGGAAGGGCTGAATGTCACGTCCATCCCGGCTGGGAAAGCTGGCAATAGATCGCCAGACATGCTGGCCCGTCTGGAAGAAAGCGTCATCAGCAAGAAACCTGATTGGATGGTGCTGAGCTGCGGAGTCAATGATGTCTGGCACTTCACACTCAAACTGGGCAACCGGACTTTTCAAGGAGTTCCGCTGGATGATTACAAGCGCAACATCAGAAGCATTATCGACCAAGCGCAAGCGGCTAACATCAAGGTCTTGATCCTGACATCCACGATGATTGGCGAGGATCCCGAGAAGGAAACGAACAAGCAATTGATTCCCTACAACAGTTTCCTGAGGGAAATCTCTGCAGAGAAAAAACTCCCGCTCGCAGACCTGGACAAGGACATGCATGAAGCGCTCAAGATGCTTCCTGATGAAGCGGGCAAGGCGAAGATGTTCGGTGACCCCAGCTATCAGCGAAACATCAAAAACAAACTGACGAGCGATGGTTGCCACATGAACCCCCAGGGGAACATCATGATGGCCAAGGGTGTCTTGCGGGCGATCGGCCTGAGCGATGAGAAGATTGCGGCGGCGGAAAAGTCCTGGCTTGGGAAATAAAAATACAAATATCAATTGCCGTCCCTTTGTGACGAACGACGGAACGATTTTGTCATTTGAGCAACCTCCGCTGGGGCCACATTACCGCACCGTGCCGTTTGTGACGAAGGCGAGGGATGGAATGCTGGGGCGAGTCCAGAATCATTGACAAGCCCCTTTCACTTTCTTGATGCTTACGGCGCCCGGCCTGCCTTGGCTTGATCTATTCGAACTGCAATATAGCCCTTGTCTTCGAAAAAGTCCAAATAGGGTGCGTCGCCATTTTTACCCTCCTCCCAACCCGCAGTTTCTCCAGTTATTTCTTGAGGAGAATTCAGGGGACGGTCGGTGCCAAAATCCAATAAAGTATATGACCTTTGGAAGGACAAGACCGGCCTTACAGTTCCAGGCTTGAACGTCCACACGTTTTGATAGGTGAAGAATGGATGGTTCTCTTTGTAGTCTGAAACTGTTTGGTAGAACTGCTGATCAAACTGAAGGTTTCGGTAGATCACCCATATCTCCACCCGACCATCTTCATGCTGCCATTTATAAGTTCCAGCAACTAAGTCACCATTTGCTTGTTTACTGGAACAGCCCGTGCAAAAACAAAGTATCCAAAGAGCAACAAAAACCGCTGGAATGGCTTGTCGTTTCATTATAGGTGAAGTGTTGGCTATGAAATCACCCCCACAGCGGCGCCGGATACTCG
>JANNQW010000087.1:0-18851 GCA_031400955.1 Verrucomicrobiota bacterium
AATCTTCGCGTTCATTGACGGCTACTACAACACCCAACGCCTCCACTCCTCCCTCAACTACAAAACCCCCAACCACTTCGAGGCCGATCTCGCCCTCGCTAACTAAATCTCTTTTGGTCCAATTATCCGTGGCATCTCAAAAAGCCTATGAAAAACTCACCAGAATGTTCAAATGATAGGACTGACCCGATTGTGACTGAAAGCGCCATTCGGGACTGACCCGATTTGGGACGATTGTGATGTCAGAGATGTGATTTCCATGAATTCAAATTCTCCAAACTCTCAAAAGTAATTCCAGCCTATGAATGCAGAAGAATGTTTCGAAACCCTGAAGAAGTCCGGGTGGTTTGGTGGTTGGCCCGAGGCCGCACTTGAATCCGCGAAGGCGACGATCCGAGAAAACAAGAATTTATCAGGACCGGAAAACTTTGTTCAACAATTGGCGGAATTTCCCGCCGCCGCGATGATTTCCGTGTGGGGCGATGCAGAATGTATCTGTGAGGATGACTCTTACACGAAGATCCTGCAGGATTTCATCAGTGGATCGCATGGCTTTTTTCAAGCTACAGACATACAGGAAGTCTGGCGGGAAACTCCCGATGGCGGCTTTACCATTGGGATTTCCTTCCGGTGTCATTCCAAGATATATGCCCGCACATTGGAGTATCTGAATGACTGGCTGGACGAGGCTGTTTTCGATCTCATCAACGAAGCCGTTGCGGACTGTGATACACCCTTGTGTTTTCATATGCCGAATATCGGGTTTGGGCAGGATTTTGGATTCCTGCTCATTCCTAAGGGTCTGGTTGAATCGGCGATCGAGCAAGGGATTCTGCCGCCTCTTGAGGAAGATTGGGACTCATACCAAGGGTCGAATGACCCCGTCATGATCACGGAGTGCGCGGCCGCTGGCGACGTCAAAGGTAAGACGAGTTCATTCACCATCCTGGATTTCTATACATTCGCGAAAGAAGCCGGGGAACCCGAACTTTTTGAAGAGACCTATGGGATCTTGCCAGAGCATCTTGTGTATTTCCTTCATGGCGATCTCGATCGGTTCAGTATGGCGATCGATCAAGGCGCGGATATCAACGCCGTCAGCGAGGGCGGAATTTTGACAGCCTTGTTGATTGCCGTATGCGAACGCAATTGGGCGGGCTTGGAATGGCTTCTCCAGCACCCGGATCTGAACCTCGACACAGTGGACGCGGATGGGGATACGGCGTTGGGTTCGGCGATTGAACGGTTCTACAACGATGTGGCAAAGCGGCTCATTCAAGCGGGTGCCAATGTGCATGTTGTCAACCACGCGGGGAAAAACCTCGTGGAGTTTGCAACGAATTGCGGAAATACCGAAATGGCTGAACTTCTTCGAGGGATGGCCGTTGGTTGCGCCGATAAGAAGCCCTAAGCGATTCGCTCGCCCGAATGTTGACTTGTCATACCCACTTCCACCTCGTCTCCGATGCGCGTCCGGGTGCCACTTCGGCCCGGCACCCACGAAAGTAAATTCCTTGCAGCACGCATGAAAGAACATGATGCATCCTTCGTAGTCTTTCGCCTCCAGACGCAATGAAGTCATCCATCATATTTTCAGTCACACTTGGTCTCGCCACCCTGAATGCTCAGGGAGCACAGGGAAAATTGCGTTTCAACCGCGACATCCGTCCGCTGATGTCCGACACATGTTTCCACTGTCACGGGCCGGACGCGAAGGCGCGCAAGGCGGAACTTCGCCTCGACATTAGGGAGGAGGCACTGAAGCCCGCGAAATCAGGAGCAGTTCCGATCGTGCCTGGCAAGCCCGGTGAAAGCGAGGTCGTCAAACGGCTCTTCACATCGGACAAAGATGACTTGATGCCGCCAGAGGAGTCGCACAAGACTTTTACTCAGGAGCAGAAGGAAATTTTCCGGCGCTGGATCGCCGAGGGTGCGGAATATGAGGCACACTGGTCGTTCATCAAGCCGGTAAAGGCCGCCGTGCCGGCGGCGGCCAATCCTATTGATCATCTCGTGCGCCAGCGCCTGCAGAGCCTTGGATTGCAGATGTCACCGGAAGCGGACCGTCGCACGCTTGCGCGACGGTTGTCGATGGACCTCGTCGGACTGCCGCCAAAGCCTGAGGATGTCGATGCGTTTACGGCCGACACCTCGGTAGATGCTTGCGAGAAGTTCGTGGAGAAGCTGCTCGCGTCACCGCACTATGGAGAACGAATGGCGATCGGGTGGCTTGATGTGGTGCGCTATGCGGACACGGCCGGCTATCACTCGGACAATCCGCGCAATGTGGCGCCCTATCGCGACTGGGTGATCGCGGCGTTCAATCATAACAAGCGTTACGACCGCATGACGCTTGAGCAGATTGCGGGCGATCTCATGCCGGATGCGTCGCTGGAGACGCGGGTCGGATCCGCCTTCAACCGGTTACTGCTCAGCACCGAGGAAGGCGGAGCTCAGGCGAAGGACTATGAGGCCCGCATGTTGGGTGATCGCGTGCGCGCTGTAGGTGCGGTCTGGCTCGGACAAACGCTGGGCTGCTGCCAGTGCCATGATCACAAATTCGATCCGGCGACGCAGCGCGACTTCTATTCGATGGGTGCGTTTTTCGCGGATATCAATGAATCGATTTTAGGCCGGAGGGAGGAGGGAATATTGGTCGCGCCACATCAGGATGAAGCGAAACTGAAGGAATTCGATGACTTGCTCGCCGACGCCAAGAGGAAGCTGGAAGACCTGCGCAAGGAAATGGAGGGACCGCTGAAGCAGTGGGGCGCGGATGTATTAAGTGATAAAATCGTGCTCCCCGAACTGGCGGCGGACTCAAAGGCTGGTGAACCCGACAAGAAGCGCGCGCTGCAGGTTGTCGCCCTTTTGAAGAAAGAGAATTCCAAAATTCAACCTAAAGAGCAGGAGATCATCGAGAAATATTTTTTCGAGAAAGTGGACACGAAGTATGAGGCTGGGCGCAAGATGCTGGCCGAATCGAAGCGGCAGCGCGATGAGTTCTACAAGCCGTTACCCAAATGCATCGTCACCACCCACACCAATTCGCTGCGCACGGTGCGCATTCTGCCAAGAGGAAACTGGCAGGATGAGACTGGCGAGATTGTGAAGCCAGCCCTGCCGGCATATCTCGCGCATGACGCGAAGGCAGAGCGCGATCTCACACGGCTTGATCTCGCAAAATGGCTGGTCTCACGCGAGCACCCCCTTACTGCCCGTGTGTTCGTGAATCGTCTGTGGAAGCAGTTTTTCGGCATGGGGTTGAGCAAGGTGATCGATGATCTTGGCGCCCAGGGTGAGCTGCCGCCGAACCAGGAACTGCTCGACTGGCTGGCCTGCGAATTCATGGACAGCGGGTGGGATGTGAAGCACTTGGTGCGGCTCATGGTCACGAGCGCGACTTACAAGGAGAGTTCGAATGCGAGCCATGAGATGCTGGCTCGTGACCCATATAATCGTGAACTGGCGAGGCAAAGCCGCTTCCGGGTTGATGCGGAGCTTGTGCGGGATAATGCGCTTGCCATCTCTGGATTGTTGAACCCGAAGATCGGTGGACCAAGTGTGAAGCCGTATCAGCCCCCGGGTTACTGGGAAAATTTAAATTTTCCGACCCGCGAATGGGAGAACGACAAAAACGAAAACCAGTGGCGTCGCGGTCTCTACACATGGTGGCAGCGCAGTTACCTGCATCCTGCCATGGCGGCGTTTGATGCCCCGAGTCGCGAGGAGTCGTGCGCAGACCGGAACCGGTCGAATATTCCACAGCAGGCGCTTGTGTTACTGAACGATCCAACATTTGTGGAGGCTGCGCGTGCCTTTGCCACGCGCATCATTCAACAGGGTGGCGACGCCAATGCGCGTCTTGCCTGGGCCTGGCGGCAGGCGCTTTCCCGGGCGCCACGCTCAGATGAACTCGAAACCATGAAAGCGTTGTTGAACAAGCATCTTGATGAATTCACCAAGGACGAGGCCGCTGCGGCACTGCTAGTTAAAACTGGAATCTCTCCGGTGAAGCCTGAAATCAAGGCTGCCGAACTGGCCGCATGGACGAACGCGGCGCGGGTGATTCTGAACCTCCACGAAACGGTCACTAGGTATTGAATAGCCCCAGTCTGCCAGCCCATTTATTGCCATGAATCTTTCGACGCTCTCCATGAACCGCCGGCTCATGCTCGGCCGCAGTGCCCAAGGTTTGGGCGGTATCGCGCTCGCATCTCTGCTGGAGCCGCATCTGCTCCGGGCCGCGAACAAGGATCTCTGGCCGGGAGTGATCACAAAACGGCATGTGCCGCCAAAAGCGAAGCGGGTCATCTGGCTGACGATGGCGGGCGGGCCGTCGCATCTGGAGACTTTGGATTTCAAACCGAAGCTCGCGGAAATGAACGGGAAGCCGATGCCCGAGAGCATGACAAAGGGGAAGCAGATTGCGCAGCTTCAGGGAAATAAGCTGATGTGCTTCGGCCCGCAGCACGGATTCAAACGGTTCGGGAAATCGGGTGCCGAGATTTGTGAGTTGTTTCCTCAAATTGGCAGTGTCGTGGATGACATTTGTATTGTGCGGAGCATGACGAGCGAGGCGATCAACCACGACCCGGCGCACATGTTCATCAACACCGGCTCGCAGATTGCCGGACGTCCCTCGATGGGATCCTGGCTGACGTATGGCCTCGGCACGGAATCGACAGACCTGCCGGGTTTTGTTGTCCTGACCTCACTGGGCAAGGGCGGGCAGAATCAGCCGATAGCCGCGCGTCAGTGGAGCAGTGGATTCCTTCCAAGCCGTTTCCAGGGGGTGCATATGCGCGGGAAAGGAGATCCTGTTCTCTATCTCAACTCACCCGCCGGCATCACGCGCGAGCGGCAGAAGGATGTCGTTGACACCGTGAACGTGCTCAATGCGAAACTTGATACGCTCGTGGGGGACCCTGAAATCGCGACCCGCATCGCGCAGTATGAAATGGCGTTTCAAATGCAGGCGAGCGTGCCCGAACTCATGGACATCACGAAAGAATCCCCGAGCACCCTTGAACTTTACGGCTGCAAGCCGGGTGATGGATCGTTCGCGTCGAACTGCCTGCTTGCGAGGCGTCTCGCCGAGCGAGGGGTAAGATTCATCCAGCTCTACCACAAGGACTGGGATCACCACGGAGGCGTTAAGGAAGGCATCAAATTTAAGGCAGAGGAGATTGATCGTGCATGCATGGCGCTCATCACCGATTTGAAACAGCGTGGCATGTTTGAAGACACGCTCATCGTTTGGGCGGGCGAATTCGGGCGCACTCCCATGTCACAGGGCGGCAACGGGCGTGATCACCACAATGCTGGTTTCTCAATATGGCTGGCGGGAGGCGGCATCAAGGGTGGCGTGAGCTACGGCGCGACAGATGAACTAGGCTATTCCGCAGTTCAGGACGCGATGGACGTGCACGATCTTCACGCCACAATGTTGCATCTCCTCGGCATCGATCACAAGCAGCTCACCGTGAAGTTTCAGGGGCTGGATATGCGGCTGACGGGGATCGCGGGGAAATTAGTCAAAGGGATTATCGCGTAGGGGCTGATGGATAAGGATCAAGGAAGGTTCAATACCCAAGTGTCAAAAGAGCCATACCCCTTCCACCTCGTCACCGATGCGCGTCCGGTGCGGGTGTGGCGCGCGGGGGCGGAAGGGATTTCCTAGCAACAACCATAGTAATGCTCCGCGCGTGACCGACCTGCCAACAACTTATGACGACGTGCTTGAAGCCTTGCCGCGTGTGCATGCCGTGCTGCCGCCAACGCTGCTTCACAAGTGGCCGGGACTGTCCGCTTTGCTCGGGTGCGAGCTGTTCGTGAAGCATGAGAACCATCAACCCGTCGGCGCGTTCAAGGTGCGCGGCGGCATCAATTTGGTCAGCACGCTCACTGACGATGAGCGCCGTGCGGGCATCCTCGGTGCGTCAACGGGCAATCATGGCCAGTCACTCGCGTTCGCCGCGAAGCACTTCGGCGTGCATTGTACCATCGTGGTGCCAAGGGGCAACAATCCCGACAAGAATCGAGCGATTCGGCAGCTCGGCGCACAGTTGATCGAACATGGTCGCGACTTCAATGAAGCGCTCGACTACGTAACCGGGCTGCAGCAGCAACGCGGCGGTCGCTTCGTGCATTCGGCGAACGAACCAAAGTTGATTGCTGGTGTGGGCACCTGGTCGTGGGAAGTATTTCAGACGCTGCCCGATCCAGATGTGATTGTGGTGCCGATCGGCCTCGGCAGCAGCGTATGCGGCACGTGCATTGTCGTGAAGCATCTGCGCCCGCAAACGGAGGTAATTGGCGTGCAGGCGGCGAATGCGTCGTCCATCGTGCGCTCCTGGCACAATGGCACTTGGGAAACCGACGAGCGTGTGGATACCTGGGCTGAAGGTCTCGCCACGCGCACACCCGCAGAGATGACGTTGCAAATCATGCGCGCGCTGATGGATGACGCATTGACCGTGAGCGAGGACGACATGCGCGTGGCGGCAGCGTTGCTGCTCAAGCACACGCACAATTTAGCTGAGGCTGCAGGTGCCGCGTCACTCGCCGCAGTGTTGACGAATCGCGCGCGTTTCGCCGGCAAGAAAGTGGTATGCGTGCTTTCGGGTGGAAACCTCGATCTTGCGCGTCTGCCCGAGATCATGCGTGCGCTGCCGCAGCTCGATGACGCGCAGGGATGAGCGCATTTTCCATCGTCGATGGCGAAGCATTCGCCAGCCCCCTCACTCCCCGGCTCCGATGCGCGTCCTTGGTGGGTGCGATGCGCGGGGGGGCGAAAGCAAATACCTAGCAGTCAGTAATTGGCATCCGGGACAGTTGACACCAGTCATCGACATGATGCAGGTTTTGGCGCAGGTAAACCTCCAAAGAACTTTTATGCAACGCATCCAACAGAATCTGGTCATTCATTCCCGGCGCATTAAGCACCGCAAAAATAGTTTTTGGTTGTTAATGCTCACCACGGCTGTCGTTTTTGGTTGCACGGGTGGACCGGGGCACGCGGAGGAAGCTTTCATGCCTGTCGTTGACACCCATATTCATCTTTATGACTTGGCCAGACTGCCCGGTTTGCCGTGGCCAGAAAAAGACGACAAAGTTTTGTATCGATCGGTCTTGGCAGACGAATACAACAAGGTGATTGTTAAGAACAAGCTGGCCGGAGTCATTGTCGTGGAGGCCAGTCCGCGTGTGAGCGATAACGATTGGGTCCTTTACCATACCCAAGAATTCAAAGGTCAATTCCTGGGGCTGATCGGAGCCCTCGAGTTCGACAAGGAAACCTTCAAAGACGATCTCAAGCGCCTTTGTCAAAATGAACGGTTTCTGGGCCTGCGAATCGGCACTCAGTATCTGGATCAGCCAGCCAATAAAGATTACATGAAGGATCCGGTGGTCCTTGCCAACATTCAACGTTTGAGTGATGCAGGCAAAGCGCTGGACGTCTTGCTGTTGAAGCTGGAGATGGATGACGTGCTCTATATAGCCAAGAACTATCCCAAGCTCAAAGTGGTGATCAATAACATCGACAAAGTCATTTCAGAAGGGAAGGGGCAGGGGGCTCAACCGCAAGACAAAATCAAAGCGGCGGCGTCCTATTCCAACGTCTATTGCAAAGTCACCAGCCTGATCCACCAATGCACTGTCAAGCCAGCAGCCAAGGACGTTACGTATTTTAAAATGGAATTGGAGCGGGTTTTGGAGCTCTTCGGTGAAGACCGCCTCATTTACGGCAGCAACTGGCCGTGCATCATCAAAGACGGCGAATTCTCGGATCACTTCAAGGAAATTAACGACTATTTCGCGCCAAGAGGCCGGCTCTTCCTTGAGAAGCTTTATTATAGAAACGCCGAAAAGGTTTACGGGTTCCGCGTGAAATAAGTTCATCTTTTCTGGCGCGGTCCCAAGTTGGGCTGGTGAGAATGGAGGCATCCTAAAACCGCACATCGCCTGCACCAATAAATTTGTTCCAAGGCGCATCCCGCGTCGCCCATGTCGACGGGTTCATTTCATTCATTTTTTAAGCAAAGAAATTTAGAGATTCTCGCAGGCCTCTCACGCAGCCTCAGGCTGCTGGGATATTTGCTTGAACGTGATTCATGCGGGGAGTGTGGATGCTGATCCGGCGAAGTGGCGAGTCATGCAGGCGAGCTGAAGCGGGGGATTGAGAAGGCGCGGCGGCGAAGGCTGAGCATGAGGGGAAGGGGAAGAAAGGCCAGAAGATGATTAGGTTTGGGGAGGCGTGAAAAAACTTGCTCGCATGGGAAGCAGCAATATGATCGAACCCCTGCTACGCCCCCATCACTCTCAGGCTCCGATGCACGTCCTGGGCGGGTGCGGCGCGCGGGGAGCGGAAGGGATTTCCTAACAATTCAAAAATACAATGTTCAATCCTGCCATCAGCGTGGTTCTTGTGTCCGATTATGCCGCAGGTAATAAGAATTCCTGGGATCAGTTGCGCACCTGTCTTGCGGCATGTGCTAGCCAGGATTTTCAAGAGCCTGTGGAATTTATTTTGTGTGAATGGATTGGATTTAAAGAGTCTATGCCGCCGGATATCCAATCGATACTGCCTGCGTTGCGCTGTATCTTTACAGAGGAGCAAACCTCCTATGAACTCAAGAATGCTGGAGTGGCAGAGGCAAAAGCCCCTATAGTGGCAGTCTTGGATGTAGACTGCATCCCAAGTCAAGATTGGCTGTCAGCCATAGCCACGGCATTTAAGAAATACCCTGATGCTGCCGTTGTCAGTGGCCGCAGCTTCTACCCGCCCTCACTCTCGCGCTTGGATAGAATTTTGGCGTTGTTAACACGCTCGGTTGACGAGGCAGGAGCAGATGGAAAAACGAAGCATATCTCCACCAACAATGCCGCCTACCGTCGCGATGTCTACTTGCGCCATCCACATACCTTAAAAGCTGGAATTTGGGGATCGCGACTGCAATCAGAAGCTATTCTTCGCGATGGAGGAAAGTTCTATTTTGAGCCAAAGATGCAAGTCGTCCATGACTATGAGGGTTGGTCCATGGAATGGGATATCCGCAAAAACATTGGACGCAGCTTGGTCGTGACGCGCCGCATCGATCCCCTGCAACCCTATGCTTGGGTGGTTCGCTTGGGTTATGCCTCCATTCCAATTTTCGTCTTTGGGCAAACTCTGATGACTTGGCAAAGATGTTTGCTCTACCACCAGCATTATGGTGTTTCTTGGGCGGAATTGCCTCTTGCCTTCCTTCTCACTTTTCTGACCCATCTCATGGAAGTGCCAGGCATTATTGCGGGGTTTCAAGACAACGACCAAGGAATAACAAAATATCGATAAAACCGAGGATTCTCTTGAACAAGAACATAGGAACCTTTCCTGACCTCACCGTGGTCATTCCAACAAGAAACCGTGAACATCAACTCACCCAAGCTCTTGATAGCATCCTTGACACAACCTCAACCCTTGGTGTTGAGGTGCATGTGGTGGATCAAAGCACGGGAGGCGCAACAGCTCAAGCCATTGTCCCCTATCTCGCCCGCATGCCCCTTGTCTACACGCACACAGCAACTCAAGGCGTTGCAAGAGCGCGCAACATCGGAGCCAGAGAAGCAAGAACAGATGTCATCGCGTTTATGGATGATGATTGCACAGCCACTCCAACATGGATAGCCGCAATTGCTCAAACCTTTGCTCAAATGCCGCAACTAGCTCTTCTTTTTGGGAATGTGAAACCTGGAACCTATGATGCCAAGTCCGAGTTTCTTATCTCCTATGATCGAAAAGGGGAGCGTAGCGCTTATGCCATGCGCCAAAAACATACAATTGAGGGCATTGCAGGCTGTATGGCCTTGCGTAAAAGCGCCTGGATAGATTTAGGTGGTTTTGACGAAATGCTGGGAACGGGGGGCCGATTTCGGGCGGGCGAAGAGATAGACTTCACACTTAGGGCTCTGCAAGTTGGAAAGTTCGTCCATGAAACGGATAAAATTGCTGTTTTCCACCATGGAGCCCGAAAACAGGCGGACAAAGGCAAAATTGCCTACGACTATCTGTATGGAATCGGGGCCGTTTATAGCAAACATCTCAAGTGTGGGCGCTGGTCGGTGCTGCTTCCTATAGCCCAATTGGCGGCCCGCTGGGCTTTTTTCGCGCCAGTGGTCCAGTATTCGACGCCACTCTCAAAAGTAGTGCGATTGCAAGGCTTTGCACATGGATTCATTGCGGGGCTAAAAACACCAGTTTATGCCCAAGCGGGGCTGTATTCGCAAGAATACAAGGATAAGGATCCCCGGGTTTTTTCGAGCTCTTAGGTCAAGAAAACACAAGATAAACCACAGCAGAACAATAGTGCTTTTCTATTGGATTGGGGCGTTCCACCTCAGGCATAGGTAGCCTTGGATTTGTCATGACAGCACGTCTTGATTCCATGACGCACCAAAAGAGTGCTCGACTCCAGAAACAAGAGAATAAAAAAAGTCACCCTCGGCAGTTATAGCTCGCAAATACCGCTTGAAGTGTTGCCTGCACGGCGAGGGCTAATACCTGATATCAGTTTGGTGTATGCGCAAGGTGTGAATAATGGATATTTGGGCGCAGGCTGGCGCATGGCCTTTGAGTCAAGTGTGACAAGGAAAACAAAGCGCGGCGGCGTAGGCTGAGCATGAGGGGAAGGGGAAGCGGGTGATTGTTTTTTTGGGGTGATCGCGTCAAAGATCTGATGGGCAGCGTTCCATGTGAGAAAGTCGTCCTGATGATACGCACGAATCCACATGCGAAAGCGCTGGCACCATGCCAGTGGCTGCGTGAAGAAAATTGCGCGTTACGCTGATTAATTCATCATGCCGATCCAGAATATCAACAAGACAAGCAGCACCGTCGTGCTTACGCATGCGCCACCGGGATCGAGGTGCGATGCCAGCGTGAGAGGTCACAGGGCGTGAATCGTCTCGTGACCTGGCTCGAATTGTGCGACAAACTCGAGGCGAAGCTCAAGGTCGCGAAACTTGAAGTCTACAGCCATATCCCCTCCCAACCGCCTCCGATGCGCGTCCGGGGCGAGTGCGACGCGAGGGGAGCGGAAGGGAATTCCTGGCAGTTCACGCTCTGACAACTTCGGTCACACGCTTCGGCGCGAATCTCAAGACGTTGGCATACACTGGCTCATTGGCCAGTTTCGGATACTCTTTTACCGCGCACACCGCAATGAGGCCGGAAAGCCGGATCATCCGCGCATCGGGTCACTTAATCCGGAGCGGATATCTTCGCCACGCATAATCCACGATTCAAAGCCCGGTGCTGGATTCCGCTTCTTGCCACGCGCCTTAGCTCCTTCTCGACGGTCACGGCGCAAGGCCAACGGTTGTCGTTCACTGGATGAATTGTAACAGCCGACGTGAATACACACCGTCAGAAAGCCTGTGTTACTCCCGTGTTTGCCTGGGCGAGTAGGAGATCAAGGCTCGCGCTCCTGTGACAATCGTCACGCGCATGTTACTTGACGCGGCGGAGAACGGCGCAACCTTCGCGCCTCATGTCTCATCGAATCCTCATCATTGGTGCGGGCGGCGTTGGCCGCGTGGTCGTTCATAAATGCGCGCAGCTTCCCGACGTGTTCGGTGAAATCATGCTGGCCTCGCGCACCAAGGCGAAATGCGATGGCATCGCCGCCGAATTGAAGCGGCCGATTCAAACGGCGGGTGTCGATGCCGACAACGTGCCGGAGCTCGTCAAGCTTTTGAAGAGCTTCAAGCCGGAAGCGGTGATCAATGTGGCGCTGCCTTATCAGGATCTGACCATCATGGATGCGTGCCTCGAAGCCGGGGTGCATTACATTGACACCGCAAACTACGAGCCGCGTGATGTGGCGAAGTTTGAATATCACTGGCAGTGGGCTTACCAGGACAAGTTCAAGAACGCGGGCCTCACCGCGCTGCTGGGCTGCGGCTTCGATCCCGGGGTGACGAATGTCTACACGGCCTACGCGTTGAAGCATCACTTCTCGAAGATTGACGCACTGGATATCATCGACTGCAACGCGGGGGATCACGGCAAGGCTTTTGCCACCAATTTCAATCCCGAGATCAATCTGCGGGAAGTCACGGCAAACGGGCGCTATTGGGAAAACGGTGAGTGGGTGGAGACCAAGCCGCTGGCGATCAAGCGCAGCTTCGATTTCCCGGACGGTATCGGGCCGAAGAACATCTACTGCCTCTATCACGAGGAACTGGAGTCGCTGACGAAACACATTCCGATGCGCCGCGCGCGCTTCTGGATGACTTTTGGCGACAACTACATCAAGCACATGGAAGTGCTGGTGAACGTGGGCATGACGCGGATCGATAAAGTGAAGCATCAAGGGGTGGACATTATTCCCATTGAGTTCTTGAAGACACTGCTGCCGGAGCCGGGCTCGCTGGGTGCGGACACCAAGGGCAAGACCTGCATCGGCAACTGGATCGAAGGCACGGGCAAGGATGGCCAGCCTTTGCGCTATTACGTTTACAACATCAAGGATCACGAGGACTGCTATCGGGAGACGAACTCGCAGGGCGTGAGCTACACCACCGGTGTGCCCGCGATGATTGCGGCCAAGCAGTTGCTCACCAACGCGGCGGAGTATCGTCAGCCCGGCGTGTGGAACGTGGAGCAGTTGAATCCCGATCCGTTCATGGCCGATCTGAATGCCTACGGTCTGCCTTGGGTGGAGACCTGGCCGACGGAGAAGATGGCGGGGGAGTGAGGTGGTTTGCAGAGAGTGGTCCGCACAGTCCCCAGTGCGGCTCATGGTATTGAAGGTTCTTAAAAAGAGAACCGCACAGAGGACTGTGCGGACCACTAGGACTGTGCGGACCACTAGGACTGTGCGGACCACTAGGACTGTGCGGATCATAAAAACAAAAATTCACACTTCATGCCCTTTCAGTTTTTTAACCCCGAAGTGCCGGTCAGCATCACTCGCGGCCATTTGCCACATTGGGATCAGGAAGGAGCCACTTATTTCATCACCTGGCGCACGGCAGATTCCATCCCCAAGGAAGTTTGGGAACGCTGGCGCGCAGACCGCGCCGCGTGGTTGCTAAGTCACAGCATAGATCCCGATGCTCCATGCTGGCGGCTGGCATTGGAAAAACTGCCGGAACCGATGCGCAAAGAATTTAGCCGGCGTTTTACCCGGATCATCCAAGACGAACTTGATGCCTGTCACGGTGAGTGTGTTCTTCGGCAACAAGGGTATGCGCAAATCGTCGCTGATGCCCTGCGTTATTTCGATGGTGAGCGTTACACTCTTGCGGATTTCGTTATCATGCCCAATCACGTGCATTTGCTCGTAGGTGGACTGGCTCATGAGGCCATGCTCGGGCAAGTCGAGTCATGGAAAAAGTGGTCGGCGCTTCAAATTAACAAACGCATGGGTCGTCGGGGACGCTTTTGGCAGGACGAGAGCTTTGATCATTTGGTGAGAAACGAGACTGCATTTGTGAAATACCGGCGCTATATCGCGGAGAATCCGGTTAAGTCGGAGTTGCGGGCCGGGGAGTTTGTATATTGGGCCAGGCCTGAGTTGGGATAGAGAGAGTGGTCCGCACAGTCCTCTGTGCGGCTCATAAACATTCGGCAAGCATCTGACCGCACAGAGGACTGTGCGGACCACCTGGACACAAAAAAACGGAACCCGTCGCCGGGTTCCGTTAAACTTTTTTGGGGGCTGTTTAGCCAGCCGGATGAAGGTTACGCTTTAGTAACGGTCGCGACCGCCGCCACCGCCGCCACCGTATCCGCCGCCACCGCCGCCGCCGCTGCTGCGACCGCCACGGCCACCGCCGCCGCCGCCGCCGCCGCCGTAGCCACCGCGGCCACCACCACCGCCGCCGCCACCACCGAAGGAGGGGCGTTCTTCACGTGGACGGGCTTCATTGATCGTGAGCGCGCGGCCCATGAATTGCTGGCCGTTGAGGGCGTTGATCGCCGCATCCATGCCTTCTTTGGTGTCCAAGGTTACGAACGCGAAACCGCGCATGCGGCCCGTGGTGCGATCGGTTGGGACGTGGATGTCGGTAACGGTGCCGTGCTGGCTGAAGAGCTCGCGCACTTCGGCTTCGGAGGCATCGAAGGATAGATTGCCTACATACATTTTGCTATTGCTCATTGTGTTTGATTGCGGAGTGACTGCTGCTTCTCGACTGTTCCCGAACGCCGGGTTTCAAATCATCACCGAACCAAATCAACTGATGACCTTCCATATCTCGAACTCTAACAGGCGCTATCGCCAGCCTCCTTATAGCCCGTTCCCGAAAAAATGCAAATAGATCATATGGGGGCAAATACCGGTTGCCTGTATGATGTCTTGCCCGCTATGGAACGGGCGTGCCGTTCATTCTGATGCCATCCTCACCTAAACGCCCACTTACCACCCGGCCCGGTCCGCGGTCGGAATACATTTTTGCCACCTGTCGCGCTGGCTCCGAACGGGCCATGAAGGAGCAGATCGCCGCGCGCGCGGGCAAGATGCTGAGCCCCTCGTTCATGCGGCCGCAGCTCATCACCTGGAAGAGCTCCCGCCTGCTGGATGCCTCGTTCACACCGGATTCCGTGTTTGCCAGGGTGTCGGGCATCTCGTTGGGGATGTTCGACGATAATGCCGCCCTCGCGGCGAAGGTGGCGGAGCAATTTACCGGTCTGACGGTGCACCTGCATCTGTTTCCCCGACTCATTCCAGAAGACGGGGCGCCGGATGAAGTTTGGGCATTGGTGGATGCGAAGCAGGGGGCGCTGGTGGCGGCGCTGGAAGCCGCAGGGGTGAAGCTCTCGGGCAACTCGCGCCCGAGGGACGGTCAATTTGTGATCGATGTGATCGTGGGCGAGCCCGGGGAGAAGCTATTTCTCGGGGCGCATGTTCACGGGCCGGAGCGGCATCCGCTGGCCGGTGCACTGCCGCGTATTGCCTTGCCGGAAGATGCGCCGTCACGGGCCTATTTGAAAATGGAACAGGCCTTGATTTGGGCTGGGCTGGATGGGCCGAAGGCGCTTCCTGGGAAAACTGCGCTGGAGCTGGGTTGCTCGCCGGGCGGCGCGACTCTGGCACTTTTGCGTAGAGGAATGAACGTTGTGGGTGTGGACACCGCAGACCTTGACCCGCGCGTGGTGGCAGAAGGGGAGAAGCGTCCCGGTTCGCTGAAGCATCTTCGCGTGGCGGCGGGCGATCTAATTAAAGAGGAACTGCCACGCCCGATTCATGTGCTGGTCTCGGACATGAACATCGCACCGCCGATGATGTTGCGCATCATCGAGGGCGTGCAAAGCCGGGTGCGGGCGCGGGTGCTTATCCTCACGCTGAAGATTAACGACCGGCGGATCGAGCAACAGATTCCGCGATTCATCAAGCAGATCGAGATGTTCGCCCCGTTCCCAGTCCGCGCCACGCAACTGCCCGCGAACCGCGCGGAGTTTTGCGTCGTGGCTGGAGAGTTCATGCACCGGATGGCCGCCCATTAATTATTTTGCAGTCATGACCAAGTTTGATCCATCTCAAGTATCCACCCCCGCCTTCGTGGTGGATCTGTCTTTGTTAAAAAAGAATCTCGAACTGCTCAACCGAGTGCAGCAGGAGGCCGGATGCCAGGTGCTGCTGGCGCTCAAGGGATTTGCCATGTTCAGCACGTTTCCCTTGGTGCGGCAATACTTGAGTGGTTGTTGCGCGAGCGGATTGAACGAGGCGCTGCTGGCGCATGAAGAATTCGGGAAGCAAGTGCATGTTTACTCGCCAGCCTTCAAGGACGAGGAAATGCGGCAGATCATGCCCATTGCGGACCATGTTTCGTTCAACTCCTTGCGACAGTGGCGGAAGTTCCGGCCGGTGTTGCAGGCGGCGGCGAAGGCTCCTAGCCCCGGCCTGCGGGTGAATCCAGAAGTCTCCACGGTCGAAGTCGCGCTCTACGATCCCTGTTCGCCGGGCTGTCGACTGGGCGTGCGCGCTTCAGAATTGGAGGGTGCAGACCTCAGCGGCTTGGAGGGTCTGCATTTTCATGCGTTGTGCGAGCAGGGGGCTGATGTGCTGGAGAAAGTTCTGGAATCGGTGGAGAAAAATTTTGCGCCCTTCCTCGCCCAGGTCAAATGGGTCAACATGGGCGGCGGCCATCACATCACCAAGCCTGGCTATGATATGGCGCGACTGGTGCGCCTCGTGAAAAATTTTCGAGAGCGGCATGGCGTGGAAGTTTACTTGGAACCCGGCGAAGCCATCGGGCTAAACACCGGGTATCTTGTCACCAGCGTGCTGGATATGGTCGGTTCGCAAGGCGCGCCCACCGCAATCCTCGACATCTCGGCCACTTGCCACATGCCTGATGTGCTGGAGATGCCCTATCGACCGCACATCATCGGCAGCGGGAAACCGGGCGAGTTCGCGCACACGTTCAAGCTCGGCGGCACTAGTTGTCTCGCGGGCGATGTGATCGGTGAGTATTCCTTTCCTGAGCCTCTGGAGATCGGTCAAAAACTCGTCTTCACGGACATGGCGCACTACACGATGGTCAAGACCACCACGTTCAACGGCGTTCCGCATCCCGACATTGCCACCTATGACCCGGAATCGGCCGAACTGCGCGTGGTGCGGCGCTTTGGGTATGCGGATTTCAGGAACAAGCTTTCATGAGGGATATTCACTTTTCTGAAAAAACTCCTTGCACGTCTTGCAAGGGTCTATATCATCCGCGCTCCACATATCAGCCTCGGCCCCGCTCGCGGGGTGGTTTTTAAGGCCCGCTTCGGCGGGTTTTTCTATCGGAAGCAGCCCCGGACAAGTCGCGCAACACCACTGGTGTCGCGTCTTCCCGTGTCTCGTCCGAGCGAAGCACAAAATTTTTACAAAGACGCTATGCCCACCATCAACCAACTCGTGCGATTCGGCCGCCGCTCCAAGACGGACAAGTCCAAATCGCCTGCGCTTAAAAATTGTCCGCAACGTCGCGGTGTTTGTTTACAGGTGATGACGCGCACGCCCAAGAAGCCGAACTCAGCTTTGCGCAAAGTAGCGAAGGTGCGCTTGACCAATGGATTTGAAGTCATCGCCTACATTGGTGGAGAAGGCCACAATTTGCAGGAACACTCCATCGTGCTGGTGCGCGGCGGCCGTGTGAAGGATTTGCCAGGTGTGCGTTATCACATCGTGCGCGGAACGCTGGACTGCCTCGGCGTGGAAGCTCGCCGCCGCGGTCGCTCGAAGTATGGCGCGAAGCGTCCGAAAGCTGGTGCGAAGACCGCAGAGAAAAAATAATCTGACTCTGTCAACCGAACGAATTTTTAATACCACCGATTATGTCACGCCGTAAGAGAGTCATCCACAAGCCCGTCCTCAAGGACGCCCGCTACGACAGCGAACTGGTCGCGCACCTGATCAACAAGATCATGTTGAGCGGCAAGAAAAGCCTCGCTGAGCGCATCGTGTATTCCGCGATCGACAAGCTCAACGAAAACGGTGAGTCAGTCGATCCCCTCGAGCTTTTCACCCGCGCTGTGGAAAACGCCAAGCCCCGCGTCGAAGTCAAAGCCCGCCGCGTTGGTTGTGCCACTTACCAGGTGCCTCTCGAAGTCGCGCCTGGCCGTTCCGAAGCGCTGGCCATGCGCTGGCTCATTAATTTTGCCCGCAATCGCAAAGGCACGCCGATGCATGTCGCTCTCGCCAACGAACTCAAAGACGCCGCTGGCAATCAGGGCAACGCCGTGCGCAAGCGCGATGACGTGCACAAGCAGGCGCAGGCCAACCGCGCATTCGCGCATTTCCGCTGGTAAACAATTTCATGTCCGCACGCACTTTGTCTTCAACCCCCATGGCTGAAAACCGCAATTCCCCCAATCGCGAATACCCTCTGGAGCGCACGCGCAACATTGGTATCTGCGCCCATATCGATGCGGGCAAGACCACGCTGACTGAGCGCATTCTTTTCTATACCGGCATGATTCATCGCATTGGTGAAGTGCATGATGGCGCTGCCACGACCGACTGGATGGAACAGGAAAAAGAGCGCGGCATCACCATCACGTCCGCCGCCGTTACCGCTCGCTGGAAGCAGATGAAGGAAGAAGGCGTCTTTAAACTTCGCGAGATGGAAGACATCCGCGTCAACATCATCGACACTCCTGGTCACGTGGATTTCACGGCGGAAGTGGAGCGCTCCCTGCGCGTGCTCGATGGCGCGATCTTCGTGCTCTGCGCCGTTGCTGGTGTGCAACCGCAGTCGGAAACAGTTTTCCGTCAGGCTGAAAAATATGGCGTGCCTCGTATCGCGTTCGTCAATAAAATGGACCGCACCGGCGCGAACTTCGAGCGCGTGGTGTCTGATGTCCGTGAGAAGCTGGGTGCGAATGCCTGGCCGATCCTGATCCCGATCGGTGCCGAAGACACCTTGTCCGGTCAGATCGACGTAGTGAACCAGAAGGCGATTATCTATAGCGATAACGACAAACTCGGTTCCACCTATTCAGTTCGCGAACTTGAAGGCAAAGAAATCGAAGTGGCCAAGAAGGCTTACGCCGGACTTGTCGAAGAATTGTGCAACCAGGACGATGAAATCGGCACCATGTTCCTTGAGGAAAAGCCGATCTCGATTCAGGATGTGAAGCAAGCTCTGCGTCGCGCGGTGATTTCCAATAAGATCATCCCGATCGCTGGTGGCTCCGCTTTTAAGAACAAAGGTGTGCAGTATCTCATCGACGCCGTGATCGATTATCTTCCCGGTCCGCTCGACATTCAGCCGGCCAAGGGCATCAATCCTGACGATCACAGCATCACCATCGACGCCACGCCGGACGATAACGGCAAGTTCTGTTCGCTGGCGTTCAAGCTCTGGTC
>JANNQW010000088.1:0-12332 GCA_031400955.1 Verrucomicrobiota bacterium
CAGGAGATGTAGGGGGCGCGGCGCATCCATTCGCCAAAGCCACTGTATCGCCGTTGCGCTGACTGCACGCTCCATGCGGCGATGACGCCGACGATCACCATCGTCAATGCGAGTCCAAAGCTGAACGCGGCGACGAGTGCAAAACCGAGTGTGGCGCGCTTGATCTGCAAGCAGACGAGCAAGATCGTGAATGCGGCGGGGCATGGCATGAGGCCGCCGGTGATGCCGAAGAGCACGATCTGCGGCGTGGTCACGGTGCGGTTCGCGAAGCGCTTCGCGATGTCCTGCGCGTGAGCGCGCTCGTGGGCGTCTTGATACTCGACACCGTCGTCTTCCGGCTCCTCGACGGCGACGAGCGCGTGACTGTGGCCGTGATGCGCCTCAGTGAAGCGCAGGCGGTAAGTGTGCGCGTGATCGCTGTGACCGAGGCTGACGGTGGCGAGGAACTCGTGCGGCTCCGGCAACTCGCTGGTGGCCTCCCAAAAAGTGTCTTTCGCTTCAAAGGAAAATTTTTGCGTGCGGCCATCAAGTCGGGCGGTCTCGATGCCGAGGTGCGTGCCTCTGGGCAGCGGCACGGATTCGCCGGAAGCTTTGCATGGGTAAATGCGGAAGCGCGGCGGTTCGCCAGACTCAAAGATGCTGACCTCAAGCCAGCCGTGCCCCGTATCGAGCAACATGCCGCCGTGTTCGCCCTGCCGTGCCGCGCGTGGCGATGCGGCTGAATTGGCGGAAGCCAGCGGCGGGCTTGTAACCGCTGTGCTCGCCGCCATTCCAGCAGGCAGGATAAGCCCTCCTTGCGAGACGGATTCACCCGCCTTCAAGATCAGGGATGGAGGCGCTGACTGGTGGGAATGCGCTGCGTTTTTCCACTGGTCATGTTCTTCCTTTGGATCAGTCGGTGGTGGTCCGAGAACCTCCAGTTCACGGAGTTCTCGTGGTGAAAGCGGCGACAGTGACGCCTCACTATGAGTATGCCCGTGATCGTGCGCGTGGGCTTCCATACTCTCACGGCGTGTGCGCAGGAACATCCAAACCGCGAGGCCAAAGATCATCGCGGCGGAGATGATGTGGAAGTAAGGCTCGGTGTGCTCAGCGTTCCACTGGCCGCCATAGTTCAGTGCCAGCGCCGCCAGCAACCAGATGAGCAGTGAGTGAGAAATGGCGGCGGACAATCCCAGCAGCACCGCCTGCCAGACGGTGCCACGGATGGCGATGATGAACGCCGCCATCATTGTCTTGGAGTGCCCCGGCTCCAGCCCATGCAGCGCACCCAGCAGGATCGCGACAGGGATGTAGAGCCACACATGGGCGCTGCCACTTTGGATGAGCTGAGTGATGTCGGACATAGGTGTTGATGTTGACGCGCAGAAATTTGGAGGCTCAAAAAGAGAATGCCACTCCGGTAACTATCAAGTCATTGTCAGTGCCATCGCCACGGAGAAACTGGACTCCGGCAAACATCTCCAGGTGCGGGCCAAGTTTCACTGCGGGCGTGAACGAGAAAGAGTGCCGCGTCTCGTCCTCATAGAGAATCAACGCGTAATGGCCCGTGAGCGTGAGCCAATCGGTCGGCGAGTAGGAAAATTCAGCGCCCACCGTGTTTCGCGCGAAGCCGTCGTTGTTCTCGTAGGCGGCGAAGTGCGTCATTTCCTCAAGATCCACATGGGTTTCCAACCCAACCGGGTCGCGGCTGAAAAAGGAATGACTGCCAAACACCGTGAAGTCAACCGGCCCCGCCTCGACGGCGATACCGCCCAGCAGCATGAGATGGCCGATGCTCACCGGTGATTCGGTCGCTTCGTTGAGAGCCCGCACTCGCGCATAGGCGGGGCCGAAGAACGGCGAGATGGAGACGTGGTCGTTGAAGGCAAAGCGCCTGTTGCCACGGAAGCCAACGGCCAACGCGCTCTGCTTTTCCACGGGGAAGTAGCCGAAGGCATAGGCTTCCAACTCGAAGCCGCCACCCAATTCCTGGATGAACTCCGCGCCCATTGATGGGAAGATTTCACCGCCCGTTTCTTCCCGGACGAAGTGGCCGACGATCCCGAGCTTTTGTTTTTCGCTGAGAGGCGTGATGACGCCGAGGCCGCCGTGCAGGTAGCCTCTTTTCCCGGCGTAAAACTCAGTCTCGATTTCAATTCCGATGGGCTTCTTGAAGCCTGCTCTCCCCACGGCTTCCTCTGCGAATCCCACGTTAGCGGCGAGAACTGGAGCGAGGATGCTTAGGAAGGCTCTGAGTTTTCTTTTCATTTAGATAAACATGTGATCAAGCGTTTGCGATTACTGAGGCTTCAGGCTCCATGTCGTGGCGACGATGGAACATTCGGTAAAGCCCCGGCAACACGAGAAGTGTGAGCGCGGTGGAACTCAGAATGCCGCCGATGACCACAGTGGCCAGCGGGCGCTGCACTTCCGCACCGGTGCCGACGGCAATCGCCATGGGGACGAAGCCGAGGGCGGCAACGAGCGCGGTCATGAGCACGGGGCGCAGGCGGGTGAGGGAACCTTGGAAGATGGCGTCGTCGAGGGGCATGCCTTCTTTCCGGAGGTTGTTGATGAAGGAGATCATGACTACGCCATTGAGCACAGCTACGCCCGAGAGGGCGATGAAGCCGACGCCCGCCGAAATGGAGAGCGGGATGTCGCGCAGCCACAGGCTGACCACTCCGCCGGTGAGGGCGAGCGGCACGCCTGAGAAGACGAGCAGCGCGTCCTTGGCATTGCCGAAGGTCATGAATAATAACATGAAGATGAGCAGCAGTGAAACTGGCACAACGATTTGCAAACGCTTCGTGGCGGAGAGCAATTGCTCGAACTGACCGCCCCAGGTGATCCAATATCCGGCGGGAGTTTCGAGTTCCTTCATGCGCTCCTGCGCTTCCGCGACAAACGAGCCAAGGTCACGTCCGCGCACGTTGGCGGTGACGACGACACGGCGCTTGCCGTTTTCGCGGCTGATCTGATTGGGGCCGGGTGCGATGTCGAACTTGGCAAGCTCACCTAACGGCACAAAGGCCGGCATCTGGTGATCTTCCAAGCGCACGGTCTTGAGCGTTGAGGTGTTGCTAGCCGGTTGTGGAATCTCGACGGGGATGCGTTTGAGCGCGTTGAGGTTGGAGCGCAGATTCTCGGGCAGGCGAACGAGCAGGGGATGACGCCGGTCGCCCTCGAACACTTCGCCCGCCTCCTTGCCACCGATGGCGATCTCGATGACTTCCTGCACATCAGCGACGTTGAGGCCGAAGCGCGCCATCGCCTTGTGATTCATCTCGATGGTGAGCAACGGCAGACCGGTGATCTGCTCGACACCGAGATCCTGCGCTCCGGGGATGGAACCAAGAATTTTGCCTGCGCGTTTGCCTGCGGCTACCAGCTCTTCGAGATCGTCACCGAAGATTTTCACCGCGACGTCGCTGCGGACACCGGCGATGAGTTCGTTGAAGCGCATCTGGATGGGTTGGAGGAACTCGAACTTGGTGCCGGGAATCTCGGCCTCCATTTTCGCGGACATGGCATTGACCAGCTCGGTCTTGTCGCGCTTGGGATTGGGCCACTGCGAGCGCGGTTTGATCATGACGAAGCCGTCGGCCACGCTAGGCGGCATAGGGTCGGTGGCGACTTCGGCGGTGCCGATCTTCGCGAAGGTTTCCTTCACTTCGGGGAACTCCTCGAACTTTCGCTGCACGGTGTTCTGCATATCAATGGCCTGCGTGAGGCTGGTGCCGGGGATGCGGAGCGAGTGAACGGCGAGGTCGCCTTCATCCAGACTCGGAATGAACTCGCTGCCCATGCGGGAGGCGAGCAGCAAACTCAACACGACGAGGATGGCAGCGCCGATGGCGACGAGTCCACGGCTGGCGATGGCACCCCGCAGCAGCGGTTGGTAAATTGCCTTGGCGAGGCGCATGAGGATGTTCTCCTTTTCAGAAACCTTGCCGCTCATGAATACGGCCACCGCCGCCGGGACGAAGGTCACGGAGAAAATCATGGCTCCCGTGAGGGCGAGCAACACCGTCCATGCCATCGGGTGGAACATCTTCCCTTCCACACCGGTGAGGCTAAGGATGGGCAGATAAACGACCATGATGATGAAGGTGCCGAAGATGCTGGGGGTGATCACTTCGCGTGTGGCCTTGAAGACGATTTCAAAGCGTTCGTTGCGCGTGGGCAGTCTCTTGTGATGATGCTGAGCCTCAGCCAGGCAGCGGATGCAGTTCTCGACGATGATGACCGCACCATCCACGATGATGCCGAAGTCCAGCGCACCCAGGCTCATGAGGTTGCCGCTGATTTTGCTGCCGACCATGCCGGTGATCGTGAAGAGCATGGAGAGCGGGATGATGAATGCGGTGAGCAATGCTGCGCGGATGTTGCCGAGCAGGAGGAAGAGGATGACGATGACGAGCACCGCGCCTTCAAAGAGGTTCTTCTTCACCGTCTCAATCGCGGCATTCACCAGATCGGTGCGGTCATAAACGGTGTGGGCCACGACGCCTTTTGGTAGGGTTTTGTTGACTTCCGCGATGCGCTTGGCGACGCCTTGGGAGACGGTGCGGCTGTTTTCGCCGACGAGCATGAAGACCGTGCCGAGCACGGTTTCTTTGCCACCGGCTGTAGCTGCGCCCGTGCGGAGTTCAGTGCCGATGCCGACCTCGGCCACATCGTGAATGTGAATGGGGACTCCTTCAAAGCTGCCCACCGTGATGTTGCGGATGTCTTCAAGATCCAATACCTGGCCAGGGGCGCGGATGAGGTACTGCTCTCCGTTACGTTCGATGTAGCCGGCCCCGACGTTGGAGTTGTTGTTCGCCAGCGCGGCCATGATGGTGCGGAAACTGATGTTGTAGGCGATGAGCTTCTCAGGACGCGGCGCGACGTGATACTGCTTTTCATAACCGCCGATGGTGTTGACCTCGACCACGCCCGGCACGGTGCGGAGCTGGGGCTTGATGACCCAGTCCTGTAAGGTGCGCAAATCCATCGGGGTGTAGGCCTCGCCTTTGTCGGTCTTGGCTCCGTTCTCCGCTTTCACGGTGAACATAAAGATTTCGCCGAGGCCGGTGGTGATCGGCCCCATCGAAGGTTCGATGCCCGGCGGCAGCTTGCTTTTCACTTCCTGGATGCGCTCGTTGATGAGCTGTCGGGCAAAGTAAATGTCCGTGCCATCCTTGAAGACGGCGGTCACTTGCGACAATCCATAACGTGAAACCGAACGGGTGTAATCGAGCGCGGGCAATCCCCCAAGTGCCGTTTCCACTGAGAAGGTGATGCGCTGCTCGGCTTCGAGCGGCGAGTAGCCAGGCGCTTCCGTGTTGATCTGCACCTGGACATTCGTGATGTCCGGAACCGCATCAATCGGGAGCCGGTTGTAATTGTAAGCGCCTAGAACCGCCACGCCGATTGCGGCGAGCAGCACCATCCAGCGATGGGTGATGGAGAATTTGATCAGTTTTTCAAGCATGGTCGTGGGGCTGGTTAATGGTCATGAGTTGCGCCGGACTTCATCACGTCGGCCTTCACCACGAAGCTGTTTTCGGTGGCGTATTTCGTTCCCGCTTGCAGGCCGGAGATGACCTCGACGAGGTCGCCATCACGGCGGCCCAGCTCCAAGATGGCTATTTCAAACAGCGTGCCGTCATTCATAAAAACAACATCCCAGTCGCGGAAGGTCTGCAAGGCGCTGTCTTTCACGACGACAGGCACTTCCGTCTCCTCCACTACGACCTGGGCCGTGACGAACAGGCCCGGCTGCCATTTCGTCTCTGGATTTGCCATCTCTGCGCGGGCCATCATGGTCTGCGTGTTCTCTGCGCCAATGGGTGAGAGATAGGTGATGACGGCCTGGCCCTTTTCTTTTCCTGAGTCTGAGATCGCCACCTTCTGTCCTTCCTTGAGTTTGGCGAATTCTTCGCGCGGCACCGCAAGATCTACCGCGATGGTGCTGAGATCAGCCACGACATAGAGCGTGGTCTCTGGCGAGACAGACTCGCCGCGCACGGCATCGCGTTTGATCACGCGACCGGCGATCTGCGATTTCACCTCGTAAGGGCGCAGGCTCTCGTTGCTCTCCAGCACGGCGAGCACTTCATCCTTCGCCACCATGTCGCCGAGTTTCTTGCGCGCTTCGATGATCACGCTCGGATAACGCGGCGAGATGTGCGTCACCTTGTCGGGGTCGGCGACGATCTTGCCGTTCATCTCCACCAGGGTACGCAGTTTCGCAGGGCCGGCGGTCTCGATCTTGATGCCTGCAGTTTCGATGGCAGCAGCGGGGATGTCGATCCGACCTTCATAGGACGGATATTCCCAATGCGACTTCTTGCCTTTGTATTCGGCGGTGACCTTCACATCGAACGAGTGCGGCTCCTCCACAACGCGATTGCCCTGGAGATAGTCGGCCTGCTTGACATAAGTGAAGGCATCGACACGCTTGCCAAAACGATGCAGCTCAAGGTTGAGTTTCACCTGATCGGGATCAAGCGGCTTGTCCTTCAGGTAGGGAAACACGCGGGACTGCGGCGGAATTTCCGGCTCATAGATCGTGACTTCAACGGCGAAGTCGCCGTCCCGGAGCATCCGGCCACCGTGTGGCCCGCGCTCGTAATCAGCGGCGGGCGCGCCATGTCCTCCCTCGCCACCGGCGCTCTGATGCGGTTCGGTCTTGAGGATTTTGGTGGCAGCGAAATAACCACCCGCGATGAGGGCGAGCAGTGCGACTAGTTTGATGACGATTTTCATGGTGTGTTAGTTCTTGGATTACTTGTTGCCGGGAAGGGCCTGGCCAGTGAGGCCTTCGATCTCGGCGACTGCCTTGTGATACTGGATAAGCGATTCGAGTTGCCGCTGCCGTGCTTCAGAAAGTGTTCGCTGCGCATCAAGGACTTCGAGGTAACCGAAACGTCCGTTCTCGTAGCCTTCGTTGGTAAGCTTGTAAGCTTCCTCCACCTGTGGAAGCACCGACGCACGGTAGGATGTGATCTGAATCTTTGCGTTTTCCATCTGCTCGTAAGCAATGGCGAGCGATGTGCTGAGCTGCACTTTGGTCGCGGTGCGCAGGTCGCGAGCCTTCTCAATTTGCGCTTGTGCCTCCGCGATGTTGCCTTGGTTGCGGTTGAACAGCGGCCATGGAAGAGAAAAGCCCAGCACTGCCCCCACGTCCTTTGTTTCACTGTATTGGCGGACTCCAGCACTCACCGTTAGATCAGGATGACGTTTGGCTTGCTCCACCGCGAGTTTCGCTTCACGGCTGGTAATCTCCGCATCCCCGCGCGCCAGTAGAGGATTCTTTTCAAGCCGGCCGGTCGCAGTGGTGAGGGTGGGAAGGTCGCGCACTTGATCGAGGTCGCCCACAGCATCGGAGAAGCGTGGTTTGGTGCTGCCCCAGAGCGCCGCAAGACGCTTGCGCGATACGGTGAGCTGGCCTTCCTGCTGTTCGACGGCTATTTTGGCGGAGGCCGTGACTACATTCGCCCGCGTTACTTCCACCGGGGAGGCACGTCCCGCATCCACCCGTTTCTGGGCCGCAGGGGCAAATTTCTCGGCCAAAGCCTGAGTCTCTTTCATCTGGATCAGCCGACGTTGGGCAGCAAGCACATCCACAAAAGCTGCGACAGTGGTGGCGGCGATTTGAAGCCGCTTGGTTTGATAGTCCCACTGCACTGATACCCGCTCCGTTTCCGCTGCACGAACTCGCGTGGCACGCTTGTCGCCCAGCTCAAAAAGTTGGCTCAACTGAAGCGTGTTCTGTGACTGGTCGAATCCATTGTAGCCGCCGCTACCTACGATGTCCTCCAAGGAAAGGTCGACGACGGGATTCGGTTTCAAGCCCGCCTGAAGTTTTTGGGCGTCGGCGATGCGGATGTCTTTTGAGTAGGCTGCCAGTTCCGGGTGTCGCACCAGAGCCAGTGCCACAGCCTGACGCAGGCTGATGGTGCCGCTGGGTTCATCGGGAGCGGAGGGAGTTCCGGCATAAGTGGAGAAAGCTCCTGCTGCCAGGCATGATGTTAGAAGTAGTATGGGGTGAAAGCGCATAGGTCAGTGTTTGGGTGTAAAGTTTCAGAGTAACCAAACCCGGCCGAATGCCGGGTGGTCAGGACACAAAAAACCCGCGAAGCCGCTTCATCATGGAAGCGCCATGCGGGTTCGGTCAAACAAGGTTAAATGACGAGCACGGTCGACCGCAGACACGTCATGCGCCCCGTGCCACCTGGTGGCGGATGTCCCCATGTCGCGGCGCATTTGAGTTCTCGAAGCCAGACAGGGGAGAAGGGTGCCAACTCCCATGTTGGCGCGAGATCGGGAGCAGGCAATATGCCTGTCTTGGCCGTTGCAAGAAAGGCAGGAGCACTGCTCAAACTGAGGTCAAAGACATGATCTCCATGACTGTGCTCGGCATCTGGGGCTGACAGTTCATTGTGCGGCACAATATCCTTGTCGTGATGGACGGTTTCAGAAAGGTGATCGTCAGCATTTACATGATGGTGCATCACTAAGCTCATTTGCCCACCAACTGCCGTGAACCTCGCTTCATGTTCATGATCATGTTTTCCTGCGGCAACCAATTCTGCGAACGCGAATGGCGCAACTCCTGGAATGGTCAATGCATAGACGAACATCAACAAGCCTCCGATGACTCGAAGGTTCATGGATGCTGGACGCGGGAGACTCAACTTCATGTTCGTGCTGAAAGTAGCGGGCGGAATAGTGCGGAGTATGAATGCCTGTAGCCGTTGGTCAAGGGGTATCCACCGTCTTGCCGTAATTGTGTCATGGACGCGCGTGCCACCACCGCATGTATTGCGGCGGCGGCATGGCTTGGTCAATCCTAGTGGCACTTGCAGAGCCACTCCTCGTTACCGCAGGAACCGCATTTCGAAGTGTTGTATTCCATGCGAGCGGTGACAGCTTTCGAGTCCGGCGTTGGCTTTAACTGGATGATGAGCCATTCACCAGCCTTCACTATAGGCAGTGTAAAGCCCTTGTCAGTCTTGGTGACTTCAAGCTTTACTGGTTTGTTCCGGTCGCCAGAGGTGGCTGTGAGAGACTGATTGGTCATCTTCACGGGCTTCATGCTTTTGTCGAGCACGGCAATGTGGAACATGCCGTCCTTTACTGTGATCTCAGCGAGCATGGTTCCGCTCTTGCTGAATTCGACGATGCGTCCGCCATTGGGACCGATTTTTGCGATTCCATGGCCGAATGTCATGCTGGCGACGAGGGTTAAAATGAGGGTGGCGATTTTTGTTTTCATGTTCGTGTTCGTTTTGTTGTTTGTTTGGGTTCACTGACAGGCTGGAGCGTCCAGCCGAAGGGCTTGCGCGGCGGCCTTGCGACCGATGAGCAAGAAAAGCGCGGGCGTCACGGCGAGGTCGAGCAAGGTGGATGAGATGAGTCCGCCACAAATCGCCACGGCCACGGGATGCAGAATTTCTTTGCCCGGTTCATGCGGGCTGAGCACAAGGGGAATGAGGGCGATGCCGGCGGCGAGTGCAGTCATGAGCACGGGCACGAGCCGCTCCAACGTGCCGCGCTCAATCATGGCGCGGGTGAAGCTTTCGCCCTCGTGTTTCATGAGGTGCAGGTAGTGGCTGACCATCATGATGCCGTTGCGGGCGGCGATGCCGCCGACCGCGATGAAGCCGACGAGCGTGGCGATGGAGATGTTGTCGATCAGCCGCCAGGTGAGGGCCAGCGCACCCATGAGCGCGAGCGGGATGTTCAGCATAACGAGCAAGGTGAGGCCGACGCTGCGGAAATATCCGTAGAGCAACATGATGATGATGAGAACAACGATGCCGAAGTAGAAGGTGATTTGTTTCGTTGCTGCTTGTTGCGCCTGGAACTCGCCCTCAAAGCTGTGGTAATAGCCTAGCGGGAGTTTCACCTTTTCCCTGACCTCGCGCTGCCAGCGCAGGACGAGACTTTCGAGATCACTCTCGCTGGTGTTCGCGCCAATGACGATGCGCCGCTGGGTGTTCTCGCGATTGATGACGTTGGGGCCTTTGCTCTCGCGAATATCGGCGACAAGGCGCAGTGGAATGCGCTGACTGGTGCCGGTTTCGACGAGGAGTTCGCCAAGTTTTGCGGTGGAGTCGCGCCATTCTTGCGGGAGTCTCATGACGAGATCGACGGTGCGCTGGCCCTCGCGCAATTCCGCCAGCGTGCGGCCGCCGAGCAACGCGCTGACCTGTTCATTGATCGCGCCGGGCTGCACGCCGTAGGCCAGGGCGCGCTCGCGATTCACTTCAATCTTGATCTGCGGGATGGGCACTTGTGCTTCGAGGTTCACATCGGTGAGGCCGGGAATGGTCCGGGCGATATCGCGCACTTGGGTGCCTTTCTCCCGCAGCACTTCCAGATCGGGGCCGAAGATTTTCACGGCAATTTTCGCGCTGACGCCGCTGAGCATGTGAGACAGGCGATGACTGATGGGCTGGCCGACGTTGACGAAAGTGCCGGGCACGGTGCGCAGTTTGTCGCGGATCTCTTTGAACACCACAGCGCGCGGTCTGCCGCCTTCGTGAAACTCGACATCGAATTCGTTCACGCTCACGGGCATGACGTGGTCGTCGCGCTCGGCGCGGCCAGCACGACGGCCCACGCTTTTTACTTCGGGAATGCTTTGGAGCAAGCGCACACCGACTTCGCCGATGTCGTTGGACTGTTGCAACGAAGTGCCGGGCGCGCTGGCGAAGGAGATGGTGGCGCTGCCTTCGTTAAACGCGGGCAGGAACTCTTTGCCCATCATCGGGTAGAGCATGAACGAGGCGACGAGCAACATGCCGACGATGGCGAGAACGAGGGTCGGTGTATTCAGCGCGGCTTTGAGGAAAGTGTGTTTGGTGAGTTCTTTCATGGTGCGCACCAGGAAGCCATCCGCATGAGAATTGCCTTCTTTCGGTTTGAGCAAAAGCGAGCACAGAACGGGAATCACTGTGAGGCTGACGACGAAGGATGCGGCCATGCTGACGATGGTGGCGATGGCGATGGGCGTGAAGAGTCTGCCCTCCAAACCCTGCAAGGCCATGAGCGGAAGAAACACCAGCACGATGATGAGCGTGGCGTAGAGGATGGAGTTGCGCACTTCGCCTGAAGCTTTGGCGATGACTTCGAGCGGCGGCTTTGGCTGAGGCAGTGCGGCGTTTTCGCGCAGGCGGCGGAATACATTTTCTACATCGACGATCGCGTCATCCACCACCATGCCGATGGCGACGGCGAGGCCGCCAAGCGTCATGCTGTTCACGCTGACACCGAACCATTTGAAAGTCAGCACGGTGATGGCGAAGGACAACGGCATCGCGGTGAGTGTGATCGCGGTGGTGCGGAAGTTCAGCAGAAAGAGGAACAGCACGATGGTGACCATGATGGCTCCGTCGCGGATGGCTTCCTTGAGATTGCCGATCGCATGACTGATGAAGTCGCCCTGGCGGAACAGCAGCTCCACCTCCACGCCTTCCGGTAGTGTTGGTTTCAGTTCTTCCAACGCCTGCTCGACCAGCGCGGTGAGCTTGAGGGTGTCGAAGCCCGGTGCTTTATCCAGACTGAGCACGACGCCCATGGTGCCGTTCACGCTGGCATCGCCGCGCATAACTTGCACGGCGTAGTCGAGCTGCGCCACATCGCGCACCAGCACGGGGCGGTCGCCCACGGTCTTGATGACGGTGCGGCCGATGTCATCCAGGTTCGTGGTCATGCCGAGATTGCGCACCATGATTTCCTGCGGCCCGGCTTGGAGGTAACCACTGGTGGCATTGCCTGCGGCCTGACTGACGGCAGTCTCCAGTTCTTTGAAGGAGACACCGTGCGCGGCCAGCCGGTGGGGATCGGGCTGCACTTGAATCTGTTTTACGCCGCCGCCGATGGTGAGCACTTCGGCCACGCCGCTGAGACTTTGCAAGCGACGGCGCACCGTCCAATCAGCCAGCGTGCGCAGATCCATCGGCGCGATGTAACCCGGCTCGCCCGGCTTCTTCTGGCAGCGCAGACCGACGAGTAAAATCTCGCCCATCAAGGAGGACACGGGCGTCATGCCGGGAGCCGAGCCCTTTGGCAAAGTGGCGAGCACCGACTGCACGCGCTCCTGCACCAGTTGTCGCGCGCGATAGATGTCCGTGCCCCAGGCGAACTCAGCGAACACCAGCGACAGTCCCACGTCGGAGTTGGACCGCAATCGGTCGAGCCCGCCTACGCCTTGCACCGCGCCTTCGAGCGACTGGGTGACGAGCGCTTCGACTTCTTCGGGAGCGAGGCCGGGGCACTCCGTGAGGATGGTCACGGTGGGCTTGGTCATGTCCGGCAAGACCTCGACCGGCAGGTTGATGACAGTCTGCCAG
>JANNQW010000089.1:0-9350 GCA_031400955.1 Verrucomicrobiota bacterium
TAGACTGCGGCAGGCCAGGGTGCCGAGCCGCTTTCGCCGATCCACGCGGTGGCGAAGGGCACCAGCGAGAGCCAGAAGAGCAGATGCAAGTTGGCCCAGAGCACCCGGCCGTCCACATGACGCGCCGCCTGGATGAGGTGATGGTGATTGTTCCAATAAATGCCCAGATAGACGAAGCTCATCAAGTAACTCAGGAGCACAGGACGCATCGCGTAAATCGCCGATATGTCCGTGCCTTGCGGCGTCTTGAGTTCCAGCACCATGATGGTGATGAGGATGGCGATCACGCCGTCGCTGAAAGCTTCGAGTCGTCCTTTGGTCATGGGTGTCGGATTGTCAGCGGTGAGTATTTGCACATCAAATCCGCGGCATCGGCCCGGGAATGATACGGGAGTATTGCGCCTGGACGCGGTCGAGGAACCAGCGCCAGGTGGCACCTTCGTTTCCGCGGTCGAGGAGGAAGTGCGGGCAATCTTTGTGCTCGGGGCTGACGCCGATGCGTCGCCAGTGATGATGCGGAACGACGCTGCCGAGGCCGAGACGGTGCTCATACATTAGGAAGGCGGTGAGCTTCGCGGCGTTGTCGATGGTTCGGGCGAGGTCGTTCCCGTGGTGCTCGCACATTTCGATGGCGATGGAGTGATTGTTGCCGGGACCGTCGAAGTCAGCGTGCTCGCCCTGTTCGTTGGTCGGGAGATGCTGGTAGGCGGCGCGATCCTCGACGGTGAAGTGCCAGGTGAGGAAGCCGATGCGATTTCCACCGCGGCGTTTCGGGGCGCGCAGGGCGCCACGCTTCAAGGCCAGCGCGTGATGCCAGGCGTCGCCAGTGTAATTCTGGGTGGAATGGATGGTGATGTAGCGCACGTTCATCGGGCGGTAGATGCGTCGGCCATAAGTTCCTCTGGGAATCATGTCCTGGATGACGTGAACTTCGCCGAGGAGTTGCACGGGCGTGACTTTCTGTTCCACGGGAGCGGGCCCGAGTCGTGCATTCCATCCGCCGCTCTGCACGGATGGGCTGCTGCAATTGGTAAGTGATGCCGCCAAGGCGGCGTAGATGAGGGTGACGATCAGCGTCAGGGGGCGCATCGGCGATCCGTAACCGCCGCGAAGGGGAATCGCAACTACGGATTGCTCTGCAGAATGCTGTGCGGGCTCGATGTCATCTTCGTCCTCGTTCTCGTTCTCCTGCTCGTCCTCGGGGCTTGGTTGATCTGTTAGCTTTTGAATTCGAGGACGAGAACGAGAACGAGCGGGGGCTCTCACTGTGTCTTGACGAAGAAAACGGATCATCTTTTATCTTGCGCCTTGGGGCAAGGTTTGGTTAAACCATGTCCTACCAGCAATCATTACATGAAAAAAATCGAAGCCATCGTCAAGCCGCATAAGTTCGAGGAAGTTCAGGAAGCATTAAGGGAGGCGGGTGTTACAGGGATGACCGTCACGGATGTGAAGGGCTTCGGCCGGCAGCGCGGGCATACGGAAATTTACCGGGGCAGCGAATATACCGTGGATTTTGTGCCCAAAACCAAGATCGAAATCCTCGCCGCTGATGACCAGGTGCCGGTGATCGTGGACGCGATCCTGAAGTCCGCGAACACCGGCAAGGTGGGCGACGGGAAGATATTTATCTCTCCGCTGATCGAGGTGCTGCGCATCCGCACCAGTGAACGCGGCGTGGACGCACTCTGAATGCGTTTAGAGTTCAGTGTGACTTGGAATGACGACACTCACGTCGTCCAGTCCAAGAAAAGCGCATGACGGCAAGAGTGTCGTCATGCCAATTATCGCCCCATCCATGCCAGGAGCGCGATGCCTGCGATCACACGATAGATGGCAAAGCTGTTGAAGGTGTGTGTTTGCACATATCGGATGAGCCATTTGACCACGAAAAATGAGGTGACTGCGGCGACGATGAATCCGATGGTGATATTGGACCAGCCATGGCCTTCGACGGCTTCGGTTCCCTTGAGCGCTTTGAGCAGTTTCCATGCGCCCGCAGCAAGGATGCTGGGAACGCCGAGCAAAAAGGTAAACTCTGTGGCGGCTGGACGGGCCATGCCCAGGAGCATGGCCAGCATGATGGTGGCACCGGAACGAGACGCGCCGGGAAAGACTGCCGCGATCAGTTGGGCGAGCCCGAAGGCCACGACCAGCGGCCATGTGAGTCGGTCGCTGGGCTTGGTATGTTTTTCTGCGAACTCGACGAAGAAGATGACGATGCCGCCGACCAGCAGCGCCCAAGCCACGGGCTGGAGCTCTTCCGGAAGTCTAAAGCCGCGTTTATCGAGGATGAGACCGCCGACCACAGTGATGGCGAAGGCGACGGTTAGCTTGGCTAACAGTTCGCGGTTTTTTTGTTCGGCCAAGCCGAAGACCATGCCGGAGAATTGTTTCCAGAAGAGCGGGATGATGGCCAGCACCGCGCCGCCTTGGATGACGATGTTGAAGACGTCGCTTTCCTTGATCCCGAGGAACTTTTCCGCGATGAGCAGATGTGCGGTGGAGGAGACCGGGATGAATTCGGTGATGCCTTCGATGAGGCCCAGGATGATGGCGTTGAACCAGTGGGACATAAATAGAATGGATGAAAGATGAGAGATAAAGGGCGGGCAGGGGAAGCGCGATGATGGTGGCGGGGGGCCAAATCGCAAGCGAAGAGTCGCGGCCAAGATGGATATCGGTGTGAATGACCCGCCGTTCTGGAGTTGTGCTTCGCGCTGAATGAGGCAACGTATGGCTCTGCATGACTGGTCTTCATTTTCAACGTCACGACTCTTGCCAGGGAATCCTGCTTGCGATCACGGCAGTGTCGCTGCTGTTCGCAGCGGAACCGGTGCGCGCCTTCGAGACCTTGTCTTGCCAGTTGGCCAACGGGTTTGATTATCCCGTGGGAAAGCCGGATGCGAAGGGCTACCGCAAGGCCCGGGGTTTTTGGCCGAACGGTCATCTGGGCGAGGACTGGAATGGTAATGCTGGTGGCAATCAGGATATGGGAGATCCAATTTATGCGATCGGCGGGGGCGTGGTGGTGTATTCCCAGGACGTGAAACTGGGCTGGGGAAATTGCGTGATCATCAGGCACATCTTCCGTGAACCCAGCGGGAAGATCGAGATGGTGGACTCACTCTACGGCCACCTGCTTGATCGGAAGGTGAGGGTCGGAGAGAATGTCGAGCGCGGCCAGCTGGTGGGCAGGATGGGCAACAATAACGGGATGTATCCCGCGCACCTCCATTTGGAAGTGCGCAAGAATCTCGCGATCGGCATGAACCGCTCGAAATTTGCGCGCGATTACTCGAACTACTACAGCCCAACGGCGTTTATCCAGGGGCACCGCCAGCTTGCGGCAGACTTTAAAAAATATGATGTGCCGGTGAATACGTTTGCTCCACACGGTCAGGAATTGAACAACGAGCAGATTGCCTTTGCCAACAGTCGAGGCACATCGGCGAGATCCTCCCCGGGCTCGGGGTCTGGACGTGGCTCGAAGGAATCACCGTCTTCCGTCAAGAAATCCGGCGGAGGCTTGAGCATCCCGCTGACTACGACATCCCGGGGCCCGGGATCGTCCAAGGAGTCCACGATTCCCAAGGTGACAGATAAAAAGAAACCTGATGCTGCTCCCAATATGGTTCCGCCCATCGAACCAAAAGAAGATTTTTGGTCTCGATTGAAATCAAAAGTGAACAGCGGCCAGGTTACAGATCCCAAGGGTGGGACGCCGTAGTTCATCTGGCTCTGTTCTCAAGCCGTCATCGCTTCGCGCGGCGTGGGCGTTTGCGGTGGATTCTGCGGCAAGTTGAAATCTGGCAGTTTAAACCATCCGCGCATGGAGCCGGCGACGACGTAGATGAAGCCAAACTGGAACATGGCGAGGAAGGGCAGGGAGGACCAGTTGGCCACGCTTGCCGCGCGCCACACCAGCCACGTGAAATAAAGTGCGAGCGCGACTTCAATCCAGAAGCTGATGGAAGTAGCAGCCTTGTAGCGACTGCGCTGTCGCGCGGCTCCGGCCTTGGGCGTGCGCACGAAGTCGGACTGTTGATTCAGCAGCGCTTCCAGAACGGCCTTGCCGTTGTTAATGGACATGCCCACGCCCAGCCCCATGAGCAGCGGGAGCAGCGGCAGTGATTTGAGCCAGCCCCACGGACGTTGCGCGCCTTGCGCGGCGAGATAGAAGATGATGACCGAAACACTGGCGAAAAGAAACACTGGCAGGTCGAGAAAGACCGCCTTCTGCCATGAGTTGTGGAACATGAAGCTCGCGGGATACATGAGAACCAGCACGCCGAACATCAGAAGGTAGGCGAAGTTGGCGGCCAGATGTGCGGTGGATTCCAGCTTGATGCGGAGCGGTGCCTTGCTGCGCCAGACGGTGCCGAGAACTTTTTTACAAACCTGAATACTGCCCTTGGTCCAGCGATGTTGCTGATTCTTGAACCCATTCATGTCCGCCGGGAGCTCCGCAGGCACGGTGATGTCCGTGAGATAAACGAAACGCCAGCCTTTCATCTGCGCGCGGTAACTCAGGTCCATGTCCTCGGTGAGCGTATCGTGGTGCCAGCCGCCGGCTTCGATGATGCTCTGCTTGCGCCAGATGCCGGCGGTGCCGTTGAAGTTGAAAAAGAATCCACCGCGGCTCCGCGCTGTCTGCTCCAGCACGAGGTGGCCGTCCAGCATCATGGCCTGAAGCCTGGTCAGCAGCGACTCATCTTTGTTTGAGTGACCCCAGCGCGCCTGAACCATCCCAACGCGTTCGTCGGTGAAATGATGAATCATGTTGTTCAGCAGATCCGCCGGAGGAACAAAATCAGCATCGAAGATCAGAAGGAATTCGCCCTTCGCGGTTGGATTGGCATCTTCGAGCGCACCTGCCTTGAAGCCTGTGCGTTGGATGCGATGGCGGTATTCCACATCGAAGCCCCGCGCCCGGAGTTCCACCGCTCCCTGCTCGCAGGACTCGCGCGTGTCGTCTGTGGAGTCGTCGAGGATTTGAATCTGCAGCCGGTCTTTCGGATAGTCGAGAGCGCCCACGGCCTCAAAGAGTTGAACCACGACCTGAGCCTCGTTGTAGATCGGTAGTTGCACCGTCACCACGGGCAGTGATTCAAATCGCGCGCGCGGCGGTGCGTCATGCCCGCGGTGCCGCCAATAAAGCCACAGGATTCGCAGGCGGTGCGCACCGAAGATGCTCAGACCTGCGAAAACCGCCACATAGCAGGCGAGCCAGAACAAAACATGCCATGAAGTCATAGCGGATGGGCTGGGAGGCGGGTCAGATACATGGAACCGGTAGTTTGTTTCGCGCACGCCCAGCGTCAAGTCCCAATTCCATCGTATAATTTTACATTTCGGCCGATACAAAATTCCACTTGCGCATGAATTGCTGGAAATCCTCCGAAACAAACCTAGTCTGCCCGGATGAAGCTTCCGCGGTCCCGTGCCGCCCGCAAATTTGCGGGAATGGCGTTCTGTATCATCCTGTCTTGGGCAGACCATATAGTCGCTGTGGATAAAGATGCAAAAGGCTCGCCACCGATGAAGGTGCCCGAGGACCTCATCGGCAACGAACATGTGCGTGAGGAATTTGGCATCAATGAATTCACCACGCCCAGCATCCGGAAAATATTCGACCAACTCGACGGTCTCGGCACGCTGTCCTATGACAATCTGAAACGCCAACTGCCCGACAAGGCGCCTGGCGACCGAGTCCTGCTTTCTCTCGCGCTCGGTTCCTTGATCGCGGACGGCTTTCTCGTTGTGCATTGCGAGAAGATTGAGGAGATGGAAAACGTCGGTCGCGCACTTCTGAAGCACGCCAAAGCCCTCGGTGCCGGCATGAGGATCAACAAACACAGTCAGAGCCTGCTGGAAAACAGCGTGAAGGGTGACTGGAAAAAACTTCGCGCCGAACTCGCTGCCACCCAGTCGGATGTCGAAGCTGAGATGGTTCTGCTGCGCGACTCTGAAGTGGCCCACCTCATCAGTCTGGGCGGCTGGCTTCGCGCATTCGAGATCAGCACTGCCGCCGTTTCCCAAAATTACACTGCCGACAAGAGCCGCCAGCTTGGCCGCGCGGACATCGTTGAATACTACATCGCCAGCCTGGAGGATCTCAATCCCGAGATCAAAAAATTGCCCGTCATCGGGGATCTCATCGGGGGACTGAATGCCATGCGTCCCATACTCGATGTTCCGCCCGGCAAAGCGTTCACGGAGGACGAGGTCAAGGATCTCCGCGAAAAAGCAAAGCTCCTGTCCGAAGTCGTGCGGCAGAATTTGCCGCGGAAGTGAGGCGAGGTGTCGAGTGGAACCGGCAAATGGATCGAGCTGTTGCGATAATTTGCCGCAATAAAAGCTCATTGACTTAACAAAGTCTCTGAATCACCGCAGCTCCGTCCAAGTCCAGGAACCATCTTTGTGCAACTCGAGCGAGGCATCATGACAGGAGAGATCGGGCTGACTGTCTCCAAACGAAACGCAGGTGATGCCGCGACTTGCCATGAGTTGCAAAATACGCCTCTGCTGCGTGTCGCTCAAAGCCGAATCAAGGTGGTCGAAAAATGCGTAGTCCGGCCGGGCCAGAACGGCGCGGGCCACGGCCATGAGCTGCTGTTCCTCGAGCGACAAAACGTCGTGCCAGTTTCGCGGCGCCTCAAAGCCATCGTGCTTCGTGACCGCAGGTCCGAGCCCGACCTCCTCAAGAACGGCCAAGATGGTCTCATTGGTGATCTCGCTTTCGAAGCCTGCGGGGACGAGGAGCTCGCGCAGCGTGCTCGTGGGAATGTAGGGCTGCTCGGAAAGGAATGTCAGTTTGTCCGCCGGCGGGCGCACGATGGTTCCCGTCCCGGCATCGTAAAGTCCGGCCGAAGCCCGGAACAAAGCATACCTTGCGGCGTGATTCGGACCCCACACCAAGATGCGTTTTCCAGGGAGGAATGAGGCATTCAAGCTCTTGAGTATGACCGGAGCATTTTCACCGGTCGAGCGCAGGGTCAGATCACCGTAGGCGAAATGATCGGAGATCGTCTCGCAACCGATGCAGGAGGCAGTGTTGCGAATCGCAGCTTTCTCGGAAGCCTCCACGTATTCGTTGAGACGCGCGATGACGGATGCGTAGGCGGAAATCGACTGAAACTGGGTGACAATCAACGAAAAGGCCCCCAGCAGGGCGGCGAACGCCATGGCGGACTGGCCGATCACGCCGAACTCCACTCCGTGACGGATGAATATAGGGGCCACGATCAAAATTGGTATTAGTTGGATCAGGTAGTTATAGCCAGTCGTAAAAAAATTAAGGTTCCGATTCACGGTGATGATGCGGCGAAAATTCAATACCAACCCGTCGATGCGGAGCATCAGCCTTTCTCGAGCCTTGCCCTCATTTCCTGTCAGCGCGATTCCATCGGCGTTTTCCCGCACCCGAATGAGTTCCGAACGGAAATCCGCTTCCCGATCGGCCTGCCGGTAGTTCAGCCGGATCAGCGGCCGTCCCAGAAGAATGGTCAGAGCCGAACCCGCGAGCGCATAAGCCACCGCGACCATAAAAAGCTTGGGACTGATGGCCCAGAGAACACCGGAGAACGAGAGCGCCGTCACCGTTCCATTAAGGATCATAAGCACCAGGGAGAGCGTCGTGGTAGTCAACTGCCGGACGTCCTCGGTCATGCGCTGGTCGGGATTGGTGATCGCGCCGCTTTCCTCGAGATGCAGATAAATGCGCTGGTCAATGTAGAGCCCCGCGGTGCGGTGGGTCAGCCAGTCCCGCCAGAGCAGGCCCAGTCGCTCTTCGGCAAAGCGGAAATAGACGCCGACCACAGTTGAGCCGACGAAAACGCCGATATACATCCAGGCATAGCGGACGAATCCATCCGTATCACGGCTCTCAATAGCCGACATGAAATAGCGTCCCACATAGCTGTTCAGGACGTTCATGCCGTTGATGCAGAGCATGAGAAACAGGAGTCCAGCCGTGAGCAGTTTTGCCTTGCCACCCACCGGCGATTTCATGAACGTCGCCAGGCCCCGCGCGAGCCGGCGCATCGTCTGGCGGTTGATGGCTACTTTCTCTTCCTTCATTCTCTCGGAACGGCAATCCTCGCCTTGGAAGAGTTGGGGTCAAGTGACATGGGTCACAAGATGTCCGTCCAAGACAGCCACGGATAAAAGTTAATCATATAGACGCAGCCTGACAATTCCCGCGTTCTTACGAACTCGGCTGCGAAAATAAATAAACCGCAGATATTTGAAAATTCTTGTCAGAATACCTCACTCTGGTGCTGTTAGTGGGTAATGGGGTCATCCTCCGGACCGTGCGGGAACGATTGCGACCGCCGGGCTGATCATCTCAAACGCAATCAAAAAAAGTAATCCGACAGAACAGACAAATATGAAAAAGACCTTGATCATCACTGCGCTTCTTGCACTCGCCATTGGAAGCCCGTCCGCCTTCGCCAAGAAGCCGAAAGGCGAGAAAGGCGCAAAAGGAGCCACCACCGACGCCTTTGTCAAATATGACAAGAACGCTAACGGCGTGCTTGATGCCGATGAAAAATCCGCCGCCCAAGCCGCAATCGGCACCGACCCCGGCCTGAATAAATACGACACCAACGGCGACAAGAAGCTCGACGACAATGAAATCGCGGCCATCAAGCCCGACAGTGCTGGCAAGAAGAAGAAAAAGAATAAATAAGGCCGGTTGATTCCATGGTGCCGGCGGCCGCATTGGCCGCCGGCCCACATGCATGACATGAGCACGCCGCCTACAGAGATCGAACGCCGCCAGCGGCTGGTGTCCCTCTGGACCCGGCACCAGCGGCAGATTTTCGGTTACATCATGGCCCTGATTCCGTCACGTCATGATGCCGATGACATCTTGCAGGAAACGGGCCTGGTAGTGTGCTCCAAATTTGATGACTTTGAGGAAGGCACGGATTTCGTCGCCTGGGCCTGCCAGATCGCCTGGTGGCAGGTGCGCGCCGCGCGGCAGAAATTCGCGCGCTCGAAAGTGATCTTTGATGATGACGTGCTCGAAGCCGCAGCACCGCAGTTTGCCCTGATGGCACGCGATGCGGATGCGCGACACGAAGCGCTCGGCCATTGCCTGCAGAAACTGCACGCCCGCGACCGCGAGCTGGTGCTGACCCGCTACGAACGCGGCCACGGTGTGGAAGAGGCGGCGAAACGAAGCGGTCGCACCATGGAAGCCGCCTATCGCGCGCTCAACCGCATCCGCAAACTGCTCGCCGATTGCGTAACCTATCAACTTTCACAGGAGGGCTCGCGATGAGTCTCACGGACAACGAAACGCTCGAGGTGCAGGAACTGGCCAGTGCGCTCGCGGATGA
>JANNQW010000090.1:0-7331 GCA_031400955.1 Verrucomicrobiota bacterium
GGGGTAAAGCGAATTGTCTTTGAACCCTAAAGAATACCCGCTAAAAGTCACATTGAATCTGGGGTAATTCGATGAATTCAACCCCTCCACAGATGAAACTAAACGACGCGCTTGGTTATTCACTAGAGAATATTTTGCAACTGAACACTTTAACTTGCTCCAAATCCTCAAATCGCCCGCCCTTCTCTATGAAGATAGTCAAATTGGCCTCGATCGTTTTCTTGGCGACGATTCCCTCGCTCGCATTGACTGCGGAACCCGGGACTGATCCTGCGGCAGCGATTGCCAAAGTCGAAGAGCGTGTCAACCAGGTCTTCAGTGCTGAGTTCGGAAAGCCTCTCGAGCGTGCGGAAAAGCAGAAGCCGCTTGAGCCGGGGCGGGGCAACTACGTGCGAGCCTATTCGTTTTCGATCGTCGATTTTGCAGCCCGTTGTCTATATCTCGGAGAACAGGTCAATGAAGCAAACGCCGCCATCGCGGAGAACGCCCGGCACTATCTCGACAACCCGAAGGACATCAACGACCGCGACAGCTTTCACTGGCACGCCGACATCGTGATGCGTTTGCTTGAACTTTACGGTCCCCGCGGAACCACGAAGCCCGGACTTATCACCCCTAAAACCGAAGCGCTCGCCCTCAAGCCAATCTGGGAGTATGTCAGAAAAAGCTCAAGACTTGAGCGAGCCGGGCGGGAGAGGGCCCGCAACTGGGAGTTCTCAAGCACGGAGAATCACCACGCCATGGACTTCACGGTGTGTTGGCATTTCGCAAAGATCGCCAAGGATCATCCAGACTACAAAGATATGAAGTTCGACGATGGGGCAACTGCCGCCCAGCATTATCAAGCATGGAACGAATATTTCATTGTCTATTGCGAAGAACGCGCCCGCAAGGGCCCTTGCATCGAAATCATGTGTCCCGGCTACAACAGCGTTTGGTTGAAGGGCATGTATAACTTCCATGACTTCGGCAACGAGCGCGTCAGTCGTTCTGCCAAGATGTTGATTGATCTCTATCTGGCCTACTGGGCGCAAGAGCAGATTGACGGGGTTGAGGGTGGAGGAAAAACCCGCATCCGTGGGCTGAAGGGATTGGCGAAGAACGAAGGCGGGGTGGCGGAGCTAGGTTGGCTGTATTTCGGAATCGGGAAACGTCCTGCCTCATTCAGCCAGAACCTGAATGCCGCGCTGAGCAAATATCGGCCTCCTGTCGTGGTTGCCGACATTGCCTTGAACAGCCGGTCGGATGGTCCTTACGAAGTCATTCAGCGTGCCCAGGGACTCGGCGAACAAGGAGTCGCTCACCCTGACGCGACGGTGCAGGCAAAATCCAACAAATTCCGGACGGATGGGGGCGGCATCCTACGCTACAGCTACTGCGATCCCGCGTTCACTCTCGGCACCTTGATGACGGAAGCTAGGCCGTTGAAGGACTGGGTGCATATCAGTGCGCAGGGCCGCTGGCAGGGCGTGAATTTTGCCGGTAAAGCGAGTGGCCGGATCGTTCCAATGGTGCTGCCGAAAGACCGCGATGTGCTAAATGCCTATTGGTCGGTGCAACGCAAAGGCTGCCTGATCACACAGAAACTCAGGGATAATAAAGGGGGCGGCAAGATGGTCGTCTGGATGTCCTCCGACGGACTAAGTTCCCCCACGATAGAAGATGACGTGGTTTTCGTAGAGTCCGAAGGTTCCTACGCTGCGATCCGGGTTGTTTCAGGGGGATTTGAACTCCAGAAAGAGGCCATTTCGGTAAAGTCAAAAGACAGGGGCGTTAGAAACTCGCGTCCCGAAGTGATGGTGGTTCCAAAGATGGAATACTCGCCGGTCATTCTCGAAGTCATGGCCAAAAGCCTGGTGAACAGCTTCGGTGAATTCAAGAAGCAGGTGCGAGCTTGCGAGATAAAGATGGATGGAGTGGTTTTGAAATACCAATCCATCTACGGAGACACGTTCACCTTTGATTCGACCTATCGGGGGGTTCCGACGATCAACGGAAAGCCCGTCAACTACGCTCCGAAGAAGGTTCTTGAGAGTCCTTTCCTAAACGCGGATTACAACGCCGGGGTCGTGACCATCAGCAGAAAAAAGGCAGCCCAGACACTCGATTTCACAGCCGATTAGCGCGATGCATTCGAAAATATATTGAGAAAGATCTCAATCGAGCAAAACGGACATCTCTACATAAGAAATCCAGTCACTAATTCGAAGCACAATAGCAGATGTGAATGAATACAAGAATGGTGAACAAGCCGGTGATGGGCGACCGGCTATGTGACTCTCCATTGTTAGGACTCCCATGAGACCTGGATTCCAGATCGGTTGCCGCCTCGAAGTGGAATGGATGCAGAAGATGCCGTAGTGTGGTTCATGAAGGCTGAAACCATCATAATTCGTGAACTCACCCATGGCGAGCTGCCACTCATCCTGCCGCTGATCGAAAAGCATAATGCGAAGATCGAGCCCGCGGAACTGCGCCGTCGCTTGGAGATCATGATCCCGCAAGGCTATCATTGCATCGCAGCGCTCGAGGGCGGGCACGTCATCGGAGTTGCCGGCTACTGGCTGGGCGCGCGCTTCTACTGCGGCGAATACATGGACGTGGACAACGTGGTCGTGGACGAATCCATCCGTTCTCGCGGAGTCGGATTAAAGATGATGGACTGGCTGCACGCGAAGGCGCGCGAGCTGGGCTGCAAGGTGGTGATGCTGGATTCCTACGTCACTCTTGCTCGCGCGCACAAGTTTTACTTCCGTCAGGACTACGAGATCCTCGGTTATCATTTCAGCCGGAAAGTGTGAATCTCATTTTCCCGCGATGAAACCGGCTGATCACATGGTGCGCGAGCAGATCCAGGCGCGCGGCATCATCGATGAGCGGGTGCTCACGGCGATGCGCGAGGTGCCACGGCATGAGTTCGTTCTCGATGATTTGCGCGGGCAGGCATATGAAGACCGCGCGTTGCCCATTGGCTGGGAGCAGACGATTTCGCAGCCTTACATCGTTGCGTTCATGACGGAGGCGCTCGAACCGCAGCCGGAGCACCGCGTGCTGGAGATCGGCACCGGCTGTGGCTACCAGGCTGCGGTGCTCTCGCTGCTGGTGAGCGAAGTTTGCACCATCGAAATCGTGGAGCCGCTGGCGGCGCGGGCCGCGGAGACCTTGCATCGACTGGGCTATGACAATGTGCAGGTCCGTTCTGGCGATGGTCATCGCGGCTGGCCGGAAGAGTCGCCTTTTGATTCCATCATTGTCACCTGTGCGCCGGAGGAGATTCCCGCGCCGCTCGTGGAGCAACTCCGTGAAGGTGGCCGCATGATTATTCCCGTGGGCGAGCGCGGCGCGCAGGAGTTGATTCTGCTGGAAAAACACAATGGTGAGCTGCGGCGAAAGAGTGTCATGTGCGTCGCCTTCGTGCCGATGACTGGAGATGCCGGGCCGGTCGGGGACGACTGAAGGTCGCACCGCTGCGTCTAGTTGCCATCGTGCGACAACTTGCTAAGAATTGAATATGATATTTACACAGATGGAGCGAGCCCCGGAATGAAAGTCCTGATTCCCTTGTTGCGCGGCGGGTTCAGCTTGCTGCTGGGCCTGCTAAATTTGCTCCTTCGAGTGCTGCTCATCGGCTGGGGTGTGGGTGCGATTTGGTGGTCCAGCCTTCCATGGCCGTGGCTACGGATGCTGCTGGCTGCTCTTTTTCTTGTGGCTGGGGGATGGATGCTCTGGCGCATGCGGCCGGCGCGGCGCGGCTTCGTGTCGTTCACAGTGATGTTTACCGTCGTCGCAGTGGGATGGTTGATGATCCAAGCGACGCATCAGCGCGATTGGGCGACGGACGTGGCTGTGCTGCCGCGTGCGGAGATCGAGGGTGATCGCGTGATCATTCGCGGGGTGCGGAATTTTGATTATCGCGAAGGCGCGGAGCCGGTGGTGCGTTACGAGGATCGCGAGGTTTTGATTTCGCATCTGAAGTCGCTCGATCTTTTTGTTTCGTTCTCCGGAAAGCCGGGGCCGATGGCGCATACGTTCGTGAGTTTTGGATTCGACAACGCGCCGCCGGTTTGCATTTCGATCGAGGCACGGCGCAGGGCGGGGGATTTCTACCGGCCGGTGGCTTCCATGTTTAAACAATTTGAGCTGATCTATGTCGTGGGTGACGAGCGCGACATTGTCCGTGTTCGCACGAATTACCGGAAGGAAAATGTCTGCCTCTATCATCTGCGGGTGAAGCCGGAGAATGTGCGTGCCTTGTTTCTCAATTACCTCGACCGAATGAACCGGATCGAGCACACGCCCGAGTTTTACAATCTGCTGAGCAACAACTGCACGATCAATATTCACAAGCATCTCGCGGAGACGCGCGGTCCCGCGCCGTGGGATTGGGCGATGTTGCTCAATGGATGGACAGCGCGCCTCGCCTACCAGCGCGGGGCGGTGGACACGACGCGGCCTTATGAAGAGCTGGAGCAAAATTCCCGGATCAACGAACGCGCAGTGGCCGCAGATCGTGAACCGGACTTCTCACAACGCCTCCGGGAGAATCTTCCGATGCCGGCTGGATTTTGATAAATTTTTCACTGTGTCAAAAATGTGCTGTGCTAGATTTTCAACCCTTATGATTAAATCGCGCTTGAGTCTTCTCGCCGCCCTAGTTCCCATGGGCCTTCTATTGACCCACTGTGGCAGCACGGTGACTGCCAAAAGAATGGATCCAGCCGAAGCCTGGCAGAAGTGGCGCGGTGACGACGCCTGGAAACGCCAGCATGCGGCCGCGTTGTCGCAATTGCGTGCTGCCGGACTCGACAAGATTTACAAGGAGCAGCCGGAGCAGGCCTTGACGCAGCTTCGGGTGCTGTCGAATAAAAAGCCGGAGTTGCACTCGGCAGTAGCGATTCTGGCGGCCGATCTGGCTGGGAAGCGCGGGAGCAAACGTGATTCACTGGCCACCCGCGGACTCTGGCTGGTGTCAGCCCAAGGGGCCAATTATGCGGCAAAAGAGACTCCGATTGAAGTGTTACAGGCGGACAATGCGGCGCCAGCCCGATTCATGGCGGACTTGTATAACCGCGCGGTGGAGCAGTTTGTGAATCTGGACTTTGCCGCAGGTGGTTTGCGGGGAGCGAAAACAAATGTCATCCCGGCTCCGGGAGGAGATTTTATGGTGGCGGTGAATCGCTCGGCTCCTGGTGCGTTTGATCCAGGCTGGTTCGATGAGTTGGTGCCCACCGATTCGGTCACCGCCAAAGGTCTGACGGACAAAGCTAGTCTCTCCGGCGTGGGCGCTACATTTGTCGGTGTCAGGAAGCGCACGCCGGAGCGCGAAAAGGAGATGGCCTTCGCCAGCAAGCGCGGGCGCTACCTGCCGCTCACCGCGCTGGCGAAATTCCCCCCGCAACATGGCACCGGCGGAACCTCGCGAGTCGAGATCGCCGTGATCGACCCCACGGTGACGCGCGAGATTCCGTTCGGCACGCGCTCGGTTCCGGTGTCGCGCGATTGTGCCACGCCGCTGGCGCTCCAGATGAACGGGCTCAGCGGATCAAGCCTTGGTCTCGGCGGATTCGTTCATGTGGAGAATCGCATGAAGCTGGCGGGGCTTTACATGTTGCGGCCTTATGACCCGAACCGCATTCCGGTCATCATGGTTCACGGCCTGCAATCATCGCCGTTAATCTGGCGGAATTTGATCGCCGAGCTGGAGGCCGATCCGAAAATCTCCGCGCGCTACCAGTTCTGGGTCATCTATTACCCGAGCGGCATGGCGGTCCCGTATTCGCGGCGGCTCATTGTTGACCAGCTGGCGGCGGTCCGGAAAAACTTTGACCCACAGGGGCGCGACCTGGCCTCGCGCAACATGGTCGTCATCGGTCATAGCATGGGCGGCGTGCTGTCGCGCTCGCTCATCACCGATGTGGATGACCGGTTCTGGAACGCGATTTCAAAGAAGAATTTCGCCGAGGCCAACCTTCCTGTGGATCAGCGCGAGGAAGTTCGCAAGCTCGTTTTCTTCGAGCCGGTGGCGCCGGTCAAGCGCGCGATCTTTTTCTCGGCGCCACATCGGGGCGCGGAAATGGCGGACGGCTGGCTCGGCCGTCTTGGTGCCCGGCTGGTGCGGTTGCCTGGGAAAATCGTGAAGTTGCAACTCTCCATCGTCACGCTGAATACCGATTTGCTGCGCGATCCCTCGAGAATGAAGGGAGCAGGCAACAGCATTCGCTCGCTCTCGCCCGGGGCACCGATTTACATGGCGCTCAACAGTTCGCCCTTTGTTCCAGGCGTGCCTTATCACACCGTGGTGGGCGACCGGGGCAAGCGCGACACACCGAACAGCACCGATGGCTTTGTGCCCTACTCGAGCGCGCATCTTGATGGCGCGGAATCCGAGTTGATCGTGCCCACCGGTCACGGCTCGTATGAGAGCCCGCTCTCGGTGGAAGAGACGAAACGCATCCTGCTCAAACATCTGGGCGGGAAGTAGTCGCTGCGGCGGTTTAATGGCGGGGCACTCGCGAACAACTGCAAGAAGTCACCATGTTCAGTCATTTTATTGCACCATGAGATTTCTCTTTTGTTTTCTATTTCTCGCCGCCACTCTGCACGCCGCAGATCGGCCAAACATCCTGATGATCGCGATCGACGATCAGAACGACTGGATCGGCTGCCTCGGCGGCCATCCGCAGGTGAAGACGCCGAACCTCGACGCCATCGCGGCGCGCGGCACCTTGTTCACCAACGCCCATTGCCAGGCGCCGATCTGCAATCCCTCGCGCGCGAGTCTTCTGACCGGACTGCGCCCCAGCACGACCGGCATCTACGGTCTGGCACCGGGTGTGCGCGACGTGGCAGCGTTGAAGAACCACGTGACACTGCCGCAGGCGCTCCACAGCGCTGGTTACTTCACCTACTGCTGCGGGAAAATTTATCATGATGGTTCGCTCAAACCCAAGAATCACGCCGCAGAGTTTGATGAATGGGTGCAGACTGGCGGAGGCAAGAGGCCGCTCACGCCGCTGGTGCCAATTTTTACTCATCCAGGGATGGACTGGGGCGTGTGGCCGCAGCACGATGAGGACACGGCGGATTGGAAGATCGCGGATGCGGCAGTTGCGAAACTGAAGTCGGTTTCCAAAGATAAGCCTTGGTTCATTGCCTGTGGTTTCCGATTGCCGCATGTGCCGTGCTATGCGCCGCAGAAGTGGTTTGATCTCTATCCGGACGAAACGTTGGTGATGCCGCCCGTGAAAGACGATGACCGGGCTGATCTGCCGAAGTTTGCCAGTTTTCTACACTGGAAGCTGCCGGAGCCGCGTTTGAAAACGCTGGTCGAT
>JANNQW010000091.1:0-3712 GCA_031400955.1 Verrucomicrobiota bacterium
ATCAATCCGGCGCACGAAAACGCTCATAGCTGGCTTCTCCGCGTTGAGTTTGAAAAGAACCCTCCCGACAGATTCATCCGGCTCCGGCTTTTCCACTGCGGCGGTAATCAATACACGGCCCGTGCCAAAGTCACAGGCCACATCCACAAACTTGGCTCCGACCGGGGCGGTCTCGGAAAGCGCTACTTCATCACTCTTTGCATCCCAGAGCCAGAGATGGCTCTCTGTAAGCACCCATAACCTTCCATCTGATGCCACCGACATGGCTGTGATATCCTGCGAACCCTTGGCCAGTTTGAGATGTTTCGTGATCATCGTCCCGGCACCGATATCGAGCACGTCCACGTCCGGCTTCTCATCATGATCGGGTGCGTAGATCAGCTTTCCGTTTGAGGAAAATGCAGCGCTACCTGCCTTGGCCGACCCCACACCGAATAGCATTCCCGAAAGTATAACCCACATCACCCATATCCAAGATTTCATGGTGATCACTTCAATCACCAATCACCCATGCGTCAAGAATTCTGTTATTCTTGTTAATCCTCTCCAATATCTTGTGAGTGCGTTTCCCATTTCTACTCTTCCCGGCGGCGCGCCAGATGAAGAAATGCCGCCGCATCCGCATTGTAATACACCACGGTGCTCAGCTACCGGCATGGCCGCTCCTCCGCCAAGCATAAAAACAGCTTGACCCCCATCCCGCCCAGCCTATCCTGCCCGCCCACTTCTCCACCACGAAGCCCAGCAGTTTCGTCACCCAGATTTTCTACCATGAAAGACGGCATCCATCCTGAATCTCACGAAACCTCGATCACCTGCACTTGCGGGGCGGTCTATCCGACACGTTCCACTGTGAAGAGCCTGCGCATCGGCATTTGTGCCGCCTGCCATCCGTTCTTCACCGGCGAACAGCGCTTCGTGGACACCGCAGGCCGCGTGGACAAGTTCTCCCAGCGCTACGGCTCCACCTCCGCCACCCGCCGGGCCAAAACCAAGGCTCCAGTGGCCGAAGAAGCCACCGTCTAGCGGGTTCATCTCTGACTTTCAACAAAACGGCGACCGCGCTCCATGCGCGGCGCCGTTTTTTTTATTTTTTAATCTGCCAACTTCAAAATGGATTACTCCTCCATCATCGCTAAAAAAAAGAACCGTCTCGCCGAGCTGGAATTGCTCATGGCGCAGCAGGACTTCTATGATGACAACCGCAAGGCCAGTGAAATGCTGCGCGAACACCGCCAGCTCGATACGCTTACCAAATCATGGGATGAATTCGAGCGCACCCGGCAGCAGATCGCCGACAACCAGGAACTAGCGAAATCCGGCGACGCCGAACTCGCCGCACTGGCGGAAGAAGAACTGCCCGCGCTGCAAAAACGTCTCACTGAAATCGAAAGCTCAGTGCAACTCGCCATCCTCCCTGCCGATCCGCTCGAGGGCCGCGATGTGATCATGGAAATCCGCGCCGGCACCGGCGGCGACGAAGCCGCGCTATTCGCCGGAGATTTATTCCGCATGTATACGCGCTATGCCGAAGCCCGCGGGTGGAAAACCGAGATGCTCGAGTCCAACACCTCCGACGCGGGCGGATTCAAGGAAGTCGTCTTCAAAGTCAGCGGAGCCGATGTCTTCAGCACCTTGAAATATGAGAGTGGCGTGCACCGCGTCCAACGTGTACCCGTGACGGAAGCCCAGGGGCGCATCCACACTTCCGCCGCCACCGTCGCCGCGCTGCCGGAAGCGGAAGAAGTCGATCTGGAACTGAACATGGACGAAATCCGCATTGAAGTCTGCCGCGCCAGCGGTCATGGCGGCCAGGGCGTGAACACCACCGACTCCGCCGTGCAAGTCATGCACATGCCCACCGGGATGATCGTGCGCTGCCAGGACGGTCGCAGCCAGCTCAAGAACAAAGAAAAAGCACTCACCATCCTGCGCTCGCGCATGCTCGTAAAAAAACAGCAGGAGGAGGCAGAGAAATACTCCGCGCACCGCAAGAGTCTCATCGGCAGCGGCGGTCGCGAGGAAAAAATCCGCACCTACAACTTCCCGCAGAACCGCATCACCGACCACCGCATTGAGGTCACGCTCTACAACCTTGATCAGTTCGTCGAAGGCCGTCTTCAGGACTTGGTGGACAAGCTTAAAGCCAGCGAAATCCACGACCGCCTCGCGGAAGCCGGGCTGGAGTGAATCATCTGGCCTTTTGTGACACTGCTTCCGCTGGCAGGGCTAGGACGACTTTATGATACGATGCAAATCCCCCACCCTGCCTGTCAGCAGCCGCGACTTGTTCGCCCAGTAAACATGAATAACCGAATGACGAGCAGAAAATCCAAAACAAAGACGTTGCACTCCAAGGTAGATCCTAGGGTTATGTGGTTCTCATGCTGTCTGATGGTAGCGAACGCGGCTATAAAGTCCAGCTAGGAGACTGAGCACGAGCCCTGCCCCCAAAAGAGTGGCAATGAGCTGCGGTTCAAGGGTGGGCGGCATTAGGAAGATGGTCAGAAAACCAAGCAACATCGGCCCTCTCGTAAGACCATACAAAACATGGCTGCTCGGCCTACGATCCTGCGGGCCGTAAACATACGCTCCAAGTATCAAACCCCACACCGTAAGGCTGAAGCCAAAACTCCACTTCGGCCACCCATATGCGAGCAAAGCAAACTCAGGATGATCGGAGTCATAACGAATGGTGATGACGCTTCCAGGCCGGAGTGACTCTGCGAGGTCTCCGCCACTTCCCTCGTAGCTTCTATCACTAATCCAACCTGCTCGAACCCTGTCACTTTCATAACGGTGTCCAGCGACAGAGTAGCCGTAGCGAATGAGGGAAATCGTGTTCCCCTTATGACTCTTCTGCTGAGCAGAAATGACTCTGCCCTCAGTAGTCGAATTTACTCTCAAAAGGTGCCATGACGAAACGCAAAACTCCAGAGGCATCATGAAGAGTAGCGCGATGAATAGAGGCACAAACACCAATGCTGCTGCTATTTCGATGACGTATCGCATAAAGGAGTCTATTGGCAGAGCGAACGGTTCAATCACCAACAGAACTGTGTGCTTCGGTCAGTCCGGCAAAATATGCGACTTTTTCATGCGCAACCCGCTTCACTTTATGTTGCGGGCATCGCACTCAGCCACCCTGGCTTTCATCTCCTTGCCGGGCTTGAATTTCACAACGGTCCGCGCTGGAATTTCCATCTCGCTGCCGGGCTGGTTTGGATTGCGGCCAACTTTTGGTTTTGTGACCCGCACCTCAAAGGTGCCGAAACGCCGCAACGTAACTTCATTACCCTTGGCCAGTTCCTCGGTGATGAGATCCAGCGACGCCTGAAAGACCCCAAAAACTTGGGTCTGGGTCAGGCCGCAGCGGTTGCTGAGTTCAATGACAAGTTCGCGTTTGGTGACGGTGGCCATATTTTCGATTCGCTGGTTATTTCTGTCAACTCACTGAGATTCCTCTTCTTGCGCCATCATGCAACGGAAAAAACAAGTTCACGGAAATCTAGGGTTTTTCCCCAGATATTTCATGCGACGTGCGAAAGTGCATCTTCGCGACTTTTTCGAGGATGCCCCGGCCGTGACGGGCCACCAGTTCCGCGGCGTTCTGCTTCACCGCTGGGGATACCCCCTTGGGCAGGGGCACGCCGTGACGTTCGCCCGCAGCGTCCAGCCATCGGACAAAACCCTCGCGCGCGAAGATGGAGGC
>JANNQW010000092.1:0-12001 GCA_031400955.1 Verrucomicrobiota bacterium
GACGTCATCGACCATCAAGTTGCGCGCCCAAGTCGCTGGCGTTCCAATCTTGCAGCCTGAGAAAATTTGTGATGCGCTCGGAGAGCTCCAGGCGCTGCGCGCGGATGTCTTTGTCGTGGTTGCCTACGGACAAATCCTGTCGCGCGCGGTGCTCGATATTCCGGCCAAGGCCTGTCTGAACATTCATGCATCGCTGCTTCCGCGGTATCGGGGCGCTTCACCCATTCAGGCCGCGATCCGCGAAGGCGATGCGGAGACTGGTATCACTGTCATGTGGATGGATGCAGGATTGGACACTGGTGACGTGCTGCTCATGGAACCGGTGGCCATAGCGCCGGACGATACGGGTGGCACCTTGCATGACCGGCTCGCGGCAGCCGCGCCCGGCTGCCTGATGCGCGCGCTGCAAGCGATCGAGGCTGGCAATGCTCCGCGTGTTCCGCAGGATGCAAGCTGGGCCACGCTCACGAAAAAACTCGAGCGACATCACGGACATATCCAGTGGGATCGGAGCGCGGAAGAGATTGACCGCTTAATTCGGGCATATGATCCGTGGCCGGGAACCTATGGTCTGCTTCCGTCTGGCGAAGCGATGACGACGCAACTCAAAGTTCACCGCGCCCAGGTAGTCGAAGGCGCAGAGGCTTGCCCGGTGGGGGGCACGGTGATCGCTGCGGATAACCGGTTACTCGTCGCCTGCGGTCGCGGAGTGATCGAACTGCTCGAAGTGCAGGCCGAAGGCCGGAAGCGGATGAGCGTGAGCGATTTTTTGCGCGGACATCCGCTGGAAGCTGGCACGCGGCTTCAGTGAGATGCCGGCCCGGTCTTGCGGAAGAGACGGACGGCAGCTTGGAACGGCCAAACAATCACGGCGGTCACGGATTGGGAAATCCTTGCGTAAATCTTGATGGGAATCATGAGCGCTGTGAAACCCGGCGCGCAGGCTTTTTGCAAGCGTTCGCTGCGCGCATACCCGAGTGAAAAAATGATGATCGCCGCCAGCCCTAGGAATTTTTCGAAGGCCGAGATATGGATATGCCGGTGCAGGGCGTATTCAAAGGACATTTCCACCAGCAGGATTAGTCCGACGTAACCGATGAGGGCGAACGCAGTGTGTTTGAGGATCGGGAACCGTTCTACCAGGCGAAGGCTGAGCGTGGCGAACATCCACAAGGTCAGCAGGCCCAAGCCGACACCGGTGCAGACGACCCAGAACTTGGGACTCATGGCCACAGCGGCGATGACGTTGTCCACGCTCAGGCTCAGATCCATCAGTTGAATGGAGACGATGGTGCCGATGAATGTTCGCTGTGTCGCTGCGTGTGTGGCGGGATCATCGTCAGTTTCCGCGGCGAGATCGTTGAAGTGCCCGGCCATGAGATGGATGAGATAGAAGGCCCCAAGAAACTTCACCCATTCATATTCCAGGATGTAACTGGCAAAGAGTAGCGCCAGCCCGCGATAAAGATAAGCGCCCGCGAGTCCGAGTCGCACAGCAAGTTTGCGCTGGTGTTCCGGCAAGTTCGCCGCCAGGGCGGCGATGGCGAGGATGTTATCGACCGAAAGCAGGCCCTCGATGACAATGAGGGAAAGAATCACTGGTGCGGCCTCGCGCAGTTGAATGAGAATATCAGTCATGAAGTGGAGACTAACGGGGCATCCATGCGACCTGGCAAGGGAACAACACCGTTCGAGAATGTCCTGCTGCCGTCTTGCCACACCGCTGCTTCGCTGGTAGAGTTACCGTCATGAAACTGACACTGGTTCTCTGCATGTTGCAGGCTGCGGCTCTCATCGCCAGCGGCCAGGCGCCAGGTTCCACCATGGTGGCCGCCACCACCATGCTGCACAAGAATGGAACACGCACGGACTCGGTGAAGGATCGTTACAAGCACGAGGCGAACGAGACTACTTTCGACGGACGAGGCGTTGTCATCGAAAAAAAGAAATTTCTACTCAATGAGAAAGGCGATCCCACCCAAGGAACCATTTACGATGGTGCTGACAACGTCATCGCTCATGCGCAATTTATCTTCGACGATTTGGGCCGCGTGGCCGAAGAGCGGTGCATCAACCAGCAGAACGAGATTTATCAGCGTATTATCCGTCAGTATGACAGTGGTGGGAAACAGATCCAATCTCAGGTGGTCAACTACCCTGAGAAGGCGCCTAATATGAAACCTGCTAAGTTGAACTTTACGCAATCCCCGGGTCAGCGCCCCTTCAAAACCGGTGCCATCCCGGTAAACAGCGCGTCCACCCGCCCCGGCCAGGCACCTCAAATCGAAACAGCGTCCCCAGGCTCACGCACCGTCAGCACACAAGATGTTGAACCAGCACCGTTTGCGCCCCAGCAAATCCCGCAAACCGAAGCGCCCAAGGAAGAGGGCAAGAAGGGTTCAAAACTGAACCCGCTGAACTGGTTTAAGAAGGGAAGATAATTCTTCAGGATTTGCTAATTGACTCAATCGGGGCAGTAAGCCGCCATTTCGTGAGATCAGAGCATGGAGGTTGCATCTGCGCCGCATCACATCCGCATTTGACCCGCAACCGGGCTGTGCTTCACTCCGTATCTCATTATGGACTCTACTCATCACGACTCAGCGGAAAATTCAGGCGGATTCTGGTCTGTTTTCGCTCAAATTCTCGGCATCAGCCTCTGCGTTTTTTCACTCATTGCCGGCGCATCATTCATTTTTGGTGGCTTGCGATATTCCCGCGCGACCGGCCCCCATGCCGTCGCGCCGGTTTCAGTTGCTGCCGCTTCGACTGCTCCAGCGCCCACTGTTTCCAGTAGTGAAATCGTCATCAAACCCGGGACCGACAATCCACTCACCTACGACATCAAGAATTTCACGGTTAAAGCGGGTGAAAAGGTCAAGGTTACCTTCAACAATCAGAGCACCCTGCCCCAGCCGCATAATCTCATCCTGGGAAAAATCGGTTCCAAGGACCGCCTCATCACCGCCTTTACGGCGATGATCACCGACCCTAATGGCATGGCCAAAGGCTATATCCCCGAATCCCCTGACATCATCGTCCACACCAAGCTTCTCATGCCTGGTCAGAGTGAGACCCTGGATTTCACCGCGCCCGCTGAAAAAGGCGACTACCCGTATATCTGCAGTTTCCCCGGTCACTCCATCGTGATGAACGGCGTGATGAAGGTGGAGTAACACAGGCTTTCATGCCTGTGTGAATGAGGGAGGAATGGTGCATGGGTTTGCGCTGCCCCCTGCCTCAGTCGCTGTAACTCAAATTGCTCTAGTGTCATGTCTGACATGACACTAGTGGTAGCGTGTTAGCACTTCAATAAACTGCTAGGCCAGCGACGTCTGAGAGTTGGCAAAAACTTCGCTGCCTCGCAGGACTTGATGACCTTCTCGTGATCGAGAAATACCACTCAGTCAGCAACCTTGCGTGCGAATGCGATCTCATGCGTGGACAAGACAATTCACCGCCCGCGCTCCGCAAGTTCCCGGATCAAGCCGAGCACGTCCATGAGTCAGCATGAAGTCGAGCGCCGAGGTCGGTTCGTCCAGCAACAACAACCGCAGCAGCGGCGCGATGGTCCACTCGAGCGCAACCCGCTACTGCTGGCCACCGGAAAGTTCAGCCGGACGCTTGTCAACGTATTCGGGTCTGTCAAAGATTCTGGACAAGTCACATTATTGTCGCCAGTTTCAAGTCAATACAAAACACCTTTGTCCCATTAACCGAACACCATTAATAATTGATCCCAAATCCCAAGGCAAGGGAGCCTTGAAATATGAGTTGTTGCTCCTGCTGATGTCCATGATCTGGGGCTCTGCGTTTGTGGCTCAGCAGATCGGCATGGAAAAGGGCCTGGGGCCGATGACTTTCAACGGGCTTCGCTTTGCGCTTGGCGGTCTCGTCCTTGTCCCCGTCATCGCTTGGCGGAGGAAGAACCTGGCGCCTGCTTATGGCGTGGGCAATCTGCCCTGCAAAGGCAGTCTGGTTGCCGGTGTGTTTCTGTTTGCCGCGGCCGCCCTTCAGCAGATCGGTCTGCAATATACCTCCAGCGCTCATTCCGGATTTATTACCGCATTCTATATTCTGTTTGTCCCGGTGCTGGGCATGTTCTTCGGGCATAAAGTGCCGAAGATTCTGTGGACTGGTATTCTGGTTTGCCTCATTGGCTTCTATCTGATGAGTGTTACCGGAAATTTTGCAATATCAAAAGGCGACTGGTTGACCTTGATGAGCGCGGTAATGTGGGCCTGTCAGATCCTGGTGATTGACCACGCTGCCAGCAAGGGTGATCCCGTTCGCATTGCCTTTTTTCAATTTGCAGTCTGCGCCGTCTTGAGCGCACTGGCCGGGATGACCTTCGAGCATTGCACATTCAGTCAGATCAAGGCAGCCTCCGGCGCGATTGCTTATACCGGGATCATGTCGGTCGGGGTCGCATACACGCTGCAGGTAGTCTGCCAGAAGCGCTGCCCGCCCGCGCCCGCTGCTATCATCATGAGTCTGGAATCGGTCTTTGCCGCGATCACCGGATATCTGGTGCTCAATCAAACACTGACAGGCCGGGCTCTTGTCGGCTGCGGTCTGATTCTGTTGGGCGTGATGATGGTGCAGTTAGTGCCGATGATGCAGAAAAAAGCATGATTGCAGGCGTATACTTCACGTCCCTTCATTTATGAAGCCTGTTCTTGCGCTGCTCATCCTCAGTCAACTCACTGTCCCGGCGGCAGAGGTGTCGTTCAATCGCGACATCCGGCCGCTGTTCAGCAAGCATTGCACGGCCTGCCACGGTGGCGTGAAGGCGGCGGGCGGCATTTCGTTCACCTATCGGGACAAGGCGATGGCCAAGGCTAAGTCCGGGGAGAAGCCCATCGTGCCAGGGAAGTCAGCGGAGTCAGAATTGATCAAACGCGTGACCTCGACTGATCCTGATGAGGTGATGCCGCAGCCAGATCATGGGCCGCGATTGTCGGAGTCGGAGATCGCCTTGCTGACGGCATGGATCGAGCAAGGAGCAAAGTGGAGCGAGCACTGGGCTTTTGTGCCGCCGCTTGTAGCAACTCCGCCGATCGTGAAAAGAAAGGACTGGGCGAAATCGAGGCTGGATGAGTGGGTGCTGACGTCCATTGAAGCCCACGGTCTTCAGCCCGCGAAAGAGGCCGATGCAGCAGCCTGGTTGCGGCGGGTGTCGCTGGATCTCACGGGACTGCCACCGACGCTGGAAGTTTATGAGGCGTTCGTCGCGGATGGCAAAAAGGACGCTCAAGCTGCGAAGGAACGCGTGGTGGATCGCCTGTTGAAGTCGGAGCATTTTGGTGAGCGATGGGCCTCCGTGTGGCTGGATCTGGCGCGATACTCGGATACATTCGGATTCGAGAAGGATCCGGGACGCGACATCTGGCCGTGGCGCGACTGGGTCATTCGCGCCTTCAACGCGGACATGTCGTTCGATCAGTTCACGATCAAACAACTCGCCGGTGATCTCCTGCCGCAACCATCGGGCGATGATCTGCTGGCGACGGCGTTTCATCGCAACACGCAAAACAACACCGAGGGCGGCACCGATGATGAGGAGTATCGCGTAGCGGCGGTGATTGATCGCGTGGGCACGACCTGGACGACCTGGCAGGCCACTACTTTCGGCTGTGTGCAGTGCCACTCGCATCCCTATGATCCTTTCCCGCACGATGATTTTTATCGTTTCATGGCCTTCTTCAACAACACCGAAGACACGGATCTGGACAATGATTTTCCGCGAGTTGCGTTTTCGCTGGAGCCGGCACAACGGGATGAAGCGGCAAAACTGAGCCGTGATCTAACGATGATGAGCGAGAGGTTGAATGCGGATGGTTTAGTGATTGCCAAAGAGACGCAAGACACATGGAAGTCATGGATTCCCGAAAGCGCTGAAACCACCGGCGGCGCACTTGCCATGGGAAAAGATGGGCGCGTCGATGCCAGTGGCACATTGCCCATTGGCGTGAGTTACACGCTGTCGATGCCCGCTGTCGAAGGTGTCACGGCACTGCGCTTGCGGATATTCCCTGACTCGGATGATCCAAAGAAATGGCCGGAACGCGGCTCCGTGTTATCGCAACTGAAGCTCGAAATCACGGGCAAAGATGGCAAAGCAACGCCGGTGAAATTGCGCGAGGTCATCGCGGATTTTCTGGCGGGGCCGTATGATCCGCAGGCTGCGCTCACGGATGATGCCGCTGGCTTTGGTGGTTATCCCGTGCTCGCCGGACCGCGCTGGTGCGTGGTGGTGTTCGATGCGCCGCTGAAGACTGGTGATGGCGCAGGCTTGAAACTGGTGATGCAACAGAAGGCGTCCTACAACAGCGGTTCCCAAGGCGCACCGGTGAGGCACTTTGAATGGTCAACGAGCACTGATCCGCGATGGACAGCGCTGGCGCAGGATCAAGACCGGCTCGCGCGATCTCAGAAGCTCGATGCGCAGCGGACAGTTCTCGGCAAATTCACCGGCGAGAAAGTGCCTGTGATGAAAGAACGGTCTCCGAACGCACAACGAGCCACGCGTGTGTTTGTGCGAGGCAACCGGCTCACGCTTGATGAACTGGTGCGGCCCGGCATCCCGGAGGTCTCGCGTCCGCCGCAGAAGCGCGATGGGCTCACGAGGCTCGACATGTCGCTGTGGCTCGTGAGCGAGCAGAACACGCTGACCGCCCGCGTGCTGGCGAACCGCTTGTGGTCGGAGATGTTTGGTCGCGGCATCGTGCAGACGCTGGAAGACTTCGGCACCTCGGGTGAGCGGCCTTCGCATCCGGAGTTGCTGGATCATCTCGCGCTGCAGTTGCGCGGAACGCATCATTGGTCCGTGAAATCCTTCCTGCGTGAGATCGCGCTCTCGGCCACTTACGCGCAGAGTTCCGCCGCATCCACGGCGCAGATGCAAAGCGATCCGCAAAATATTTTTCTCGCCCGTGGTCCCCGAGTGCGTCTCACGGCGGAGATGGTGCGCGATCATGCGCTGGTGATCTCCGGTCTGCTTGCGCCGAGGATGTATGGCAAGCCGGCGTATCCACCGCAGCCGGAAGGAATTTGGAAGAGTGTTTATAGCGGCGCCAAATGGGACACCTCGACCGGGCCGGATCGCTATCGTCGCGCACTCTACACCTACAGCAAGCGCACCAGCGGCTACCCCGGCTTGCTCACGTTTGATGCACCGGCCCGCGACAACTGCACGGCGCGGCGCATCGCCACCAACACCCCTTTGCAGGCGCTCGCCACATTGAATGATCCGGCCTACCTCGAGATGGCGCAGGCCCTCGCAAAACGGATGACGGGGCATGGCGCCAACAAGCGGGAACACATCGCGCACGGCTGCCAGTTGATTACACTTTCGACACCGCCCGAAAGCATGATCGACACGCTGCTGAAGCTCCATGAGCGCGCGCTCGCCGAGCCTGGCACCGATGCGACGAAAGCGATGACACTGGTCGCAAACACCTTGCTCAATATGGACGCCTGCTTTGTCCGTTAACCTCATGACTCTCGTGAATACTCAATTTGATATTCAACAGCACGCTTTGTTTCATTCCACGCGACGTCATTTCCTGCGTGATTGCAGCAGCGGTCTCGGTGCCTTGTGGCTCGCTTCCATAGCGGGCCGTGTCTGGGGAGCGAGCGGTCCTTTGCAGAAAGATCCCGCGCATCCATTGCTGCCAGATAAAGGGCATTTCACGGCGCGAGCCAAACGCGTGATCTACCTGCACATGGCAGGAGCGCCCAGTCAGTTGGAACTTTTCGATTACAAGCCGCTGCTGCAAAAGCTCGATGGCCAGGATTGCCCCGCGTCGCTGCTGACAGGCAAGCAATTCGCCTTCATCCAAGGTGTGCCGAAAATGCTTGGCCCGCAGTATCCCTTCCAACAATACGGCCAGAGCGGGCAGTGGTTTTCCGATCGACTGCCGAAGCTCGCAGGTATCGCCGATGAATTGTGCTTCATCAAGTCGATGCACACCGATCAATTCAATCACGGGCCCGCGCAGCTTGTCATGCACACTGGCACCCAGAATCCAGGCTTCCCCAGCGCGGGTGCCTGGGCCACGTATGGACTCGGATCAGACAATCAAAACCTGCCCGGCTTCATCGTGTTGACCAGTGGCGGCAAGAACCCCGATGCCGGCAAGAGCGTCTGGGGCAGCGGCTTTCTGCCCAGCGTGTATCAAGGTGTGCAATGCCGTTCGCAGGGCGAACCGGTGCTCTACATTTCCAATCCTGATGGCATCAGCCGCACTCAACGCCGTCTCACGCTGGATGCTCTCGCGGAACTCAATCAACGCACCGCCACCGAAGTCGGCGATCCCGAAACGCTCACTCGCATCGCTCAATACGAGATGGCCTTTCGCATGCAAACCAGCGCCACCGATGCCTTTGACATCCAGCAAGAGCCCAAGCACATCCACCAGCTTTACGGCACTGAGCCAGGCCAGGAATCCTTTGCCAACAACTGCCTGCTCGCCCGGCGGCTCGCCGAGCGCGGTGTGCGCTTCATCCAGCTTTTTGACTGGGGTTGGGACAGTCACGGAGCTGCAGAGCACGAAGCGCTCAACGGCGGCTTCAAAGACAAATGTAAAAGCGTCGATCGACCCCTCTCCGCGCTCATCACCGATCTCAAGCAACGCGGTCTGCTCGACGATACTCTCGTCGTTTGGGGCGGTGAATTTGGCCGCACCCCGATGCAGGAAAATCGCGGCGGCAAAACGATGAAGCTCATCGGACGCGATCACAATCCCGGTGCCTTCACCGTCTGGATGGCCGGCGGTGGCGTGAAGCCCGGCTTCAGCATGGGCCAAACCGATGACCTCGGCTACGAAGCTGTGGAGAACAAAGTGTCACCGCATGATTTTCATGCCACGCTCTTGCATTTGCTCGGCTTCGATCACCAGCGCCTCACTTATTCCGTCTCCGGTGCCAACCATCGGCTCTCGAACATCACCAAACCCGGGAGCCGCGTGGTGAAGGAGATCGTGGGGTGATACTCTTTTAAGTGCTTTCATATACTTGGAAAACACAATGGGATAGCTGCAAAAACATGCGGAAAATCCTCTTTGTTATGCCTTAATTCCTTGGAGGTTTTCCGGCCAATTCAGACTGCTGTTTTCTGGATTAACGGTTGTTGTCCCCGCTGAATTCGCCAGATTCCGCATTCTTCATGATTCTTAATCAGGCACACAGCATCTACATCGCCGGCCATCGCGGCATGGTTGGCTCGGCGCTGGTCCGCGCTCTGGAATCACGCGCCGGAATGCAGGTTATCACCAGCACCCGCGGCGAGGCCGATCTCACGCGACAGGATGAGGTGGACAAATTCATCGCGACCAAGAAGCCAGAGATGGTCGTCATCGCGGCCGCAAAGGTTGGCGGCATCCACGCGAATGCGACTTATCCTGCGGATTTTATCTACGAAAACTTGATGATTGCCGCGAACCTGGTTCAAGCTTCGTTTTGCAACGGTGTGAAGCGCGTGCTTTTTCTCGGCAGCTCCTGCATTTATCCGCGCGATACCCCGCAGCCGATGCGCGAGGAGTCACTGCTCACCGGCCCGCTCGAAGTGACGAATGAGGCTTATGCCATCGCCAAGATCGCCGGCTTGAAACTCTGCCAGCACTATCGCGCGCAGCACGGTGTCTTGTTTCATTCCGCGATGCCGACCAATCTCTACGGCCCCGGCGACAACTACCATCCCGAGAACTCGCATGTCATACCTGGGTTGCTGCGCCGTCTCCATGAAGCCAAAGTGAACCGCGCTCCGCAAGTTACGATCTGGGGAAGTGGGACACCGCGTCGCGAGTTCATGCACGTGGATGATCTCGCCTCAGGCGTGCTGCATCTGCTCGGCGTGGAGAATCCGCCCGATTGGATCAACCTCGGCTGCGGCACGGACGTGACCATTGCCGAGCTCGCGCAAATGGTGAAGGAGACAGTCGGTTTTGAAGGTCGACTTGATTTTGATCCCACAAAACCCGATGGCACCCCGCGCAAGCTCATGGACACGTCGCGCATGACCGCGCTCGGATGGAAGTCGCGCATCGCGCTCCGCGAAGGCTTGCAGGATGCGTATGCGGATTTTCAAACGCACGCGCATCGCGGTTGATGCATTATTTCCCATGAAACGTCTGCCATTCCTTACGGGGCTTTTCCTGCTCACCCTCGTGTCTGCCCGGGCCGCTAGCGACCAGCTCTTTTACGTCGGGACTTACACGATCGGAAAAAGCACCAGCAAGGGCATCTATGTCTACGGCCTCGATTCCAAAACGGGCAAGGTGGAGCCGATGGGACTGGCGGCGGAAGCGAAGAGTCCGAGTTTCCTAGCCATCGCGCCCAGCAAGAAGTTTTTGTATGCCGTGTCGGAAGGAGAGGGAGATGAAGGTGCGGTGAGCGTGTTCTCGATTGATCAGGCAACGGGCAAACTTCAATTCATCAACATGCAGTCATCCAAAGGCGGCGGTCCCTGCCATGTCAGTGTCGACTCCACCGGCAAAGTCGTGATGGCCGCGAACTACGGCAGCGGTCACGTTGCCTCGCTTCCGATCAAGGCCGATGGCTCGCTGGGTGAGGCGGCTTCTTCGCATCTCCAGGAACCAGCGTCGAATGTGGATCCGAAGCGGCAGAAAGGGCCGCACGCCCACTCCATTAATCCGGATCAGACCAACAAATTCGCCTTCGCCTGCGATCTCGGCTGCGACAAAGTATTTATCTACCGGCTCGATCCCGTCACCGCGAAGCTTACACCGAATGACCCGCCTTTCGTCAGCGTCCCGCCCGGCGGCGGACCTCGCCATTTCGCGTTTCATCCCAGCGGCAAGTTTGCCTGGGCCAACAACGAATTGACACTCACCGTCACTGGCTTTTCCTACGACTCTAACAAGGGATCGCTTACGCCCATTGAGACCGTGTCCACCCTGCCTCATGGTGATGAGGTGGCCCCCGGCTATTCAACTGCGGAAACCCAGTCGCATCCGAATGGCAGGTTTGTCTACGTCTCCAACCGCAGGCACGATACCATCGCCTGCTTCAGTGTGGATCAGACGACTGGCAAACTTACCTTCATCGAGGCTGCGCCGAGTCTCGTCAAAGTCCCGCGCAACTTCGGGATCGATCCCAGCGGCCAATGGCTCATCACCGCCGGCAACAATGGCGGCGGCATTGCAGTCTTTGCCATCGATCAAACGACCGGCAAACTCAAACCGACCGGCCAGCAGTTTAAGCTCGACGCGGCAGTGTGCGTGAAATTTTTGAAATTGGATTAGCCTGAGCGCGTATCGCTCTTGCATGAGCCGACTTTCCCTGTCATATTCGCCGTGTGGACACGCTCGCAAAATATCGCAAGCAGGCATTGAAACTGGCGGAGTTTTCCGATCTCGGCCCCAAAGAGGGCTTCGCTGCCACAATTCCTGGCTTCCGCGGATTGATTGCCGTCGGTGGCACGAAACGAGAAGCGATGGCTGAACTCGAGTCCACTTTGGAAGATTGGGTGGATCTCGCGTTGAAGCGGGGGATCGGCCTCCCTAAAATTGCTAGCAGAAAGCAGGAGCTTATCTCCGCCTGAGCCATTCTTCGCGGCTGATTCCAGCCTGACTGAGGATGAGTTTGAGAAGGTTCACTCCGATATCATCGCTTCCGTGCGGATTTGGGATGCTGACCTGAATTTGGCCTTTCACCATGTGCGGATGCCGGCCTCCAACAAACGGGCCTTCCCAGCCCATCGCGCGAAAGCGCTTGATGAGGTCGGTTCGGGAGATGGGTGTGAGACGCATTTAATTTAGCCTTTCACCATTTGGATGATAACAAAACACATCGGGCACGCATAGTCACAGTAGGGCCGCAAGTCGGCACAATCGCCAGTTATACCACGAGCAGTTGAAAACAGGATCATTCTTTCTGCGCGACCCGGAGGGTCGCAAGAACATAGCCGGTGGTGACAACCACCGGCTTATGGTTGGGCCATGTGCGCTCCAGCGGAGCGCGAGAACGATGCTTTCCA
>JANNQW010000093.1:0-8475 GCA_031400955.1 Verrucomicrobiota bacterium
AAGGGATCAATGGTCATGCCACCCACGCCGACAGTGTCCAGATGAGGGCCGAACACGATGCGCGGTTTCGGTTTGCCATCCGGCGATGATTCCGTGCGGAAGCGGCCGATGACATTGGGGCGATTCGGCAAAACTTCCTCCAGCACCACGTCCGCGTCGCTGTGTCGCAAGAAATCAGCCACGTAAACCGCGACATCGGCCTCTCCTGTTTTCTCGCAGCCGGGATCGCCGTCCGGATTCACCGACGGGATGCGGACGAGAGCCTGGCAGAGTTCGGTGGCAGACTGCGGAAAAGTAGGCATGCCTCACATCTCGCTTACATCAGCGCCTTCATCAAGAGACTCTGCTCAGCAGCCAAGCCTCGGGTGCCGAAATCTGGTCTTTATATTTTTTCTTTTGGTGCCAGTTGGCAGAGACTCGCAAAAGAAATCAAGCCCAGCGCTAGGTAAAGCGGCCCGCGAATCGAAAAGAGACAATCTCCTACTCTGATGGGGTTCGAGGAATATCGGACCTCAAGACCGCTGTCTTCATAAAAAACCCCACCGTCCTGATAGATCGAGGAATAGGCATCGTGCAAAATCACATCTAAGCCGATAAAGATCAAATACACCGCTATTGAGAAGCCAATCCATCGAAGAGAAACGACTACCCCCATAAAAAACTCTCACCTCAGCCCGAGTTTCCGCATCTCCAGCCACCATTTCACGAATTCCGGGATGCCGGTGTCGATGTGAGTAGTGGGCTTGAAGTTCAGGAGCTTCATCGCCTTGCTGACATCGGCGCTCGTGAGGGGCACGTCGCCGGGTTGCTCGGGCATTTCGTTGATCCGCGCTTTTTTGCCGACGGCTTTTTCAATGGCGGCGATCAGCTCGTTGAGCGTGACGGTCTGGGAGCCGCCAAGGTTGAAGATGTCGCACTTGGGCGCGTCGGCTTTGTCCGTATAAGCGAGCGCACCGAGAATGCCGTCCACGATGTCGCTGATGAAGGTGTAGTCGCGCGCGGTGTCACCCTTGCCGTAACGGTCGATGGGCTGATTTTCGTGAATGAGGCGGGTGAATTTGGAGATGGCGAGGTCAGGGCGCTGGCGCGGGCCGTAAACGGTGAAGAAGCGCAGGCAGACGGTGCGGATGCCGGCCAGCGCTGAGAAGTTGGAGCACATCTGTTCGCCGGCCATCTTGGTCATGGCGTAGGGGCTGATGGTTTGCAAAATGGGGTCACCCTCGGCAAAGGGGACTTTCTTGTTCACGCCGTAAACAGAACTGCTGCTGGCGAAGACGAATTTCTTCACGCCGTGGCGCTTTGCGGCCTCGAGGAGGTGAAACGTGCCCTTGATGTTGTTATCGATGTAGAGCTCGGGAGCTTCGATGGACGGGCGGACACCGGCACGGGCGGCGAGGTGGATGACGGCGTCGAGGCCCGTGGCGAAGGCGCGCTCCACATCGGCCGGCTGGCGGATGTCGCCCTCGATCAGGGTGATGCGATCCCGCACGGCGCGGATGTTTTCGTGCTTGATAGCGGGGTCGTAGTAGTCGTTAAACTCGTCGATGATGACGACCTGATGGCTGTCGGCCAGCAAGCGCTCGACCGTATGAGATCCGATAAATCCGGCTCCGCCGGTGACGAGAATTTTCATGCTGGAGGACAAAACAGGTGGAGGGTGGGAGCGGTGGCTGGATTGTGGGAGGGGTAAACTTTTCCACACCATGAAGGAGAAAGCAATTGACGGACTGCTGGAAAATCCGTTATATGATGCCTTGAGCTTGTGTTTATATATAGCGCAGAGACTCCGATTTTATCATGAGCGAAGAAAACAAAACCCAGCCCACGCCACCTCCGGTTCCCACCGCGAAGACTTCGGCCGTGCCACTTAAGAAGGAAACGGTTCGCATCACTCTGCGAGCCAGGCCTGGCATTGGGGTGACCCAGCCGAAAGATCACACCGCTCCCATTTCTATTTTGGATGCGACTTCCGCGCCGCACCCGATCACCACTTCCGTCACTCCCGCTGGTGCTGCGACCGCACACGTTTCCACCTCACCGATTGGCGAAGTGGGAGGCGCCAACAAGTCTACCGCGCCCATCCAGCTTCCGAGCGCACCGCTTCCGGCACCTGCCACACGAACGCCGACCGCGCAGGTTCATCTGCCATCGGCCCCTTCGATCCCGCAAGCACCCGGCGCACCGGGTGGTCCTCCACGCACCTCAGGGGCTCTACCGCCATCAATGGCACCCACGATTCCGCTCGCGAAAATCTCGGGAGGAGCCATCCGGCCTCCAGGCGCACCAGGAGTTCCACCACCATCAGGGTCACCCACGGTGCCGCTCACCAAAACCGCGGGAGGAGCCCCCCGGCCTCCAGGCCCACCGAGCGCAGTTGGCCCCAAACCACCGGGCACAAAAGTCGAAGGAGGGGTTGCCACAGTGCCACTTGGCAGGGCTCCCGTGGCCCCGAGCCCACTAAGCCCAGGAGTTAAACCCGGGCCGACACAAGCACTGCCCCAAGCCACAGTCCAACTTGGCAAAGGCACCGTGCCAATGGTCAAGCATGGCATCACCCCGCCCAGCGCGCCGGTTAAACAGCGTGCAGCACAGGATGAATACTTTGATGATAAGGATCCCGAAGCCGGTCTGGCGCCGCTTGCTGTGGTCTGCATGATCTTGTCCATTTTCCTTATGGGAATAAACGTCCTCAGCACTGACAAGGCAGGTTTCTTTGCTGATAAGGGCAGCGAGAGCGCTTTCATGGTTCCAGCGCCAGCAGATCCTGCATGGGAAGTCAAACAACCCGACGGCAGCCACAAATTGACGTTCCCCACCAAACTTAGTGAAATCACCAAAAAACTCGACTGAGTCACACCTCCCATGCCGCTAGCCATAATCATTTTTATACTCTCAATCGCCATTCTCGCGGTCAATATTCTGACCCAGAATGGAATGAGCATTCCCGGTCTCTGAGCCGCTGCCAGCCAACGGGCTAGTGCAACTGCGGAGTCTGCCAGAATCCAATCTGGCGCTGGGGTTCAATGCTATTCGCGTTAGATCTCGCTTAGCGACTGCTTCGGGGTCACTGCGACCTGGGTTACAATCGTCGGCGAGATAACTCTGAAACTCATCGTTGACAGCCACGCTCCGCCGGGTAGTTTGCCCGCCCTTTTCCCTGAAACCCGAGACATAGACGACCATGGCCAAAATTCTTGACTTAAGCGCACAGCCCCGCAGCGCAGCCGGCACCGTATCGGTGCGCCGCCTGCGTAAAACCGGACGGATCCCCGCTGTTGTTTACGGCAAGAAACACGAGAACAAAAATCTGGAGCTGGACAGTAAAACTTTCGCCAAGCTGCTTCAGGCCAGTTCGTCGGATAATATTCTCGTGAACCTCAAAATCGAGGGTGAGGCCGCTGAATCACTCGCGCTGGTTCAGGAAGTGCAGCATGATTATCTTCGCGGAGGCATCCTTCACGTGGACTTCCATGCGGTGGCTGCAGACGAAGAAATTCACGCAGGCGTCCCGGTTATCCTTAAGGGAGTGGAGCTTGCAGAGAAGAAGGGCGGCATGCTGGAGCACATCCTCCACACGCTGGAAGTGCGCTGCTTGCCGAAAGATTTGCCTGAAATGCTTACCCTCGACGTTTCGTCGCTGGAACTGAACCACTCGAAACACGTGAGCGACCTGACTCTGCCCGAAGGCGTCAGCACCAAGATCGACTCGCACGTGGTTGTCGCCGTCTTGAAGGAACCGAAGGTCGAGGAAGCGCCTGTGGTTGCAGTGGCCGCCGAAGGTGCCGCCGCCGCCCCCGCCGCTGGTGCAGCACCTGCCGCTCCCGCTGCTGGTGCCAAGGCTCCCGCTGCCGGCGCCAAGGCTGCCGCTCCCGCTGCCGGTGCCAAGTCTGCCGCGCCCGAGAAAAAGAAATAACCTCCCGGCCGGGAAACCCTGAATGTGTCCGATCCTGTCTCTCCGCCCCTGGTGCCGCGTTTGATCGCGGGCTTGGGAAATCCGGGTAGAGAATATACGGACACACGTCACAATATTGGATTTATGGTCGTGGAAGCCCTCGCCAGTCAGTTGCACGCCCCCTGGACGCACGAAAAGCGCTGGGACTGCGAATTGGCAAAATTCGCCGGAGGCTGGCTGCTGAAACCGCACACTTTCATGAACGCGAGCGGCGAGGCCGTGGCCGCCGTCTGCCGCTTTTTCAAGATCGAGCCGCGCGAAGTGCTGGCCGTTTATGATGATGTGGATCTGCCTCTAGGAGCGCTGCGCTTCCGCAGCAACGGTTCCGCAGCGGGACACAACGGTGTGCGCTCCCTGATCACCCACCTGGACGGGCTGGAATTTCCGCGACTCAAGCTCGGCATCGCGCCTGAAGACGGCCGCCCCGCAGGAGAGCGGATGGTCGGTTATGTGCTGGGAAAATTTTCCGAGACAGAGAAGCCGAAATTGCAGACCGCTATCGGGCGTGCCGTGGAAGCGGTGCAGGCGGCGCTCCGCACCGGTCTGGAATCCGCGATGAATCATTATAACCGCAAAGAACAAACAAACAGCCAACCCAGCCAACAGCCATGAGCCGTAAATACGAAGCGATGATCGTCCTCGACACCAAGGGCAAAGAGGACAGTGTGGAAAACCTCATCAGCCAACTCAGCCGTGAATTCGAGCAGAGTGGAGCCCAACTCAAACAGGTCGACAATCTCGGAAAAAAGAAATTTCCCTACGCACCACGCCATGTTGAGTCTGGCTGGTATGTGAATTTCTTGTTTGATGCCAAACCCGCCAGCGTGGAAAAGCTCCAGGCGAAGTTCAAACTCAACGAGAACATCTACCAGCAATATTATCAGCTGCGGCAGGACCAGCCGGCCGCAAATCGCACCCGCCCCGTAAAGTAGAGAGTCCGGTTTGATAAAAAAGCAGTCGCCAAATCGAGGCGACCTCGCTAAGGTGGCACACTATGGCATCGTTAAACAAAGTCATGCTCATTGGGAATCTCACGCGGGACCCCGAAGTCCGCTACACACCCAAGGGCAGCGCGGTGGCGGATATGGCCATCGCAGTAAATCGCAGTTACACTGCAGAGAACGGTGAAAAACGTGAAGAAGTCACCTATGTCGACATCGTCCTCTGGGCGAAGCTCGCGGAACTCGCCGGACAGTATTTGCACAAAGGTCGGTCCGTCTTCATCGAGGGCCGCCTTCAGATGGACCAGTGGGAGGACAAAGCATCCGGCCAGAAGCGCAGCCGCCTGCGAGTCATTGGTGAAGTCATGCAATTTCTCGATAGCAAACGCGACGGCGGCTCCAATGCGGGCGGTGACGAAGGCGGCGGAAGTCGTCCTGCACCCCGTCCTGCCCAGCGCGCCCAGCCCACAAAACAGCAGCATGCCTCAGAAGAAGCCAGCGAAGGCCCCATCACCGACGGCATGGAGGACGACAATATCCCTTTCTGACCGTAGCATCGCTGGTGAAAGCATCCAAGGCAGGCCACGCGGGGCCTGCCTTTTTTATTCAAGCATTCCGCGCAGCAAGGGCACCATCTGGAGATAGAGACTCTGCCCGCCCATGCGGCTGAGTTGTTCGCTGATCAGCGCGGCGTCGGTCACGGGATCGGCTGGCAACATCTGATCATGACGATGATCGCCGATTTGAACCGTAGTGCAGACATAGGCCGCACCGCAGTCGCGTGACACGGAGAGCGACGCATTTGCTGACCGCAGCTCAATGCGTTGCAATGCCTCGCCTTCGCCTGATTCGCGCAGACTCACGCTGATAGCCGTGCCTTCCGGTGTCACGAGCTTGATGCCGTCAGACGGTTCCAGTTTGCATTTCAAGCGCACCCCGACCCACGCGGCGATGAGCAGGCCGGCGAGACGGTGACCTTTGGAATGCGTGATCTCCACGATTTGCAAATGGCGCAATTCCTCCAGCGCCGTGGCATTGGAGAAGCACGAAGCCAGTGCGGTGCGGAACAAGTGCGAGCGCAGCCAGCTTAGATCATAAACGCGAAAGCGGGCCGTGCTCTGGTTCAGTGCTCCGGCCAGCACGTCGAAGTCATTTGCCGGATCCTTCCAATTGGAGCTGTCGATGAACAACATGTCTATCACGCTGTAGAAGCGTTCGGAAAAATTTGTGCTGAGATCACCCTGCCACCAGCAAACCAGCGGCAGATCGGAATCGAGATGCGCAAAGACAATGTTGCGCACCTGATTCATGGTGCCGCCTTCCAGCACGAAGGAAATTTGTTCGCTGCAGACCGACTTTAGCCCGTCATGCAACTGACAGTGCGCCGTAATCCACGCGCGCGCGTGCGGTTCTCCACCCGGCAGCGCCAGCAGCAGCATCCCGCGGCAAGCGTGTTCGCTGGTGATCTCCTCGAGCAGCCGGGTGTTCGGTGCAATCGAAGCCGGGTCCTCGCTATAGATGGCAAAATTCATCAGCGATGCCCGCGTGCGAACTTCATCTTGCCCCCAGAGTTCCTTCAACGCCTTGTCCACAAGTCCCAGCGGAACTTCCTGGCCGAGGACGGCAAGTGAATCTTCGAGTGTGGTGCTCATGCTCGTGGTTCGATTGAAATCACAGCCTGCGCCAGACGCGGCCATCAGCGGCGAGCAAGTCGTCCGCTTCCTTCGGCCCCCATGAGCCCGCGGGATATTCGCACATCGGCGGCTGAGGACCTTCGTTGTGCCAGGCGTGCTCGATTTCATCGATGAACGACCATGCATTCTCGACTTCGTCGCGCCGGGCGAACAGCGTGGCATCGCCAGTCATCGCATCAAGCAGCAGCCGTTCGTAGGCTTCCGGGCTGGCCTTGCCAAAACTGGTGCTGTAGCGGAAGTCCATCTTCACGGGTTGCAGCAGCAACTGCACTCCGGGCAGCTTCGAGAGCATCCGCAGTGATATTCCTTCATCCGGCTGAATGCGGATCACGAGAACATTGCGCGTGCCGCGTTGCAGCGTGGTGGGAAATGGAGCCTGGGGCGGATATTTGAAGTGCACGGATATTTCCGTCGCCTTCTTTGGCAGTTGCTTGCCCACCCGCATGTAGAAGGGCACACCCTGCCAGCGCCAGGTGTTCACGAACAGTCGCAGGGCCACGTAGCATTCGGTCATGCTCTTGGGATTCACCCGGTCTTCCTGCCGGTAACCAACCCGCTCCACACCATCAACGCTGCCGGCGATATATTGCGCCCGGACAATGTTTGCTGAAACGTCTTCTACACCTTGGTAGCGACGCAGCGCGCGGATGACTTTGACTTTTTCATCTCGCACCGAGTCGGCGCTCAAATCAGTCGGCGGCTCCATCGCCACCAAACTAAGTAACTGGAATAAGTGATTCTGCACCATGTCGCGCAGCGCGCCTGCGGTGTCGTAGTAGCCGCCTCGGCCGCCTTCCATGCCGAGGTTTTCCGCGCAGGTGATTTGCACGTGGTCGATGTAGCGGCTGTTCCAGTTCGGCTCGAACATCAGGTTCGCAAAGCGCAGCACCATGATGTTCTGCGCGGTTTCCTTGCCGAGATAGTGGTCGATGCGATAAGTGTCTTTTTCGTGGAACGTCGCGTTCACGACTTCATTCAAGTGCCGTGCCGTCGCCAGATCCTTGCCAAAGGGCTTTTCGCAAACAACGCGCGCCCACTTGCCGCCCGCGCCTTCGTTCAGTCCGCTCTGTCGCAGCATAAGCATGATCTGGTCGAAAAATTCCGGCGCGCTGGCCAGGTAAAACAAGCGGTTCGCCGGGGTGCCGCGTTCCTTGTCGAACTCTTCCAAAAGAAGTTTTAGCAATTTGTAGCCTTCGAGGTCCTGAAATTCGCTGCGGTGGTAGACAATATTTTTTGAGAAGCTGGTCCAGAGCGCAGCATCGTGACCTTGCCGTGAGTTCTTCTTGTTTGAGTTTTCCAATTCCGCGCGGAAGCCCTCGTTGGTCTTTTCCCGCCGTGCGAAACCGACCACCTTAAACTGTTGCGGCAGGTCACCGCCCGCTGCCAGGTTGTAAAGCGCCGGTATCAACTTGCGATGCGTCAGATCTCCGGTCGCGCCAAAGATGACGACCGTGCAGGAGTCCGCCCGATGCCGCTGGATGAAGGTCACATCGCCGCGGTTTTGGAATTGCTGGCGCGTGCCAACAAGCAACTCACGCTGGGTGGCTTTGAGTATGATTTTGATCGCGGAATGCTGGTTTTCCGGATCACCAATCTGTTCGAGAAAGAGGTGTATGATGGCGACATTGTGGTCTCAATGGTGCATTGCGCGATTGCGGAGTTGGATCGGATCATTCCGTATGCCGCCACCGTGCGGAATACGCCGGAAGATCTGCTGGAGGATCTGGATCTGGAGCGGCTGCTTCAGCGTGAGGATCTGATTCCGCCCGTGCCGGGGTATGAGGAGGAGGAATATTGATCGATATCAGGATCCGCCTGCGTCGTGAAGCGCCCGTGACAAAAACTCGGCGTGATTTTCCTGGATGTCGTTGTGCCGGCCGCCGGGGAT
>JANNQW010000094.1:0-8749 GCA_031400955.1 Verrucomicrobiota bacterium
GAAAGCAAAATCTCCATCGCCGGCAGCAGCGGTCTCAGCAAGGACGAGATCGAAAAAGCCAAGCGCGAAGCTGAACTTCATGCCGAGGAGGACAAGCAGCGCAAAGAAGATGTCGAAACCAAGAACCAGGCCGAAACAACGGTTTATCAGATCGAGAAATCGCTGACAGACCTCGGTGACAAAGTCACTGCCGAGCAGAAGCAGCCGATTCAGGACAAAATCGACGGGCTGAAGAAAGCCATCGCCGATAACGATTTTTCGGCCATGAAGTCGAAGCAGGACGAACTGCAGAAACTTTTCACTGAGACGTATCAGAAGATGGCCGGAGCATCCGGTGCTTCACCGGAGACTCAAACCAGCAGCACCGGCGAAAGCGGTCATGCTGAGTCCAAGCAAGACGAAGGCAAAGTGGTCGACGCCGATTTCGAGGTTGTCGACAAAGACAAGAAGGCCTGACCCCAATTTCAATTCACCTCCACCAGCTAGTGCCAATTAAACGGCGCGAACCGGCGGGTCGAACAAAACAAAACCCAAAAATAGAAAAGCACCCAGTACATCATGGCTACTAAAATCACACCCCTCGGCCGCCGCGTCCTAGTGAAGCGCGTGGAATCTGAGGAAAAGACCGCCGGCGGTATTTACCTCCCCGACACCGCCAAGGAAAAACCCACCGAAGCTGAAGTCCTCGCACTCGGCACCGGCAAGGATGACGAAGGCAAAGACGTGAAGGATCTCTTCACCGTCAAAAAAGGCGACAAGGTCCTCATCTCCAAATACGGCGGCACCGAAGTCAAACTCAACGGCGACGACGTTCTCATCATCAACGAAACCGACATCCTCGGCATCGTTTCCTAACCAACCCCACTCAATCAATTATAGATACCTACGAACATGGCAAAACAACTTAACTTCGACGAAAACGCCCGTCACGCGCTCCTGCGCGGAGTGCAGAAGATCGCCCGTGCGGTCAAGGCTACCCTCGGACCTTCGGGCCGTAACGTCATCCTGGAAAAGAAATTCGGCAGCCCCACCATCACCAAGGACGGTGTCACGGTCGCCAAGGAAATCGAACTTCCTGACGTTTATGAAAACATGGGCGCGCAGCTCATCAAGGAAGTCTCCAGCAAAACCAGCGACGTGGCCGGCGACGGCACCACGACCGCCACGGTTCTTGCCGAGGCTATCTACTCCGAAGGTCTCCGCAACGTGACCGCCGGTGCCAACCCGATCTCGCTTCAGCGCGGCATCATGAAGGCCACCGAAGCTGTGGTTGCGAAGCTCAAGGAAATTTCCTCGCCTGTCACCAAGGCTTCGGAAATCGCCCAGGTCGCCACCGTCTCCGCCAACTGGGACGAAACCATCGGCAAGATCATCGCTGATGCGATGGATAAAGTCGGCAAGGACGGCACCATCACGGTGGAAGAAGCCAAGAGCATCGAAACGACTCTCGAAGTCGTGGAAGGCATGCAGTTCGACAAAGGCTATCTTTCTCCTTACTTCGTGACCAACGCGGAAAGCATGGAAGCCATCATCGAGAACGGCTACATCCTCATTCACGAGAAGAAGATCAGCAGCCTGAAGGACATGCTTCCCTTGCTTGAGAAAGTGGCCCGCTCCGGCAAGCCCCTCCTCATCATCGCGGAAGACGTCGAAGGTGAAGCGCTCGCGACACTCGTCGTGAATCGCCTCCGTGGCACGTTGAACATCGTGGCCGTCAAGGCTCCTGGTTTCGGCGACCGCCGCAAGGCCATGCTGGAAGACATCGCCATCCTCACGGGCGGCCGCTGCATCACTGAAGACCTCGGCATCAAACTCGAGAACATCGAGCTGACCGATCTCGGCCAGGCCAAGCGCATCACCGTGGACAAGGAAAACACCATCATCGTGGAAGGCAACGGAACCTCCGACTCCATCCAGGGCCGTGTTTCACAGATCCGTCGTCAGATTGACGAAACCACCAGCGACTACGACCGCGAGAAGCTCCAGGAGCGCCTTGCCAAGCTCGCCGGCGGTGTGGCCGTCATCAACGTCGGTGCTGCCACCGAAACCGAGATGAAAGAAAAGAAAGCCCGCGTGGAAGATGCGCTGCATGCGACCCGCGCTGCCGTAGAAGAGGGCATCGTCCCTGGGGGTGGTGTAGCGTTGATTCGTGCCCAGTCTGCCATCGACGGCCTCAAGCTGTCCGGCGACGAAGCCACCGGTGCTCAGATCGTCTATCGTGCGATCGAAGCTCCTCTCCGTCAGCTTGCGGCCAACGCAGGCGTCGAAGGTGCGCTCATCGTGAGCGAAGTGAAAAAGCAAAAGGGCAACGGCGGCTACAACGTAGCCACTGGCGAATACGTCGACCTCATCAAGGCCGGCATCGTCGACCCGACCAAGGTGACCCGCAGTGCGTTGCAAAACGCCGCGTCCATCAGCGGTCTGCTTCTTACCACCGAGTGTCTCATAGCTGATCTTCCGAAGGAAGATGCGCCTGAGCCGCACCACGACCACGGCGGCGGCATGGGAATGTAATTCCGTAGTGGGGGCATCTTGCCGTCACTATCCAAAAAATCTTGACGGGCCGGAACGAAAGTTCCGGCCCGTTTTGTTGGGTAGGTCGTTTGTGTCAAATAGCCAAGAATTGCCGGGAGAAATCTTGTAAATTTTTTTCAAAGTCCAGTTTTTCTGCACGGTGATCGCTTGGCACCAAAGACAAGTCTTGAATCCTGGGCGTGAACTCTCTACGTTGGACAAGTTATGGAATACACACTCCGTCAGGTAAACAAGAATGCAGATGGATCCACGCCATCGGCTTCAGTTAAGAGAATACTAGCCTTTGATCTCGGAATCGGATCTTATGGCATTGCTCTTCAGGAGCGTAGTGGCGAAGGCGAGGCGAGAGAATTCAAATTCCCCATTGTTCGATCCTGCACGCTTCCCGGAGATTGGGCCGAGTTGAAAGAAGAGCGGACGCGACGCAGAATGTGGCGCACGCGCATGGCCCATATTGAGCGTGAGGGCTGGCTGCGTCAGGTCTTTGAACGCTGTGGTTTGCAGGAAGCGGTGCTGTGGGGACGGCGCTTGAAGAAGATTGCCTTGGAGGAAGCTGGTCGCGGTGGAGTGAAAGTGACCAAACAACGCTGGACGCAGGATTTGGATAATCCGCCTGATTACCGGTTGGAACGTGAGTTTCCGCCGCAGCCGGGTCAAAAAACGCGTGATGGCGCACCTTCAGACGAACAAGGCTCACTCACCATTTACAGTGGCGCGGCGTTGCGTTGTTTGCTTCTGCTTGGTGAAGAGGCGCAGATCGACGCGCAAGGTTGCGCAATGAAGCCGTGGCAAGTCTTCAAGGCGCTGCATTCCGCGATTCAAAAGCGCGGCTATGATGCAGTGGTGCCTTGGGCACGGACGCCAACGATGAAACCTGTTATGAGTGCTGATGCAGCGCCCAAGAAAGCACGCAGAGGCAAGAAAACTGAAGCAGCAGAGGCTGACACGGTGACCGACGGTGAGCCTGTGCTTACTGAAGCTGAAGTGAAGGAGCAAAAAGAGGAACAAGCGAGTCTTGAACGTGCGTTGACGATGAAAGGAATTGTTGAAGGGCTTTCTCGGCACAAACGGTTTCAGCATCCGTGTTTCTGGGAGGCTTATCGTATGGGGTTGTGGGATGCCACCGCACCTGAAGTCGTCCATGCACGCCAGACGCACCATGCACGCTCCTGCAAATGGGCGGATCAAGAAGACCCGGCCAACAAGTTCAAGAATGCCAATGAGCGCGATCCGTATGCACGGCTGCCCGCCATCTTCCCACGCCAGATGGTGGAGGCGGAACTCATCGCACTGTGTGAAGCTGCAGCCCGGCAGTTGCCAGCATTGTCAGTGAGCGCCTATGAGATCGCTTATGGACCGACAGGCATGGCCTATCCGAATATCCCGCGTCGTGATCCAGCGAAGCAGGATGTAGAAATTCAACGTCGTGCCGCACTCGCTGCTTTGCCCGCTGAACAGCGCAAGAAGTTCGTGCGAGGCAAGGTGGCGGAGTGGCAGGGAGCTCTCTCGCAGAAAGCTCCTACCTTTGATAATCGCGGTCCAGCTCCCTGTGCGCTTATTCCGCGCTTTAATGTCGCCAAGTGTGAACTGCGCATTGAGAAGGATGTCATCGTGCCGGATTCGACGTTGGCGGCTGAGATTTCCTTTTTGCTTCAACTCAAGAACTTCCGCTTCGTGCCAGAAGTGAAGGACGACGCCAAACCTGGCGGCCTGCGGGATTCATTCAGTCCGGCGGAATTGAAGCGACTCTATGACGACCATTTCACGGCGACCGTGCTCGCCCGTATGGCCGCAGGAATGACAGGTGGGGCGATGACGAAGAAGATGCTCTGCGACTGGATGGGAACACACATCGGCCCCAAGACCACGCCCAAGCCTGGACAGGATGGCAAAGGTAAGGAGATCATCGAGATGCCAAAGGCGACGGGCCGAGCGCGTTTCTCGCGTCCGGCACTGCGTCTGGTGAAGGAACTGCTGCTCTCCGGTCTGTCGCCAATGGAGTTCAAGGCAGCCGTGCTGGACTTGAGCAACGACACTTACGCTGTTTTGCGCAAGGCAGTAAAACTGGTCAATGGCGACGCCTCCGAGATGAACATGCAGGGGATGCGCGGCATGATCGCGGCGGACCTCGATTTCTTGGACAACATCGGTGTCTCCTGGGACAAGATCAGCATTCGTGATGAACGACTGGAAGCCATCAGCGAACTCACGCAGGCGGAGAAATCCGCAAGGCAGGCTGCCATCACGCGCATGATCAGCATGGAGATCAATCCCAAGATCAGGCACCGCCTAACTCTGCTTGATCACATCCTCGATGAGATCACCGCTGATGGCACGGAGCCGGACCGTGTGGTGCTGGAGTTTGCGCGTGAGGAATGGCTGGGGCCGAAGCGCCGCAAGGAGCTGATGGACTTCCAGAACGAACGCAAGCAGCAGAACATCACCGCACGCATGAATCTCGGCGGAGAAGTGTCCCACAAGACCATCCTCAAACATCAACTGCTGACGGAACAGGGTGGTCGCTGCCTGTTCTGCGGCAAGAACTTCTCTAACCCTGAAACGACAAGTGTGGCGCATGGCGAGCTGTCATTCGAGAACGCGCATCTCGCCCATATCGTTGCGAAAGAGAAGGGCGGGCCGCGCGCTTATGTGAATCTCGTGCTGGCATGTGATGCCTGCAATCGCGCACAGGGCACGCTGTATCATGCTGATGCCTTCGCGCAGAAGCTTTTCCCATTGGGTTGGGACACGTTTGTAGGCCTCGTATCGGGCTCGTCTCTCATGCGCCCCTTCAAGAAGAAGATTCTATGCACCAAGGCAGAGGATGAAGCAGCGCTGATGGTGCAGAACAAGACCGCACTGCAAGAGACGGCGTGGATCGCCAAACTGGCGCGTGTGCTCATCTGCCTCAAGTTCGGCTGGCGTCTGGATGCCGAAGGCGAGCAGCGCCGCATCGTGGTGGTGACTGGCAGCGTGACGAATCGGGTGGCTACGAAATACGGCCTGTATTCACTGCTGGGCGGGCCGGAGCGCGTGAAGAAACTGGCGGATGCCAAAGCCGCCATCGAAGCGGCCATGAAGCAGGTGGAAGATGCCCGTGATGATGAACTCGACAAGCTGTGTGACGACTTCCCTAAGGAATGGAAGACGAAGAAGCGCAAAGGCGATGAGCATTGGGATCGTGGCTATGCTCTCTGGCTGCTGCGTCGTATTCAGATAGCAAATGATGACGCGATCAATGAAAAGGATCGCAAGGACAAACGCCATCATGCACTGGATGCCATGGTCTTGTCCTTCCTGCCACATTGGGCGGGGGATCCAGGTAAGAGCTTGTATTTTGGCTTGCCGCCAAAAAGAAACTGGAAGGAGGAGTTCCGGCATTATCTGGACAGTCTGTATCCCGAGATCCTCATTCCAGAACCTCCCGAGGTGGAGAAATCATTCTATGGTTCGCGGCGAATCGGGATGGAATCAGTCGCAACCAAACGGTTTGTGCTTCGTGAGATCGCCTACAGCGGTCAGCCTTTGGAATACAGCGCCACAGTATTAAAAAAGGCGGTTGAAAGCATCACCGACACTTTGATTCGCAGACAAGTGCTGGACTTTGTGAACACCAATCCCAAAAAGTCAGAGTGGCTTGACTTTTGTGCCCAAATGGAGCGTGGCGGGCTTCGGAAAGGTGGGCCAAGGTTGCTCAGAGTGCGTAGAGCTGTTTCAAAGAACATGGATGAGTTTGCCGACTTTTCGAAGGATGGGACAGGAGCATGGAGAAAGGGAGCTTCCAATGTGGGCTGGTTCATCTGCAAAATGCGCACGGAGCCTGTCAGATACGCTGTGGAAACCGTGTATGTTCACCAGTCTAAGGAGATGCGTGCTGCTGAAATCGCTGCACATCCAGATTACTGCGAAGTGGAGGGCTATTTCATCAAGGGCGAATGGGTTGAGACGTCGTTTCCGATCGAGGGCATCAAGATGCCGCTGCCTGAAGGCACTTATTTGATACGCAGTATGCGAACTCGAAATCTGCAGACTGAGGGAATGATCGAGCTGAAATCAATCGAGGGAACCGAATATAAGCCTATCAGTGCAACTCGTCTTATGCAGGCGGGAATGAAGAAAACCAAAACGCATGAGTAACCATTATGAGCTATCACATCGTTCATATCTTGACTCACGGTGCTTTGCTGGCGCGTGAACGTGGCTTTCTCGTCTGCCGTCCGCCCAAGGATGCCACTGATGAGCAGGAGAAGAAGCTGCCGCTCGAAGACATCCGCGCGGTGGTCATCGCGGCACGCGGTGTCACGCTGACGAGCAATGCGATCTCCGGCATCTTGGAGCAGGATGGGATGATCTTGCACTGTGATGAGAGCTACAGCCCCGTAGGGATGACTATGCCGCTGCCGCGCATCATTGACACGCGCGCGTATCTGAATCAAGCCAGCCAGCCGAAACGGCTCAACGAAAAAATTTGGCTGCGTCTGCTGCTAGGAAAGACTGCCAACCAGCAGGCGGTGTTGAAGGAGCGGGATCTCTTCAGCAAGCACCTGGAGCAGGCCATGAAGCAAAAGAAGGTGGATGAGGGGAACTGCGCCCGCCACTACTGGCAGCTTTATTTTCCCAGCATCGGCTGGACTGCCACCCGGCGTGACCGCAAGTTGAATACGCCTCCAAATCGGATGCTGAACTACGGCTATACTGTGTTGGCTGCGCTCTGCCATCGGTCGCTAATCGTGCATGGGCTGACTCCGCTACTGGGCGTGGGTCATGTGGCGCGGTATAAGGCGGACCCGTTGGTCTATGATTTGATGGAGCCCTTCCGGCCTTTCGTGGATCGCATGCTTGCGGAGTTCATGCAAGAGACACCCGAAATAACGGAGGAGGCATGGTGTCGGAAGATCGGGCGAGAGCTACGTGAGCGGCGCGTGGAGAAGGAGCCGTTCTCCCTGAAACTGCTGGATGCCATTGACAAGAGCGCGGCATCGATGACCGACTGTTACAGCCACCTCACTGCTGACCCACTGTGGGTGCCTTTATTGAACTGAAACAACCCGGAGGGCATCATGCCCAAAGAAAAGCTGTCTCCCTACCGCATGGGCTGGATGCTTGTCATGTTCGACCTGCCTGTGCTGACGAAGGCGCAGCGGAAGACCGCCACGGAGTTTCGCAATTCTCTGCTGGAGGATGGATTCTTCATGGTGCAGTTCAGCGTCTATACTCGCGCTTGCCCGGATGTGGATCGCTTGGAAAAGCACACGGAGCGGATGAAGAAAATGATTCCGCCCGCTGGGAATGTGCGGGTGCTCTTCCTTACCGATGCACAGTGGACACGCGGCTTGTGTCTGGGTGGGGGCGATTACGAGCGCAAACATCCACCCGAGCACATCGAGATGCCGCAGCAAATTGAGTTCTGGTAAAAAAATGCTCCCCGCGCTCCGGTGCTAGGCAGTGACGGAGGCGGGGAGCTATCAGTTAAGTCTTCCTGATCCCGGCTCGGGATGGCGAACTTGTGTATGAATGATTGAAGATGAGGGGTCTTATGTCAAGCCTAGTTTAGCCATCCCGAGCCGGGGGGGAAGACAAAACCGTGGTCGGGTTCTTAAGGTTGTGCTGGTAAGTTTAGCCATCCCGAGCCGGGGGGGAAGACAAAACATGGCGGCCGCGGCGAGCTGCATCAATTCCAGTTTAGCCATCCCGAGCCGGGGGGGAAGACAAAACCAGCGCGTTGACGATGACCAGCATCAGGCCAGTTTAGCCATCCCGAGCCGGGGGGGAAGACAAAACTTACCCTTGCCGTTGGCTTTGTCCTTTGATAGTTTAGCCATCCCGAGCCGGGGGGGAAGACAAAACGATCTTGGGTTTATGGATATGCTTAACCGTAGTTTAGCCATCCCGAGCCGGGGGGGAAGACAAAACCATCTCCTTCGACTGGTTCCAAGGCGGCCTAGTTTAGCCATCCCGAGCCGGGGGGGAAGACAAAACATCACGGATGCCACACTCGGAGTTTATTCTAGTTTAGCCATCCCGAGCCGGGGGGGAAGACAAAACTTAACCGGCGCAATGGCGCACGGCGATCATAGTTTAGCCATCCCGAGCCGGGGGGGAAGACAAAACCATACTCAGCAAGTCGTTGAGACCAATAAAAGTTTAGCCATCCCGAGCCGGGGGGGAAGACAAAACGGCGGACGACACGCAACGCAACTTGCCCGGAGTTTAG
>JANNQW010000095.1:0-1882 GCA_031400955.1 Verrucomicrobiota bacterium
AGCAGGTCGCCGGCGCATTGCCAGGTGACAAACTGGTCGAAGGGGAGGTTGTCCTTGAAGGCCTTGATGACCCAATCGCGCCAAGGCCATGCGACCATTTCGCCGTCTTCGTGTCGGCCGTAGCTGTCGGCGTAGCGCGCGGCATCCAGCCAGTCCTTCGCCATGTGCTCGGCATAGGCGGAACTGTTCAGCAGACGTTCGACCACCTTGGTGTTGGCGTTTGGGGAATCGTCGGCGGCGAAGGCGTCGAGTTCTGCTGGTTTCGGTGGCAGGCCCGTGATGGCAAAACTCACGCGTCGGAGCCATTGCTCCTTCGCTGCCGGAGGGGCGGGCTTCAGTTTTAATTCGTCGAGTTTCGCCAGAACGAAGGCGTCGATTGGGGAAAGGGATGATGGATGATGGATGAAGGATGAAGAAGATTGGGATTGCAGCTGTTCATTTTTTCGCTCCGGCACTTCGGGCTTCACCACTGGGATGAAGGCCCAGTGTTTTTTGTATTCCGCGCCTTGGGCGATCCAGCGTTGAAGGATTTCCTTTTGCTCCGTCGTCAGTGTGCGGCGCTCTTTCACCGGGGGCATGATATCTTCTTCGTCCGTAGTGAGGATGCGTCGGATCAGTTCGCTCTCGTCGGGCTTCGCGGGAATGATGGCTTTCTTAGCCACTGCGGTTTCGCGTTCGTCGAGGCGGAGTTTTCCCTTGCGCTGCTTCTCATCCATTCCGTGGCATTTGTAGCAGTTCTCCGCGAGGATGGGGCGCACATGGAAGTTGTAGTCGATCTTGGCCGGGATTTCCGTCTGGGCACGCGTCCCCAGCGCCAGCGCGACGGCGGCGATGAAAGATAATCTGCGTGTAAAATGAATCGGCATTTGCGAGCTCATTTATAAAGTGGGCTTGGCAGAAAAAGGAGCTGATACCCTAGCGCAAGCAATGGGATTTTCATGCGCTTTTTTAGGGTGCTGCGGGAGGGTCTGTTTGCCGGAATTCCCTGAACCGCAGCTTATGCAGCCGTGTCATCCGTGCGTTCCGCCACCACGGCAACGGGCCGTTTTTTCACTTCTTTGATGATGACCGCGAGGTATTCGCCGATGATGCCCAGGCAGAAAAACAGGGCGCTGGCAATGAGTGAGAGGTAGAGCACGATGGTGGCGGTGCCGGCGTTGGCGTTGATGTCGTAGCCGAAGGGATGGAACGCGGGCACCAAGCGGTTGACGGTGAAAAGGAGCGCCGCCATCAAGGTGACGCTAGTCATGATCATGCCCACCCAAGTGGCGATGCGCAGCGGGGCGGTGCTGAAGTTCACCAGGTTATTGATCGCCAGTGCGGCGAGGCGGCGCACATTATATTTGCTGGTGCCCCGGGCGCGGCGCGGACGCTGGTAAGTGACGGTGGTCTGCTTGAAGCCGATCCACGAGCGTAGTCCGCGATGCACCGGCGCGGATTCTCCCAGGCGCAACAGCGCTTGATGCGCGCGCTGGTTCATCACGCTGAAGTCTCCGCTGTCCAGCGTGTAGTCATGCTCTGCCATCCAGTTCATGAGGCGATAGAAGATTTTATAGGCGGCGCGGAGCCACCAGGGCGATTCCTCGCGCTTTCCGCGTACGCCGGCGCAGATGTCAAAACCGCCGCGCGCGACTTTTTCATAAAGCTGCACCAGCACTTCGGGCGGATCCTGCAGGTCGCAGTCGATCACACCGATGCATTCGCCGCGCGCGTGCTGCAGACCGGTCCACACCGCCGGCTGATGGCCGAAATTCCGGCTGAGGCGCAGGCCCTGGAAGCGTTTGTCCTTGGAATGCAAATCCCAGATCAAGCGCGCGGTGCCGTCCCGGCTGCCATCGTCCACGAACAAGATGCGCCAACTTCCCGTCGTGGCCGCCTCCAT
>JANNQW010000096.1:0-2005 GCA_031400955.1 Verrucomicrobiota bacterium
ATGGGGCACCGCCGTCAACGTGCAGGCGATGGTCTACGGAAACACGGGAGAAAACTCCGGCAGCGGAGTAGCCTTCACTAGAAATCCGGCCAACGGTGTCAATGAATTCTACGGCGAGTTTCTCATCAACGCCCAGGGCGAGGATGTGGTTGCTGGCGTGCGCACACCCGAACCGGTGTCGCGTCTCAAGGCCGAGATGCCCAAGCCCTTTGCGGAACTCATGAAAGTTCGCGCCACCCTCGAAAAGCATTTCAAGGACGTGCAGGACATCGAGTTCACCATTCAAGAAGGAAAACTCTTCATGCTCCAGACGCGTAATGGCAAACGCACCGCCGCTGCCGCGCTCAAGTTCTCCATGGACATGGTGCAGGAAAAACTCATCGACTGGAAGAAAGCGATTCAGCGCAATCCGGCCGATCAACTTGATCAACTCCTGGCACCGATCTTCGACGCCGCTGACATGAAGAAGGCGAAGGAACTCGCGAAGGGTCTGCCCGCTGGGCCTGGAGCAGCTTCCGGAAAAATTTATCTCAACGCTGATCGCGCCGCTGCTGCTGCCGAAAGAGGAGAGAAGGTTCTGCTCGTTCGCAATGAGACATCGCCGGAAGATTTGCGCGGCATGATCGCCGCTGAAGGTATCCTCACCGCCAAGGGCGGTGTCTCATCGCACGCTGCGCTGGTGGCGCGGCAGATGGGCAAGGTCTGCATCTGCGGCGCCAGTGCCCTCGAAATCGACTACGACAAGAAGACGCTGAAAGTTGCCGGCCAGACATTCAAGGAAGGCGACTTCCTTTCGATCGACGGCACCAGCGGCACCGTTTACGGCGGTTCGCTCAAGACTGCACCGAGTGAAATCGTCACCGGACTGCTCCACGGTGATAAAGCCGCGCAGGCCACCGAAAAATTCAAGAGCTTCAAAACGCTCATGGACTGGTGCGCCAAGGTCACGCGCCTGCAAGTGCGCACCAACGCTGACACACCGGAACAGACGGAGAACGCCATCGCATTTGGCGCGCAGGGCATTGGCCTTACTCGCACGGAGCACATGTTCTTCGAGGGCAATCGCATTGATGCGATGCGTGAAATGATCCTGGCCGACAATCTCGGTGATCGGAAAAAAGCACTCGCGAAACTTCTACCGTATCAACGCGAAGATTTTATCGGAATCTTCCAAGCACTCAAAGGACTGCCGGCGACGATTCGTTTGCTCGATCCTCCGCTTCACGAATTCTTGCCTCACACAGCGGAACAACAAAAAGAACTCGCGGCGAAACTCGGCATCAGCGCGGAGCACATTCACCATCGTGTAGAGCAGCTTCATGAAATGAATCCGATGCTGGGACATCGTGGTTGTCGTCTCGGAATTGCCTATCCGGAAATCACCGAGATGCAGGCGCGCGCGATCTTCGAAGCGGCTGCGGAAGTGCAGAAAAAAGGAATCAAAGTGAAACCAGAAGTGATGATTCCTCTCGTCGGATATAAAAAAGAACTCGACCTTCAATCAGAAATCGTGCACAATGTCGCAATTAAAGTCATGGCCGAACGCAAAGTAAAAATCGACTACCAAGTTGGCACGATGATCGAAGTGCCGCGCGGATGCGTCACGGCTGATGAGATCGCGCAGACTGCAGAGTTCTTCAGCTTCGGTACGAATGATCTTACGCAAACCGCATTGGGAATCAGTCGAGATGACATGGGCAACTTCATGATGCCTTACATTGAGAACGAAGTTTTCAGCAAGAATCCGTTTGCCACGCTTGATCAAGTTGGTGTCGGATCACTGATGAAGATCGCGGTGGAAAAAGGACGCGGCGCTCGTTCTGGAATCAAGCTCGGCATTTGCGGCGAGCACGGTGGTGATCCAGACAGCGTGAAGTTCTGCCATCGTCTTGGATTGAATTATGTGAGCTGCAGCCCCTATCGCGTGCCCGTCGCGCGTCTCGCCGCAGCCCAAGCCGCGCTGGAAGATGCCGCCGCGCCAAAAGATCTCCGTGGAAACATCAAA
>JANNQW010000097.1:0-3268 GCA_031400955.1 Verrucomicrobiota bacterium
CAGCGAAGCCGCCGCCAATGAACAACGCGGTCACGGGCATCGGGAACTGCTGCCCGTGCGCGAGATGCGCAGCCACCCCGGAGAGTGAGATGAGGAAGATGACGAGCAGCGAGGTAGCCACCGCGCGGTGGATGCTCATGCCGGTGACGTAAAGCAGTGCGGGCACGATGATGAAGCCGCCGCCGACACCAAAGAGTCCCGACATCAGGCCCGCAGCACAGCCCGCTGCCGAGAGCCGCGCATAGCAGCCCGCGCCGAGGCCGCCGCCAGGCCGCGCGACACAGGGGCCGGGCACGACGCCTGCGCCCGATTTACCCAGCCACATGCGGATGCCGACGAAGGCCATGAGCACGGCGAACGTGGAGAGCAGCAGCGCGGGGGAGACCTTCGTGCCTAGCCATGCGCCCACGGGTGCCAGCGCCATGCCGGCAGCGGCAAAGACCAGGCCTGCCCGCAGATCCACTTCCTTCGCCTTCAGGCGCAGAGCAGTGCCGAAGCCCGCAGTGATGCCGACGGAGGCGAGACTTAGTCCAATTGATGTGCCGACCGGAATACCGAGACCGTAGATGAGCAGTGGCACGGCGAAGATGGAGCCACCGCCGCCGGTGAGACCGAGCGAGATGCCGACGATGAGGCCATACACGAGGCCGAGCAGGTCATGGGTCATCATGGTTGAATAGAGGGTAGAAGCCTAGCGGCTGATCGCAGCAGCCCGAGCGACCAGTGCCAAGGCGAAATGCTCATATGACAAACTCAGCGGTGTAGTTCTTCGCCAGGAGGTCGGTGCTGATCTCTCCAAACGCGCCATCCACATGCACCACCTCGCGGCTTTCACGGGCGAGGAACGGCACGGCAAAGCTGGCACGCAGGCCGCTGCCGCAGTGGACATAGAGCGGATACGTGTGCGGCACCTCGGCGAGTCGTGCAGCGAGCCGGGTGTAGGGGATGTGCTTTGATCTGCGCACATGCGACTCCGCATACTCTCCCGTGCTGCGCACATCGAGCACGACGGCACCAGGATGTGCGGCCAGCGCCCCGGCCAGTTCGGCGGTGGTGATGCGTGTTATGCTAGCTGTGAGGTCGTCGTTTTCAAAATGCTCCGAGAGCGCTTCGTCCGCTGGAATCCACGACTCCACTTTGTCCAAGCCAATGCGCACGAGCTGTCGCACGGCCTCGTCCACTTCAGATTCGTCATTCACCACGAGGATGATGGCCGCGTTTTCATCCACATACGAACCGGCAACAATGGGCAGCTTCCCGCCCGTCAGCGGAGCAAATAGCGAACCCGTGAGATGCCTCTGCATGAACGCCACGCGGTCGCTGCGCAGATCGAGGATGACGTGCTCGCTCTCATCGAACACGAACGCGGAAAGCTCATCCGCCGTGAGACGGCGTGGCTGTGGCAGTTTGCCATCGGGCAGCAGCGCAGGACCAAGCTTGTTGTCCCGCTTCATGCGCGCGAAGTAGAGCGGCGGCTCTGGCTGGCCTGAGAGGATGTCTTTCACAAAGGCATCCTCACTGCCCTCCAACGCCTCGCGCAGCGCTCCATTAAAGCGCCGCTCATAGCCCAGAACACTGAAAGGAATCGCGCCTAGCGCCTTGCCGCAAGCGCTGCCTGCACCGTGCGCTGGGAGGATTTGCAGATGCTCCGACAGTTCAGCCGTGGCGCGCAGGCTGGCGTAAAGCGTGCGTGCGCTCGGCTCCATCGCTCCGACCTGACCCGCTGCGCTTTCGAGCAAATCGGGACGCCCTACATCACCCACAAAGATGAAGTCGCCACTCAGCAAACCTATCGGTTCTGTCGCGCCACCGCCGAGGTCCGTGACCAGAAAGCTCATGTGCTCCGGCGTATGCCCAGCGGTGAGGACCGCCTTCAGCTCGATGTTGCCCACGCGGAACGTGTCGCCGTCATGCAGGAAGCGCGCATTCGCATGACCCTTGGCCCATTCAAACTGCCAGTCCGGCCCGCCTTCTGCTGAGAGATACGTCACGGCTCCGTGATGCTCCATTAGCTCGCGTGCGCCGCTGAGGTAGTCCGCATGGATGTGTGTGTCTGCCACCGAAGTGATGCGCAGATCGTTGTCAGCGGCGACTTTCAAGTAGCGGTCAATGTCCCGCTCCGGGTCGATGATGATCGCCTCGCCCGTGCGTTGGCAGCCGATGAGGTAGGCGTTTTGTGCGAGAGCGGAGTCGGTGATTTGGCGGAGAAACATGGTATGCGAATGGGTGAAGGTTTTCTTGATGGTTCAGTTTGTTGACGAGCAAGAACCCGAGGCACAGGACGACTGCCCGGCCACGCGATTCCAAGGCATCTTGGACATCAGAATCGCCAACCCGCACCAGCCAGTGCTGCCTGCAAACACCAGTCCCGCGCCGAAGAAGGCGCTGAGAAAAACCCAGTTCGGATGCACCGTGAGTGAAAGGACCACACCCGTCAGCACGCCCAGGCCGATGATGATCTGCACCTGCTGCATGAGCGGGAACACTTTCTTCGCTGCCCGGCCCACGGGCTGTCCCGCTTCTTTCCATGCGAGGATGCCGCCTTCGAGATTCCGCACATTGGAGAAACCCTGCGCCTGAAGTTTTGCCACCGCCTGCCCGCCGCGCTTGCCGCTGCGGCACATGATGACCAGTGGCTGGTCGCGAGGGATCTCATGAGCATGCCGCTCGATCTGACCGAGAGGCATCAAACGCGCTCCGACGACGTGCTCCTCAGCATGTTCGACAGGCTCTCTAACATCAACGAGGTAGCAATCGCCTTGGGCGAGCTTGGATTTGAGTTCATCAGGGGAAATGGTGGCAGGTGTCATGGTTTTCATTGCTTGGGATCGGTTTGTGGTTAATTATATATTACAACGATTCATTATATATCGCTATATGACGATATAGCAACCAATTTCTGCTTTATGTCCAAAAAGAAATCCACAGCACCGGCCAAGCAGCTCAGTGACGCCGCGCTGGAACTCATCGCCACCCGCTTCCGCGCCCTCTCGGAGCCGATGCGCCTGCGCCTGCTCAACCTGCTCATGCAGGGTGAGCAAACCGTCGGCCAGCTCGTCGAGGCCACCGGCTCCGGCCAGGCCAACGTCTCCAAGCACCTCGCTGTGCTGCGGGAGGCTGGCATGGTCGGCGTGCGCAAAGAGGGGCTGACCTCCGTGTGCTTCATCGCCGACCCCATCGTTAATGAACTCTGTGACATGATGTGCTGCCGACTGCGTGAGGAAATGGAAGGCAAGGCCAAGTCCCTGGCTTCCGGCCTGGGATGATC
>JANNQW010000098.1:0-7290 GCA_031400955.1 Verrucomicrobiota bacterium
TGGACCGGCTTGCAGAGCAGTGAGTGGAGCACGAACACCATTGCCGGTTCGAAGAACTGGTCCGCCAATGCCACCCCCACGGATTATATCGAGGGCGACGCCGTGCTGTTTGATGACACGGCGGCGGGCACCCGGACCGTGGACGTCAGCCTGCAAAACGTGCTCCCGTCCAGCGTGATTTTTAACAACACCAACGACTACACGTTGAAGGGGGCGTTCGCCATTTCTGGAACCACGGTTCTGACCAAGAGCGGGAGCGGCTCGCTGACCATCAGCAACGCCAACATCTACACGGGCAACACAACGATCAGCGACGGCACCCTCAATCTGGCGGGTTCACTAAACGACTCGGCCCACCCAGGGCGAGCCGCTTTCCGTGCTGACCTCGCTGAAAAATTCAACGTAGGCTCCCAGCTTCTCTGTGAAATCACAACCGACGACTACGGTGTTGATGAAGGATACGTGATTGCCCCGCCCGGACTCGTCCCGCAGGATGTCCACCTCGGTCATTCCGCCGATTCCCCAGCCTCCGCCAAGATCAACCGCCAATGGCACAATGACGCCGCCCTCGATCGAATCATTGCCCAGGCCGTCCTGATTCGTGGGAAACTTGACGAATGGCATCACTGCCAGCGCCGTCCGGCCTCCGTCGTTGCCCAGGAGATTTTTCTTGAGACGAAGTGTGATGTCGCCAAAGCCCGAACGGGTGCTCGCGTTTCCCGTCGCCAGATCCTTCGTGCGGACATGGTTCCAGGTCTCGATCACCAATTGCAGGTCAAGATCATTGAACAGGCCCGCCTTGATGTTTATCGGAGCCACGGCCCAGGCATCCGTGCGCGTGCCGCCGCCGCCCGCACGATCATAGGCGTAGCTCGCCAGATCCATCTCAATCTGGAAATGCCCGGCATCCAGGGTGAATGGCGACTCCGTCTTGTCCGGCCGGTCCGTGCTCATGTCGCGCATCAGCCCTTCGGGCACAGGATGAAAGAGATGGTAGGCCGATTTGGACACGGGCGGCTCAATCCCGCGGGCGGTTCCTGACACAACCGCAAGAAGAACGCCAGCAAACAGGACGAATCTGGCGCAGCCGTGTCCTGATAATGTGGTCCTGAACATAAAATGTAGCTGATGCTACAAAAGAGTGCGGGCTTGTCAACAAATACTTAGTCGTTATTCTTCCACTCATGCCCGCCAAATCGTCCCGACCCAAAACAGCAACACGAAAACGCGAGGCTCCTGGCCAGCGGGCTGAAAGCTTCCGCAAGGTCCGCACCGACAACGCCGCTGAGACGGCCCAGGATTACGCCGAGGCCATCGCCGAGCTCATCGAGCGCGAAGGAGAAGCCCGTCCCACCGAGCTGGCGCGCATGTTCGGCGTCTCCCATGTCACCGTCATCCGAACCGTAGCCCGGCTCCAGCGCGACGGGCTGTTGCTCACCCGCCCCTATCGCTCCATCTTCCTCACCCCGAAAGGCGCCGCGCTCGCTGCGGAATGTCGCGAACGCCATGCGCTCGTGGTCTCCTTTCTCATCGCCCTGGGGGTGCCCCGAGCCGCCGCGGAGGGGGATGCCGAGGGCATCGAGCATCACCTTGGCACGGAGACTATCAGCGCCTTCCGCGCTTTTCTGCGCCGGCGGAAGTGATGAAGGCGCGACCGAAGAAATATCGCAACTACTGCAATCCATTGCAAACAACCGCAAGCCATCGCCAACCATGAAACTCACCCGCACTCACTGGCTCATCATCATCATCGCCAGCATTGGCTTCTTGTTCGACACCTATGAGCTGTTGATGACACCGCTCGTCGCCGCGCCAGCGATCGCCGAGTTGCTTAAGATCCCGCAGAACAACCCCATCGTCACCGAGTGGGTCGGCCGTCTGCTCTGGATCTCCGCCTTGTGTGGCGGGGTGTTCGGACTGCTCGGTGGGTGGCTGGTGGACAAGTTTGGTCGCAAGACCGTGATGGGACTGAGCATTTTTCTCTACTCATTATCACCCTTTGCCGCGGCTTACTCAACGTCGCTGCCCATGTTCATCTTCTTCCGCAGCACGACCTTCATCGGCGTCTGCGTGGAGTTCATCGCCGCCATCACTTGGCTGGCCGAGGTTTTCGAAGACAGGAAACAAAGGGAGAAATGGCTCGGCATCACCCAGGCATTTGCTTCACTCGGCGGTGTGCTCGTGACGCTGGTGAGCATCTGGGTGAGTTCACATCTCGGAGGTCTGCCTCACATCGGCCTGCCCGCAGGGCTGGGCTCGACTGACCCGGCCAGTTGGCGCTTTCTGTTGCTCACCGGATTCCTGCCGGCGATTCCGATCGCGTTGCTGCTGCCCTTCGTGCCGGAGTCAAAAGTCTGGAAGGAAAAGCGCATAACTGGCGTGCTGAAGCGCCCGAGCTTTGCCGCGCTCTTCTCGCCGGAATTACGTCGCGTCACCATCGTAACCGCCATCCTCTCCGCCTGCGCCTATGGCATCGCCTTTGGCGCGCTGCAGGTGACCGTCGCGCGCGTGACGCCTGGATTGCCCGAGCTGAAAAAACAAGCAGCCGAACTCGCGCCACTGCGCAAGGAAGGCGAGGCGCTCAACACACAACTCAATGCGCTTCCGGCCAATGATCCCGCGCGAAAAGACCTGGTCGCAAAAATTAAAGAGAACTTCGGCAAGCAAAAGCCCATCAATGAAGTGGTGAAGGGGATGGGTGACAAAGTTCAGTTTCGCCAGGAAATGGGCGGACTGGTCGGACGCATTCTGCTGGCCACGCTCCTCATCGTGGGCATCAGCCGGGTCGCGCTGCTGAAAGTCTTCCAAATCCCCGCGCTGATCATTCTTCCGCTGACTTATTTCAAGTTCTTCGAAATGGGCGGCGAGACTTTTCTTTGGGGTTATTTTTTCTGCGGACTCCTAGTGGTGGCCCAGTTCAGTTATTTCGGCGAATATCTGCCCAAGGTCTTCCCCCTGCATCTTCGCGGCACCGGTGGCAGCTTCGCCACCAACGTCGGCGGCCGCATGATCGGCACCAGCATGGCACTTCTGAACACAGCCTGGCTCGCGCCCCTGCTTGCGGGAGGAGCGCAAGCCGTGAAACCCCTGCACGTAGCGCTGGCCGCGGGTTACATCGCCACCGGTCTTGCCGTGCTGGCCTTTGCCGTTGGATTCTTTCTGCCGGAACCCAAAGCCGAAGGCGCGGATTGATCGGAGGTGAATCGGCGCATTCCCGATGGCCGTGGTGACAGGAGTTCGCGGCGGTGGCGCGCTGGAAACAGAGAAATCAGTGCCCATTATCTACTCTCGAATATGTCAGTGTTCGGCGCAGCTTCGCGGCTCCGCGTCTTGGGCGCTCATACCCCCTCCCACCCCGTCTCCGATGCACGCCCTGGGCTACTCCTGCCGGCACCTGGGAAAGGGATTTCCTAGCAGCGATCGCAGATACAATCTACTTGCTTGGGCGCGCTGAAATTGTTAGTTCTCCTCACCTATGAAAACTACCGTCTTCGTCTGTCTGACTTTCCTTATGGCAGGAAATTTCGTCTCTTCGTCAATCGCGGCCGAATGGAATCAATGGCGTGGCCCAAATCGTGATGGGAAATCGCCCGATAAAAACTTGCTCAAAACGTGGCCGGTGGCAGGACCGCAATTGTTGTGGAAGTATGAGGGTGTAGGCAATGGATTCTCGACCATCGCGATTGCCGAGGGCCTGATTTTCACGCAGGGGCAGAAACAGGGAAAATGTCATTTGATCGCACTGCAACCGGACGGAGCCAAGGAAGTGTGGAGCTTGGCGTTTGGCGAAGGGGAACCAAATGGCGCACCAGCGGTAAGCGGTGGCATAGTGTTTGCGGAAGATTCCAAGGGAAATTTTGTGGCGGTCAATGCTAAGACTGGGTCTGAGGGGTGGAGGAAAAATTTCGCGAAGGATTTCGGTGGCGCCATGATGTCCGAATGGGGCTATAGCGAGGGCCCTTTGATTGATGGGGATCGTGTGATCCTAACACCAGGCGGTCCTGATGCGCTGATGGTGGCGTTGGATAAGAAAACCGGGAAAGTCATCTGGCAGGCCAAGACTCCAGATTTGGGCGACAAGGGAAAGCCCGGTGCAGGCTACACAGGAGCGGTTATCAGCAATGCGGGCGGCATCAAACAGTACGTCAATCTCGTAGGCAAAGCGGTCATCGGCGTTTCAGCGGACAAGGGCGCAGTGCTCTGGCACTATGGCGGGGTGAACAACGGCACGGCCAACATTCCCACGCCGCTGGTGAAAGATAATTTCGTCTTCGTTTCCACCGGCTATGGCGCTGGTGCGGCGTTGTTGGAGATCACCAAATCCGGTTCCGGACTGGCCGTGAAGGAAGTTTACAAACTGGATTCCGGGAAATTCCAAAATCACCACGGCGGTATGATTATGGATGGCGATTACATTTATGCCGGCACCGGCCATAACAATGGATTCCCCATCTGTCTGGAATGGAAGACCGGCAAAATCAAATGGGGCGAGGAACGTCACAGTAAAGGCAAGGAAAGCGCGGCCGCGCTCTGGGCAGACGGACGACTCATTTTCCGTTATCAAAACGGCATCGTAGCGCTGATTGACGGCTCCCCTAATGGCTACAAGGAACTTGGTTCATTCGAGCCTGTGTTCAACGAACGCGAGGCCTGGGCGCATCCGGTGGTGCTGGATGGTAAACTCTATCTGCGGTCCCAGAATGTGCTGATGTGCTATGATGTGCGGGGCCGGTAAGGAAGGTGGCCTTGCGTGCGGGGAGTGGATGCGATTTTCTGCCGTCAGCAAATTCTGGTCGCTGGACGGGAAAGAACTTTTGGCAATGGAAGTTCAAAAGACAGTCGGCCGAGTCGATTATTTCTGGGAAAATTGCGTTTGCGAAATCAGTAGTGCCTGCCGTAGTCCGCTATCAGACTTCGGACAATCCATGAAAAAAATCTTAATGACAATGTTGGCTGCCACAATTTGTTGGCAGGTGAACGCTGCGGCAGCCACTTGGCTGACTGATTTGCCAAAAGCACAGGCACAGGCAAAATCTGAAAATAAAATCGTGCTGATGGATTTCACCGGTTCAGACTGGTGTGGTTGGTGCATCAAGTTCCGCAAGGAAGTGCTCGACTCTGGGGAGTTTAAAACTTACGCCGCCAAAAATGTTGTTCTGGTGGGACTGGATTTCCCAAAGAAAAAAGCCCAAGCCGAAGACTTAAAGAAAGCCAACAATGCATTGAAGTCGCAATACAAGATCCACGGCTTCCCTTGCCTGGTTGTGTTGGACAAAGACGGCAAGGAAATCGGTCGTCAGAGTGGCTATGCCAAAGGCGGACCAACGGCGTTCATCGCCAAGCTGGAAGGATTCAAAGGAAAATGATGCTCATGGCGTAATCCCCACTAGGCACAGTGGAGTAAACAGGTATACTCAAAATCATGGAGCCCTCCCACCCCGTCTCCGAGGCATGCCCTGGGCCACTCAGGCAGGCACCGTCGAAAACGTTTTCCTAGAAGCAAGGGCGTGACGCTGTTCCAGATTCTGTTTGTTCTTGAAGGCCTGGTCCTGCTCGTACTCTCGCGTATGCCGCGCCTGCTCGAACCCATTCCGCAAGAGCAGCGGATTCAAGTCGCCTCCGTTCCGGGGCAGCCCGAGTCCATGGGTCATCGCAGTGCAATGCGTGCGCTTCTGGCGATTACGGCGTTGGCTCTAGGGCTGCGTGTATATGGGGCCAATTCCGATCTCTGGCTCGACGAAATCTCGACGGTTCTGACGGCCACAAAGATGAGTGCGTCGCACATTTTTGCCAGCTACTTGGCCTCCAACAATCACCTGCTCAATACACTCTTGGTCAAGCTGTCGATCCACGTTTTCGGCCCTGCCGAGTGGGCCGTTCGTTTGCCGGTCATCATCCTCGGGACCGCGACAATTCCGGCTTTCTACTGGGTCACGCGCATCGGCTTCTCGCGGCTTTTCAGCCTATCCGCTGCGCTGCTCCTGAGTGTGGCGTACCATCATATCTTCTTTTCACAGAACGCCCGCGGCTACGTCCCGTTCTTGTTTTTCACGCTTGTGTCATCCGGCTTGCTCTGCAGGGCACTGGAGCGGGATGCCCTGCGCCTCTGGTTGGCCTACGTCGCGAGCGCGGTGTTGGGATTTGCGTTCCTGCTCAATATGTTCTTCGTGGTAGCGGCGCAGTTTCTGGTCGCGTGCGTCGCTGTCTGGAAGCTGCGCAGCGATGGACGCTTGCCATGGGCACTAATTAAACGTCTGGCGATAGTCTACGGTGCCACTGCCGTGCTCGCGACTCACACGTACGTGCTGACCTTGCCGCAAGTCTATATGTTCACGAGCACGGTCTATCGTCAGGCGACTGCGGGCTACTCCATTCTATCGCTCGAGTTCATTCGCGTTGTGATCCGCGGGCTGGCCGCCGCGCTTGGGCCCACCGGGCTGATGCAGCTGCCATTGGTTGCGATCGGCGGACTGATCGTAACGTTCGGCTTCTACAAGCTGTTCGTGCGCCACTGGCTGTTGACTTCAGTGTTGCTTGCACCGTCGCTTCTCACAGCTGCGTTCGTCGCGATGAACCAACTCAGCGCGTCGCCGCGATTCTTTCTGATGGCGATGTTCCCGGGAATCCTTGCCGGCATCGTTACTTTCGAATGGCTGCTCGGACGTGCCCTGGGTCCGACAATAACGCCGCGCTTCGGACGCAGTTTCATGGCCGGGATTGGATTGTTGAGCGTGCTGCAGTTGGTGCCGCTGCGTCACTATTACGCCACGGCCAAGCAGCCGTTTCGCGCCTCACTCGCGTTCCTACAGGCCGAGCGTCACCCGGGCGACATGGTGATTTCAGTGTTCCTTACCGACCTGGCTTACGAGTACTACGGTGCCGGCTTCGGCCTGAACGACGGCAACTGTACTTACGCGCGAACGCAGGAGGCGTTCGATGCGGCGCTCGCCACCCACCCTCGAGACAAGCTCTTCATTGTCACGACGCTTCACCGAATTCTCGAGCTTGAGCTTCCGAAATTGGTGGAACGTCTGAAAAGCGAGTGGGAACCGGTCCGGGTTTTTCAGGCGACTCTCGGGGACGGCGAAGTGATTGTTTGGCGGGCCAAGGCAATGTGAAAGGTCGGTGCTGCCATGCCCGCCATGTATGAACCCGGATTCCGAAGTTAGGCAGCGTTTTTGAGTTCATTATCGTCCGGTGGCGAGTGCTCAGGAGGCAACTTCGGCGAAGTCCGTTTTTGCCACTCCAAGACCTTATCGATCAAGGGCTTGTGCTTCTCTGCACCACCCC
>JANNQW010000099.1:0-5696 GCA_031400955.1 Verrucomicrobiota bacterium
ACGTTGCCACGGGACTTGGACATTTTCTGACCGTCCTCGCCGAGGATGAGACCCTGGTTCACCAGCCGCTGGAACGGCTCCGGCGTGCTGACATGGCCGAGATCAAACAAGACTTTGTGCCAGAAGCGCGCATACAGCAGATGCAGCACCGCGTGTTCCGTGCCGCCGACATAGAGGTCAACGCCACCCTTTTGGGAATTTGGAATTTGGAATTTGGAATTTGGAATTGCTGAAACTGATTCCGCATTCCGCATTCCGCATTCCACATTTGTTCCGCCCATCCAATACGCGTCCGCCTCTTTTGAGATGAAGCGTTGCGCGTTCTTCGGATCACAATAGCGCAGGTAATACCAGCAAGAACCCGCCCACTGCGGCATGGTGTTCAGTTCGCGCGTCGCGTTCTCAGAATACTTCACCCATGTGGTCGCCTTACTCAGCGGCGGCTCGGGTGTGCCGGTCGGCTTGAAGTCATCGAGGTCTGGTGGCACCACGGGAAGCTCGCTCTCCGGCACGGCGCGATGCTGACCGTTTTCCCAGACGATCGGAAACGGCTCACCCCAGTAGCGCTGCCGGCTGAAGAGCCAGTCGCGCAGTTTGAAGTTCGTTGTCTTTGCACCCAAGCCTTTTTCGGCGAGCCACTCGGTGATTTTCTGCTTCGCCTCGATCGTGGTTAACCCATCTAGGAATCCTGAATTCATCGCTACCCCTGACTCCGCGAAAGCTGCACTGAACTCAGCCACTCTATTCGCGAACACCTCATAGGCCTGCACCTCAAGAGAACTTTCGCCGGCTTGTATCGCTACGACTAATTCACAGTATGTCCAAGTGAGTGACTTCCCGCTTTGGTTAACTCCAACTTCCAAATGAACACTATTCTTATATAGCCATTCCATCGGAGGTTTAACTACGGCCCGAATCAGAAGACCAAAATTAATCGCAAACTCAAAGTCCCGATCATCGTGCGCTGGCACAGCCATGATCGCACCAGTGCCGTAACCCATCAATACGTAATCAGCGATCCAGATCGGGATGCGCTCGTTGTTCACCGGGTTGATAGCATACGCGCCGGTGAAGACACCGCTCTTTTCTTTCGCGAGTTCTGTTCGCTCCAGATCGCTTTTGCGCGCGGTGCGTTCGCGATATTGTTCAACCTCAGCGAGCTGTTCCTCGCTAACGAGTTCATCCACCAGCCGGTGTTCTGGCGCGAGCACCATGTAAGTCGCGCCGAACAGCGTGTCCGGTCGCGTGGTGAAGACGGTGATCGTCTCATCGTGATCAGCCACTTTGAAATGCACTTCGGCACCTTCGCTTTTTCCGATCCAGTTCTTCTGCAGCAGCTTGATGCCTTCGGGCCAGTCGAGGCCGTCGAGTTCATCAATCAAGCGCTGACAATACGCGGTGATGCGCAACATCCACTGGCGCATGGGCCGGCGTTCCACGGGGAAGCCACCGACTTCGCTTTTGCCATCAACGACCTCTTCATTCGCCAGCACCGTGCCGAGTTCGGGACACCACCACACGGGGGCTTCTTTGACATATGCCAATCGCCTTGCATCGATCTCCTCGCGCTTCAAGCCTTGAGCCTCTAGCTCGCTGACTGGCCGCGCCCGGTTCGTCTTCTCGTCGAAATAGGAATGGTAGAGCTGGAGGAATATCCACTGTGTCCATTTGAAATACTCCGGGTCGGTCGTGTTTACTTCCCGCTCCCAGTCGTAGGCGAAACCGAGACGTTTCAATTGCGCGCGGAAGCCATCAATGTTGGCCTCGGTCGTCTTCCGCGGATGCTGACCAGTCTTGATGGCATACTGCTCTGCAGGCAGGCCGAACGCGTCCCAGCCCATGGGATGGAGCACATTGAATCCACGCATTTTTTTGAAGCGCGTGACGATGTCCGTGGCGGTGTAGCCCTCCGGATGACCGACGTGCAGCCCCTGTCCGCTGGGATAGGGGAACATGTCCAGCGCATAGTATTTTGGTTTTGTGGGATCAAAATCCGCATCGCCCGGTCCGAACGTGCGGAAGGCCTTGGCATCCTCCCAGAGCCGCTGCCATTTCGGCTCGAATTCATCAAAGGGGAATTGTTTACGGCGCTCGTTGTTCATGGCAAAAGGGACGGGCATAAAAGTCGAGGATGCACTCCGTGACAAGACGAAACGCTGGCCGCGCAGAGATTCCAAGCTGCGAGGCAGTCGAAACTGCAAGGCGCGGCAAGTCAGCACGCGCGTTTGAATTTGCAGATCAGTCCACTGACTTCGCCAGAATTTGCGGGACGAGATGGCTGATAAAATCAAGCAACTCGTCCTTCGCCGCAGCTTCTTTGACTGGGTCATTCTGGCCTGCGGGCAGCTCTGACACCGGCATAAAAACCGACACCTGTCCCCATCGGTGGTTGAGGTTCTGGAGTATGGAGTCGAGATAGGTGCGAGCGTGGCTCACGTTGTAGCTGGGGGTGCTGACCCCATGGGAGCCTTGATACCAGTAGAGGTTCATGGCGCGCTGGCGCACACGCTCACCGTTAACGGTCTGGCGTTCCCGAAACACGTGCATGAGTGAGGCGTGCATGATGCTCCTATCAGCAAGAGTGATGGCGACCTTTTCAGTGTCGCTGATCGCCCAGCCTTGGTCGGGAAGGCAGACGGTGGGTTCATGCAAACTTTTCTTCACGGGTCCGCTCATCACCAGCGTGGCTACAATGGGGTGGTTGCCGGGTCCAATATAGATACGGCGCTTTAGTTTCACGCCCTCGGAGAAGAGTAGTTTCTCTCGTGAATCCATCTCCGCCTCCTTGGCGCCTTGAAAATTTCCTGCTTTTGCGGGCAGTTCCATCACCAGTCCGGGTTCGGCCATTTTCATGGTGGTTGGCGTCCACGCACAGAGTAAAAGCGTCGTGGCGACCAATGTCATAATGGCCACGGCCCGCGTCCATACAGCCGTCGAATTTCTACCTTCAGCCCAACGTGCCAGGGCTGTGCCCTTCGCGGTGACATCCAGCAGCTTCGCGCCTTTCCAGTGACTGCGACCTTCGAGCAAAGATGCCAGGGCGAACATGCCTGACAACGCAACCGCAAAGACCACATAACCCGCAAATTCATGGTAAAAGGATTCCGTTTGAACGCCTTCATGCACCGTGCCCACGGCGAAATCCTGACCGAACCACACACTGCCCAAGGCCAGGAAGATGAGACGGACAAGATTGCCCGCTACAGCCAGCGGTATCGAACTAAGAAAAAGCAGCACGCGCGGTATTGGCCTCTTCAACGCCAGCACTGCGTAGAGGACGCTGATCATCATCAGCGATGAGAGTGATCGGATGCCGCTGCAGGCATTGGCCACGTCCAGCCGGAAGCGGTCGCCGATTTGCAAGTGCTGTGCGAAATCAGGTGCGGAGTTAAGCCCGGTGCCCTCGCGCACGACGTTTACGCCGACATGATTGAGGACGAACCCGGCCAGCTTCGCGGTGAAGACTCGGAGAGGGGAGGCTAGAATGCTTTCCAGCGGCAACATGGGCCAGGCAAACACCAGAAACAACCACGGCATCATCAATGCGCGCATCCATGCCGGACCGCCCAGCAGCAGAATCAGCGCGGCAGTCATAAGCTGGATGCTGGCGAATCCAAGATAACCGGTATCCACTTTGTATCCCACCCAGAAAAAAAACACGGAGAGCACGGCTGGCACCAGTCCCCACCAAGTTCCATTCATGGGCAGTGTGGCGAGTATCGATCGCTGGCGGTAAACGAGAAAGCCCACGATGAACGGCACCACATAGCAAAAATAAAGCTCGGGATTTGTCGCAATGTGACGGAACCAGCCCTCCAGCACACTGCCCCGATGCTCGGTGGAAAACGACCAGTGCTGGTAGGGCCAGAGAGCGTAGAGAACCACCAGCACCAAAATAGCCGTCACTCCTGAGATCACGCCTGCGGACAAACTGGCGCTGATGCGTGACTTAGTGGCGGAAAGAGTATCAACAGAGTCCATGCAATTGCTTAATTTATATGAGACATAAATATCTGATTTCGAGACGCTACACTGCTTCAGTAATAAGGAATTTACAAGAGCATCCTCGGGCGCAATAGTTTCCCTCGAAACCAGCCTTGAAGACCGAACGTCACGCCCAGAACTTTTGTATTCATGTCAATGCTGATTCTTAACTTCGGTGACGGCGAGGTAACGTTGGAAGTGCCGGCGGATGGCAATATCACCATCGGCAGCACTAGAAGCGCGGATATTTTCATCAATCATCCCAATGTGGAGAACCGGCATGCTAAAATCTCAGTCGATCAGAATGGAGATTGCTGGATACGCGACCTTGAATCCACTCATGGAACTTTTGTAAACGGCCGACGCGTCGCGCTTGAGAAATTGGCGCCCGGCGATGATATGATGTTCGGACTGGTGGTCGTCCAATTCGTGGATTTGAGGTCATCTTCAACCCACTCCTTGCATGGCCCCTTGGCTGTCAGTTCCACGCCGCTGAACGAGCCCGGCCCGGCCCGGACGGAGCAGCATTCTGAACTGATGGCCAGTGACGCGCGATTAAAAAATCAGTCCCGCTCCGGTTATTTCTTGCGGTTGTTTTTCCTTCTTGCGCTCGTCAACGCAATACTGTTCCTGGCATGCGCCATCTGGTTTTACAGCAAGACGAAGAGCGATTTCGAGAAGCGATTTGAATCAATGGCGACGACCGCACATCTAGCAAAGCCAGCCGTGCCCACCGTCTCGCTACAGGCAACGGGTGTGGGGATTCCGTCAGATTCGCAGTCGGAACTTGTTCTGCTTAAAGAGCGCAACCGCCTCACTTCCTTTGCCGATGAAGCCATCGCCACCGGCGCGCGTGATCCTTATGACCGGCTCTGGGATGCCATTGAAGATCCGCGTCTTGCGAATCTCGTCCATGCCGCACGTGCGGAAATTCTCCGTGTCCAGGACTGCTACATCAACGGCCAGCGGGTGAAGTATTACCGCATCCAGCAGCATCAAATTCCTGTAAGAGAAATTTTCCCCGCCTCCGCTACGCTCACGCCCGAACAACTGAGTGACGACCAGCTCATCCAAGTGCTGCAGAATCTCAAGCAATCCTGGCAGACGCGCGTGAAGGCCGCATGGCACCTCGGCCAGCACCGCAGCACAAAAGTCGGCGACGCCCTCGTCAAAGCCATCAGGTCCGATCCCTCGCTCGATGTCGCCGCTGAGGCCACGCTCAGTTTCGAGCAGATCACTGGTTATCACGCGAAGCTCTTTGATGCCCTGAGCATTGAAGCCTGGTGGAAAAGTTCCAACGAAAAACAGTCGACTAATAAGACCACATCCAAAACACCGATTGGCCCTGGAGCCGACAGTAAGCCAAAGTCGGAATAAGCTTTGCGCCAGTTTCGCGGTATTGTCTTGCTGCCGGCATTCATGCCCGCACGATGGGATGGACTCCCCGTTCCAAAATAAATAAAATTTCTTTCCAAGAAAACTCACGGACGCCCGTCATGCCTACTGAACACCACATGTCTGACCGTGATCCTGACCATGCATTTCTTATTGCTACGCTCGACCGCTACGAGCGTCCGCTCATCCGCTACGCCCTGGGCATCGTCGGCGAAATCAACCAGGCCCGCGACGTCGCTCAGGAGGTTTTCATCAAGCTTTCACAATCACTCGCCACTCTCGAACGCGATCGGCTGGCGCCCTGGCTTTTCACCGTG
>JANNQW010000100.1:0-4296 GCA_031400955.1 Verrucomicrobiota bacterium
CGCTCGTGCGCGATGCGCTGCTCATACTGCAACATGCCGAAGTAGCGATAGTAAACACTGCGTTCCGAGAGCGTCTGATGAAACTTCACCAGCAGCGGTTCGTCCTCCGGACGGATGGGGCGGATGGTGGCACTGGTGCCGTCTCTCAGCTTCCAAGGCATGAGATATTGCACGGGATAGGGCCGGATGGCGGACTTGGGCAGAAGTTCATCCCAGGTCTCCGCCGGATGCATGACGATGCGAGCGTCCAGCGCGATCATTTGATCCGATGAAACGAGCAGGGGATTGATATCGATCTCCGCAATCCAGCGTTGCTCGATGACCAGGAGGCTGAAGCGCACCAGTAATTGATCGAGTTTCGCCAGGTCCACCGGCTTCTGTCCGCGGACTCCCTTGAGTGCTTCGTAAACGCGGGTCTGCTCCATGAGACGTCGCGCGAGCGTGGCGTTGAGCGGTGGCAGACCCAGCGCGCGGTCTTTGAAGACTTCCACGTATTTGCCGCCAGCTCCGAACAAGAGCACGGGGCCGAATTGTGAATCCACGCTGCTGCCTAAAATCAGTTCGCAGCCATCGCGCGAGATCATGGATTGCACGGTGACACCGAGAAAATGTTGCGAGCCTGCACGTTCGCCAACGCTTTGCTTGATGGCGCGCCAGGCCCGACGGACGCCGTCAGCATCGCGAACGTCGAGTTGCACGCCACCGACGTCGCTCTTGTGCGTCAGTGTTTCCGAGTAAACTTTGACTGCCACCGGGAATCCTATCGCCTCTGCCTGCTGCACGGCTTCGTCTTCGCTCAGCGCTTTCTGGGATTCCACAGTCGGGATGCCGTAGGCGGCAAGCACCTGCTTGGACTCCACCTCGGTGAGCAGAGTGCGTTTAGCTTCGCGCACGCTTTGAAGTATTTTCCCCGCATGAGCGCGGTCCGGCGCGCCGCCCTCCGTCGGATCACCGAGCGAAGGTGTTTCGTAAAGCGCCCGCAAGTCGTCACTGTAGCGCCACATGAGTGCGAACGCGCGCGCGGCGGTGTCGGGATAATCATAAGTCGGAATACCGGCGGCGTTCAAGATGCGCCGGCCAGCATCTGCTGCGGCGCCACCCATCCAGCTTGCGAGAATCGGCCGGTCGTTGAGATGAGCGAACGCCACCAGCCGCTCGGCAGTAGCGGTCGAGGCCGTCATGGCCTGGGGCGTGAGGATGACGCAGATACCATCGGCCTGCGGTTCGCGTGCGGCGATTTCCACCGCGCTGGCGTATCGCTCGACGCTCGCATCTCCCAGCACATCGATGGGATTGCCGTGGCTCCACTGCGGGGGCAGGACTTTGTTCAAGCCGGTCATCGACTCCGTCGAAAGTTCCGCCAGTTGGCCTCCGCCCGCCACGAGCATGTCGGTGGCGAGCGCACCCGGACCGCCGGCATTGGTGACGATTGCCAGACGCGGGCCGCGTGGTCGGGGTTGCTTGCCGAGCACTTCCGCCATGTCGAAAAGTTCGCTCAGGGTGTCGACGCGGAGCACACCCGCCCGGTGAAAAGCGGCATCAAGCACCGCATCGCTGCCGGTGAGGGCGCCGGTGTGGGAGGCAGCCGCTTTGGCCGCAGCTTCCGTGCGGCCGACTTTCAGAACGATAACCGGTTTGCTGAGTGTCACTTCGCGCGCGGCGGAGAGGAAGCGTCGGGCATCGCCAACTGACTCCATGTAACAGAGGATGCTCTTGGTGCGCGGATCGTCTCCAAAGTATTGGATGAGATCGCCCCAGCCGATATCGAGCATCGAGCCGCTGGAGACGAAGCCGCTGAATCCCACGTTTTCGCGCAGGCTCCAGTCGTGCACCGCCGCGCAGAGGGCGCCGCTCTGACTAAGGAAGGCCACGTTTCCGGTTTGAGCTATCCCACCGCCGAAACTCGCGTTCAACCCGGCATGGGGGATCATGAAGCCGAGGCAATTGGGGCCGAGCACACGCACCTTGCCGCGCCGGGCTTCGGCGAGAACCTGCTGCTCGAGATCCGCACCAGCTTTTCCGACTTCACGAAACCCCGCCGAAATGATGACGGCGGCAGGGATGCCGCACGCTGCGCATTCCTGCATAATGCCCGGCACCGTCGCCGCGGGTGTTGCGATCACGACCATGTCCACTTTCTTTGGTAGCAGGGCAATGCTCGAAAACGATGTAATTCCGAGAACGCTGTCGTGATGAGGGTTGACCGGATACACCGGGTGATCCCATGCCTTGAGGTTTTCCATGATCGCGCGACCGACTGATCCCGGAACCTCCGAGGCTCCGATGACCGCGATGCTGCGTGGGGCAAACAAGGGGTCGAGTGTGTGTCTCCTCGACTGATGGAGAATATCGTGCGCGCGCTCGACTGCTTTGGGTGGAGGAGGATTCATATCGGGATGCAGCTTGCTGCTTGCGTCGCAGTTTATCGCTGCAATGATTGCGAAATATTACGCCGTGTCTTCTGCTTCACAACAAACCGGTCTTCTTTTGGACGACATCTTTCGGGCCCACGACACCGGCCCCGGGCAGCCCGAGTGTCCGGCGCGATATGTGGCGGTGATGGAGGCATTGCATAAAAATGGGCTTGTGGACGAAACTCATCCACTAACGCAACAACCCGCCACCCCCGACGACATTCTGCTGTGCCACACACGTGACTACTTTAAAACGGCAGCGGGCGATGTTGCGTCCGGCGCCTCCAAGTTGAGCACGGGGGATACGAACATCTGTTCGAAGTCCTTTGATGTCGCTCTGCGTGCCGTGGGCGGGGTGCTGAATGCCGTCGATGAGGTGATGCGCGGAAAATTGAAGAACGCGTTCTGCGCAGTGCGTCCTCCCGGGCATCATGCCCGACCGGCGCAGGGAATGGGCTTTTGCCTGTTTAATAACATCGCCATCGCCGCGCGCCACGCGCAGAAGAAACTCGGCGCGGCGAAGGTGCTGATTGTCGACTGGGATGTGCATCACGGGAACGGCACTCAGGACATTTTCTATGAGGATGGCAGCGTCCTTTTTTTCAGCACCCATCAGTCGCCGTGGTATCCCTTCACGGGACATCATGAAGAAACCGGCGCCGGGAAGGGCCGGGGTTGCACGCTGAATGCACCGTTGCCCGCCGGTTCCGGGATGAGAGATATCCGTGGAGCCTTCCTCGATCGACTCATTCCCGCCGCGGAAAAGTTCAAGCCGGATCTGGTCATGATCTCCGCGGGCTTTGATTCGCGGGAGAACGATCCGCTGGGGCGGTTCACGCTCACGGATGATGACTTTGTGGTGCTCACGAAGATACTGATGAAGTTCGCCGACGAGAACTGCGCGGGCAGGCTGGTGTCGGTTCTGGAAGGCGGTTACAATCTCGCGGGACTGGCCAGAGCGGTTTCCGCGCATGTTCGGACTCTGGCCCAGTGATCAAACAGGGGGCGTAAAACTCTTCCTCCCGACAGCGAGCCTTTCATATTGCAAGGACTCTGAGGTCGAGTTTGATTGAAGCTCTTGCCCATGCCCACCACTTACCGCATCCTCCCCACCGCCGCGCACAACGATCTTGTGCGCAAAGCCTACCTCCATCGCGGCTATCTGGCTGATGAAGCGGACGACGCGGCACGATTTTGTGAACTCGCCGCCACCCATGGCATCCGCACGCACAACGTGATCAAGGCGCTGCATCTTGACCATCTCTTCGGCAGCGCGACGGGTGGGTGCAAGCCGGGTGCGGAGATCAAGGTGATCAAGAAATCTTTCGCTGCGAGCGAGGCGTGGGATGGCAACCTCAAGCTTGGCCAAAGCGTGGCCTTCAGCGCCATGGAACGCTGCATGGAACTCGCGGACAAATACGGCATCGGCCAGGTCAGCGTGGACAATGCCTTCCATTATCTCTGGGGCGGCGGCTATGTCATGGAAGCTGCTAAGAAAGGTTACATCGCCTATACAAACTGCACGAGCACGCTGGGTGAAGTGGTGCCGTTTGGAGGAAAATATCCTGTGCTCGGAACGAATCCGCATTCCTGGGGTCTGCCCACCACCGAGGCGTGCGGGTTTCCCATTGTGATTGATTGGGCCACCAGCACCGTGGCCATGGGCCGGGTGCAGCAACTGCGCCGCGAGAACAAACCACTGCCTCCAGGAGCCGCCGTCGATGCCGCTGGCCAGCCCACGACTGATCCTCATCAAGCCCAATGGCTGCTGCCCTTTGGCGCGCATAAAGGATACGGACTCTCGCTGCTCATCGAAGTCATGGGCGCGCTCATCGGCGGGTCGTTGCCCACGTTGCGCGGCGGCGGTGGACATCCCGACTTC
>JANNQW010000101.1:0-5090 GCA_031400955.1 Verrucomicrobiota bacterium
AATCTTCGCGTTCATTGACGGCTACTACAACACCCAACGCCTCCACTCCTCCCTCAACTACAAAACCCCCAACCACTTCGAGGCCGATCTCGCCCTCGCTAACTAAATCTCTTTTGGTCCAATTATCCGTGGCATCTCAAACGTAAAGAAGCTGCCGGCGCAGGATATTGCCGACGCGACGATCGTGGCAAAGGCATTCATCATTGCTTTGGCTAACAAAAATGTGAGGGAAGCCGCGCTATACATCATCCCGGAAGAACGCGATGAGATGGCGAAGGAGTTTGAAAAGGGAATCCCTCCGTTGCCGAAAAATCCTGAAGTCGAAATCCGGATCAAGGACGATGGCATTCAAGCAGACGTAACCATTATCAATGCTGAAAAAGCCAAATCAGGAAGACCGATGGGATTGGACATGAAACTAAGCAATGGGAAGTGGTGGATTGTGAAATAAGGAACCCAAGAACCATGACTGTGAGGGACATCATAAAGAGCAAATGGCAATTCGTTGCCGCATCTATTGTCGGTCTGACCGGCGCCTTCTTCGGCGGCGTCTGGGGGAGAATGCTAGCCGCATTTGCCGGAGACTCGTGGTGGACAAGTGACTTCGCCCTGCATTTTTACCAATACGCGATTACGTTTGGCGGAGTGTGTTTGGGAGCAGTTCCAGGGGCGGTCTGGCTTCTTTGTCTCCGTCAGAGATGGGTGCTGCCCTTTCTCTTGGCTGCCGGCTGCGCGCTCCTCCTCCCCGTGTTTGAAAAGGTGCCCATGCACAATGAGTCAATGGGACTGCTCTACGGCGGATTCGTAATCTCCGGCTTAGTGATTGGCATCGCGATTTGGATCTACGGTAGGCGACATTCAAGCCGAACAGGGCGTCAGGCCTAGCGCCTGACCCGCCTCCAGTTTCAGCCGCCATGACCGCTATGACCTGCTCCCCTGAAACGGGAATGGATTGAATGAGAGAAGTCTGATGGGATAGAACCCCCAGACCCATGAAACGCAGTCTATTTTAGTGCCTCCTCACGTCGGCAACTACCCTCAGCACAATCCTGGTGGTAGCCGACGTCAGAAGGCTCTGACATTTTTCTCTCGAACATTGCCCAGAACGTCCATTTATCTGGCTCGCCACCTCGGCAGCCACCATCATGCGGGCTCCGAATTCAATTGAGCCTCCTGACGTCGGCTGCTACGAATACACATGGCGGCCCCTCCCATTCTCATCGTCGGCGGCGGGCTCTCGGGCACGGCGCTGGGATGGATCTTGCATGAGCGCGGCGTTCCGTTTCTGATTGTTGATCCGAACGAGGCGGGCACCTGTTCCAAAATCGCTGCGGGCTTGGTGACACCCATCACCGGCAAACGGGTGAAACCGAGCTGGCGCGTGGAGGAACTGCTGCCGGTGGCGCTCGCGCTTTACCGTAGAGTGGAAAAACTTCTCGGCGCTGAGTTTTATCACGAGCGACCGCTGGTCCGTTTGTTCAAGGAACCGCGCGAGGTGGAATGGTGGCGCGGTCGCGCGAGCGAGGCCGGGCTCGAACAGTGGGTCGATGCCACCGCGCCACTGGTGGATCCCGCGCTGGTTCAATCGGAGTTCGGCGGTTTTGTCCAACGTCAGGCTGGCTGGCTCGACACGGCGGCATATTTGGAAGCGAGCCGGTTGTTTTTCGAGAACATCGGCGCGTGGAGACAGGGAATCATTGCTGAAGTGGATGTCGAAGCTTCGAATCAACGCATCAGCTGGCACGGCAAGGATTTCAGTCATGTTGTCTTCTGCCGCGGTGCGGAACAGCGGACGGGGTCGCGCTATTTTTCGTGGCTGAAATTTGATTGCGCGCGCGGAGTGATTGCGGCGCTCAAGATTGATTTGCCTGAAACGCGCATCATCAACCGCGGCTGCTGGCTGCTGCCGCACAGGGCGGGCTACTGGCGCGCAGGCTCAACTTACGAGTTCGATTTGACGACACCGATGGAGATTTCCATCGCCGACTTGCAGGGGAAACTTTCGCGGCTGCTTCGCATCCCCTTTGAAATCGGCGAGACGCAGGCTGGCATTCGACCGATCATCAAACATCGACAGCTTGTGCTCGGCCGGCATCCGGCGCATCCGCGCGTGTGCGTGTTCAACGGCCTCGGCTCCAAGGGGGTGCTGCGCGCGCCGTTTTTTGCGAAAATGCTGGCGGAGCATCTTCTGGATGACAAAGCACTCGAGCCGGTCGTGGATGTGCGCGCCAATGACTGAGCCCGAGAATATCAACACACTTTCGCACACTACGCGATTCCCCGAGGCGCTGCCCACGGCGGTGCGCTGGTCGCACGCGCTGCTGGCACCGCGCTTGCACGCGGGCGATGCCGTGGTGGACGCGACCGCTGGCAATGGTCACGACACCCTGTTTCTTGCGCAGCGTGTTTTGCCCGGCGGGCGGGTATTCGTGTTTGATGTCCAGGCCAGGGCCTTGGAACGGACGAAATCTCAGATCAAAGAGCACGATGCGGTCACGCTGATCCATGCCGGTCATGAGCGAATGGAGGAATTTTTACCGCCGGAACTTCGGGGCGGCATACGCGCGTTCATGTTCAACCTCGGCTGGCTGCCGGGGAGCGACAAGTCATGCATCACGCGGACCGACACAACTCTCACAGCGTTGCGCAGCGCGATCGACTGGCTGGCCGAGGGCGGCATGATCACCATTGTATGTTATCCCGGCCACGACGGCGGCAACGCGGAAGCACTCGCCGTCGAACAATGGGCATCGCAGCTTCCAGCGGATTCGTTCGAGACGCAGAAGCTTGCGTTCCTTAACCTTAAAGGTGCGCCGCCGCGCTGCGTGGTGCTGCGCAAGCGCGCCCGGCTTACGACGCGGATATTTGGCTGAAAGCAGCAGATCCTTCCATGGGTCAGCGGCACGATATGGGCGTTTATGCTCCGCAAGGCCCCCAAGCCCAATTCCGCTGCCGACGGGATGCGTTGATTGCCACCAGAGCAAAATAGAGATGAATGATCAATGGGTTGTCTTGGGCAACTAGGGTAGAGAAGCACCTCTGGCCTGTCCATATAAGTTCTTGCTTTCCATTTCCCACTCTCTTTACTCCCTACCCAATCTATTGCAGCCCCACTCGTCGAAGTTCCAACCCACCACCTGAGCCATGCCTCTCCAACTCGAAATTGTCACCCCTGAAGCCCGCGTTTTTTCTGACGTCGTTGACTTCGTCGTTCTGCCGGGTGCCGAAGGTGAACTTGGAGTTTTGCCCCAGCACGCACCTCTGGTGACGGCCCTCAAACCAGGTGAACTCCGTTATTCAAAGGCCTCGAAAGTTCAGGAATATTGTGTGGGTGAAGGCCTGGTGGAAATCACCGGCGGAGGCGTCCGGGTGCTCACCGACATCGCGCTGGACGAGTCCGGCATTGACGAATCCCACGTTCAAGAAGCACTCGTCCGCGCCGAGGCCCGCATGAGAGAAAAGGATATCGGTCCCGAGGAAGTTGCGGCCGTCCAAGCCCTGATCACCAAGTCCATGGCCCAACTCCAATTCAAGCGCAAACGCCGCAGCATCTGATCCGGCATCTGCTGCATCATCTCGTAACAAGATTGATTCTGGCATCTCAAAAAGCGCATGGCTTGGATGCCTGCCGACGTCTTATAAATGAAGCGCCCCATAGTCGTCGCCAGCCTCGCCGCATTTTTAATCGCGGCGCTGAATCTAACCGCCGCTGACAAGCCCAAAACCAGCGGCCCCTCCAGCGTCTGGGCTGTGGAGATAAACGGTCGCACTATCTATCTCGCAGGCACCATCCATCTGCTGCGCGAAAAAGACTATCCGCTGCCGGATGTTTTCGAGCAGGCCTACAAAGACAGCAGCAAGCTCATCTTCGAGCTTCCGCCCAACAGCGAGGGCAATGGCGAAATCGCGCTGCGCATGCGCAAGCTCGGCACCTATCCGGAAGGTGCAAATCTTTCAGATCAACTAAGCGCGGACACGCTCAAACGTGTGCGGGAGTGGTCCGACAAGAATGACTATCCCATGTCTGCGATCACACGCTATCGCCCCTGGTTTCTGTCACTCACCATTGCCGCCATCGAATACCAGGCGCTCGGCGCGGAATCGGGCCGCGGGCTTGACAACTGGTATGAAAAGCGCGCCGCCACGGATCGCAAACCCGGAGCCGGACTCGAAACCGTCGAGTATCAACTCACGCTTTTCGCCAGTCTGCCCGACAAGATACAGGAGCAACTTCTTCTCCAGACCTTGAGCGAGGCCGCGACCATGAAGAAGGACTATGAAGACATGATCGCCTCTTGGCGCGGTGGCGAAATGGACAAGCTCCAGGAGTTTCTATACCGTGATGCCGACAAATTCCCCGAGCTGATGCAGGAATTTCTCGTCAAACGCAACCTGGCCTGGGTAGCGCCATTGATGAGTTATTTAGAAAAAGACGAGCGCGTCATGGTGCTCGTCGGTGCCGGACATCTCGGCGGAAAGTCTGGCCTGCTCGAGCTGCTGAAGACGAAAGGCTGCACCATCCGGCAGCTCGGCAAGTAGGGCTGGTTCGCGAAGCGTGGGCACCGGACCGGAGTTGGCCCATGGTCTTTATCAATCACAATTTGCATGTGTCCAGAATCATTGACTGACACGTTTATCGCATCACACGGCGCAAGCCACATAGCCTTGCGTAAATCGCATCGACTTGCGCGCATATCGGTCGAGGTTCGGCGACTGGATGAACCTGTTCCCGCCGTCCAACTATTTACCTGAGTCGCCGGTTTTAGCTGGTTAATAGTGAAGTTGCTCAAGCAGCGCTTCTCGCCGCGGTGGATTAAACGCAGCAAGCGCCACGGCACGCTCTGGGAGCATGTGATTCCAGAATCTGGAGCGCTGTATTCAATTTTACGCCTGCAACTAAATTTAACTCAAGACGGTCGATACGTTTGTGCTCTATTATCTTCCATCGCTACTATTAATCCGGCAAATAGATAGCGCATTATTGTGGAACATGGCGTATAGGTGTCCGCATGAAAGAAGACGGACGCAAACTGAGCAAGGAACAACAGGTGGAGGCCCGCCGCCGGGCGATGCTTCTGCTCAAGAAGGGC
>JANNQW010000102.1:0-2469 GCA_031400955.1 Verrucomicrobiota bacterium
GCCCTTCTTGAGCAGAAGCATCGCCCGGCGGCGGGCCTCCACCTGTTGTTCCTTGCTCAGTTTGCGTCCGTCTTCTTTCATGCGGACACCTATACGCCATGTTCCACAATAATGCGCTATCTATTTGCCGGATTAATAGTAAGAAGCATCGTTTGGTGCTGAAGGCGTGATTACTCGGGAGTGCGTGCCAACACAAGCTCTCCATCTACCCTGCGATACTTTATTCAAACTGGCGCAGCTTACCGCGGCGGGAATCCCGGTGGCGGAAATCCGCCGGGAGGTCTGCGACGCCCTCCGGGATCACCGCCGCCGGGCGGAGGTCCATGACGCTGAAAACTGGGGTCTGGAGTGCCTTTGTAGAGCCGCGGAATATATGGATAATCATCAGTCAGCACGTAGTGATAAATGCCCTCCGGATTTTCCGGCGTCACGCCAAAGCGACCGCCGCACTCATCGAGATCTCCTGACCCTGCGATGTATTCGTAGTCGGCAAGATAAGTGCCGTCGTATTTTTCACCGGGTCCACCGGGACGAGTGCCTTTCTTGATCCGATAGCTCGACTTCATCTCCTTGATTTGGCTTATCGCGTCCTTGGCATTCGAGTAATCCCAGCGCGCATAAATCGGAAAACCATCCGCAGCCCAACCCACATGTATGATTTGCGGTTTATTTTCCGGGTTGAGCTTCTTCATCAAACCCTGCGGGATGCCGTGGTAATGATACGCCCCGTTGGGCTGCACATGCGCCGAGTTTGCGTCGAGCCCCAGATCAAGCTTGCTCGCATTGGCCTCGTATTGCCAGCCGCTGCTGCGGTCGTCCTGCCACCATTCCGCAGCATTGGGGTCGAACACGACGCCGTTCACGGCAATTCCGAAGGCCTGCATCGTGACCAGCGAGGGTTTGTCCGCGACTTTTGGCTGGAGCGGCATCTCGAAATGATAATTCTGCGGGGCGATCGTGTTTGGATTTCCCCGGCGCGGAAACTTGCCGACGTTATGATCGGGAATGCCGTTGGATTCAATGATGCGCTTTCCGTTTTCGGTGCGGATGGTGACCTTGGGTGCAAACGCAGGCGACACCAGATCAGCCCCAGCGGCCGAAGGCGATGGTGGGCGCGGGGTTTGCGCATACAAAGCAATCCACGCGACGGGCAGAAAAATAATGGGCACAAGGAGCTTGTTCATGGGGGATGCAACTCTGAACGGCAGGATTGGTTGCATGGTGCTTTGCCGGTTGAATTAGGAATCTGAAAAATACGTATCGTCATGCGCGTAGGGCGGCGCGCAACAGCAGAGGAATCGCAATGCAGTGTGCGCGCTGATTTGATGACAGGCACCAGGTGGAATCAGGATGGCATCACCCACGGTGACTTCACGCTGCTCGCCGTCGATCTCCATGATGCCAGTCCCTTCGAGGATGAAGTAGAACTCTTCAGAGAGCTTGTGATGGTGCCGCTGCGTGGCACATGCAGCGGGCACCGTGGCTTCAGCGAGGCTCTGGTTGAGCACCGGTGCGTTGGTGCGGTCGAGGATGCTGCGGATGGTTGAGCCGTCCTTGGTGGTGAAGGGGGCCTGCGTGGAAAGCGGGTTGATTGTCATGGTCGCCTGCGGCACGGTCGGCACTTCACTGTAAGCTGCAAGCGCCTTTCAAATGATAACCGCCAACTCAGATTCTTCGGGCATTAACATGGAGTTGCAGTCGGATTGCCATGCGATCATCACCGGCGTGTCATCTAGGCTGGTGCTGCGCACGAGGAGCGCAAGCAAATCCCTGGCATCCATACTTACACTGCTATTACTGCTGAGTTTGATCTCGGTAGGGGCCGACCAAGCAGGTGACTCCGAATGGTATGAAACCACGGCGAGTTTAAATACGGCCGAGCCAGTGATGCGCTGGCGCTTGGCAAATGAAGTCGACCGCACGCAGTGGAAGATTGGCAAGGATCTGTTCTTAACTGCCACATCGGATGGCGTGAAGTTGAAAACCAAAGGAGGCGATCCATCCATGGTGGCAACTTTGCCCAGTGCGTTAAACGGGCCGCTGGCTGTGAAGGTCGTTTGTCGACAGGCGGAGGAAATGTCTTATCTGGAGCTGTTTCCAGCGGGAGAGGACGGGAAATTCGGCAGTCAAGGCAGTGTGCGTCGCATGGTGTTAGGGAAACCCGGGTGGCAATCGGTCTGGTTCTCGCTGGCACCTGGGGAACTGAAACATTTGCGGTTCGATCCTGAAGCTGAAAATCATGAGTTGGAACTGCAAGAAATTGCGATTTATCCGCTGAAGTTGGAACGAGCAAAGGAGCATCCAGTGCTGCCAAAACCAGAATGGAAGAACACGTTCTACATGGTGCCGATTCACGAGACCTTCGACGATGCGCGCTATAATGATGATGCGCGACGCAGGGATATCGCAAAGTTGAAAGAAGAGTTCGGGCCCGGCCGGCTGTATATGAGATCGGGGTTCTCTGCTTCC
>JANNQW010000103.1:0-2693 GCA_031400955.1 Verrucomicrobiota bacterium
ATGAACGTTTTGTTCCCCGTCCTCATTCTGCCAGAATGTGAAGGCGGCAGCCGTCACTTCTCGTCGTAAAACTGACGGATCACGTAAGTAAAACCCTTACGAGAAGTAGGCATTGAATCGTGAAATTTTTTATGAATGAGCTCATATTCGTATGAAAATTTATAATTATTAATATTTATATAAATTCAACATTAGCTAAATTATTAGTAATCAATCTTTCATGCATCGGCTGTTCACTGAAGGCCGAGACCAGACGCGCGTGACCAAAACGATTGATTAGTAAATCGACCGGTTCGACCAAAAAAATAGCGCTGGCGCTGGCGCTGGCGCTGGCGCTACGCCTCCAGCAGCAAGCGGTTGGGGTTCTCCATGTAATCCTTCAACTGCACCAGGAAGGTCACAGCTTCCTTGCCATCCACCACCCGGTGATCGTAACTGAGCGCCAGATACATCATCGGCCGAATTACGACCTGGCCGTTCTCGGCGACGGGACGTTCCTTGATCGCGTGCAATCCAAGGATGCCGCTCTGGGGCGGATTCAAGATGGGCGTGCTTAGCAATGAGCCATAGACACCGCCGTTGCTGATGGTGAAAACTCCGCCCGTCAGATCTTCCAGCGTGATCTTTCCCTCCTTCGCGCGCATGGCATAAGCGGAAATTTCACGCTCGATCGCGGCAAATGATTTGGTATCACAATCCCGCAGCACCGGCACGATCAGCCCGCGCTCCGTGCCCACCGCCACACCGATGTCGAAAAAATGATTGGTAACGATCTCGTCGCCATCCACTCGCGCATTGACCTGCGGCACGACCTTGAGCGCATCCACCACCGCCCTCACGAAGAAAGACATGAAGCCCAGCTTCACGCCGTGCTTCTTGACAAAGTCATCCTGCAACAGCTTGCGCAAGGCCATCACCGCGCTCATGTCGCATTCATTGAAGGTCGTGAGCATCGCCGCCGTGCGCTGGGCGTTCACCAGTTGCTCGGCTATCTTGCGTCGCAACGGGCTCATCTTCTTCCGCGTCGTGCGACCGATGGCGGGTTCGGATTTAGGATTCTGAATTTCAATTTCAGCGGGCTTCGGCAAAATCTTCAACTGCGGTTCCTTCGCGACTGGTGTGACTTCCGGCTTCGGCATTTCGACCACTGACTTCTGACTTCCGATCTCTGACTCCTGAATTCCGACTTCCGATTTTGCTCCCTCTTCAATCACCGCCACCAACGCGCCGACGACCACTTCATCACCTTCTTTAGCGCGGTGCCGTAGAACGCCGTCGCTTTCCGCCGCGATGTCCTGTGCCACTTTGTCGGTCTCCAATGTCAAAAGGACGTCGCCGTTCTTCACGAACTCGCCGTCGGCTTTGTGCCACTTTGATATGAGACCGCCAGCGATGGATTCGCCGAGCGTGGGGATTTTGATTTCAATAGGCATAAATAATGGAGTTCGATTTTAAACAGCAGTCAGCGCAGCCGTCGAATTTGAAGGTCTTTGCAAATTTTGGTGCATAAATGATCTGGAATTTCCGTGTGCGCGGCACCGAGGAACGTGTATTTTTATTGAGATTCCCCCACCACGAATGTCTGGCACCTTCGCGGATCAGACTGCAACCCTCGACACGCAGGTGCTTGATAAAATCAAGCCGTTTCATACCGCGAGCACTTCTTCAGTATAGCCTGCGCCCGCCTCCTTCAAAGCCACCTCACGATTCAACTCCATCATCTCGGAAAGCGCTGAAGCCAGATTCTCCAGAAGTTCTTTCTTGGTCGCACCTTGGGAATTAACGCCTGACATTTCGGCAACCCAGCCGATCCACCATTTGCCGTCCTTTTTCACTACAGCTGTAAATTCCTGTTTCATGCTCAAATAGTATCACTAGTTTGACTTCGCGCCAATACCGCATCACACACTGAACGCATCCTCAACCAGCCGGTTCTGCTCGTGCGTGTGGATCGCCTTCGATCCCGCGGCCGGACTGCTGCTGCGCTCGCGACTGGAATGGCGCACGACGTGATTCGTGAGTTCAGTGAATCGATCCTGGATGAAAGTCCATGCACCCATGTTCTCCGGCTCTTCCTGGCACCATATCCATTTTTTCTTGGCGTTCGGATAGCGCGCGGCGATTTCGAGAATCTTGTCCGTGTGCAGCGGATGCAGTTGCTCGATGCGGATGATCGCTGCTGACTTGATGTCGTTTTGTTTCCTGAAATCGATCAGATCATAATAGACTTTCCCGCTGCAGAAGATGAGCCGCGTCACGCGTTTCGGATCGCTCACCAGCAATTCATCATCGAGAATTTCGCGGAAGCACACGCCCTCGCCCATGTCCTCCAGCTTGCTGACCGCCAGCGGATGCCGCAACAAACTCTTCGGCGTCATCAGCACCAGAGGTTTTCGAAACGGCCGTTTCATCTGCCGGCGCAAAATATGAAAATACTGCGCAGGCGTGGACAGGTTCGCCACCTGCATCGATCCACCGGCACAGAGCTGGAGAAATCTCTCCAGACGCGCGCTGCTGTGCTCCGGCCCCTGGCCTTCGAAACCGTGCGGCAGCAGCAGCGTGATGCCGCTGGGCTGCTGCCATTTGCTCTCCGCACTGGCGATGAACTGGTCGATGATCACCTGCGCACCATTAACGAAATCGCCAAACTGCGCCTCCCAGCAGATCAATACATTCGGCGCCAGCAGCGAATA
>JANNQW010000104.1:0-3340 GCA_031400955.1 Verrucomicrobiota bacterium
GGAGGTCGCGCGTCAGCTTCGACTCCGCAACATGGGCGGACTCATCGTAGTTGACTTCATCGACATGAAAGCCCGTAAGGATCAGCAGGCCGTTTACAAAATGATGGCGGACCACACCACGCGCGACAAAGCCAAGACCCAGATCCTTCCGATCTCGCAGTTTGGTCTCATGGAGATGACGCGCCAGCGCCTGAACGAAAGCCTGAGTGATGCGCTCTTCGAACCGTGCCCGCAGTGCAAAGGCCACGGACAGATCAAGACGCCGCTCACCATGAGTGTGGAACTCCAGCGCCGTCTCAGTTCAGTGCTGCCACGTCTCCCGGAAAACCAGCGCGATGTGCTTGTTGTGATTCATCCCGATGTCATGCAGCGCCTCCGCAATGAGGACGATCAAATCCTCGTTGATCTAGAACGGAAACATCTGGCAAAGCTCACCTTCCGCACGGATCCCACCAGCAATCGCGAGCAAGTGATCATCGCCAGCGCCAGCACCGGTGAGGAGATCAAGCTCTGAACGGGTGGCACAGGCTTTCAGAGCCTGTGTGTAGCCCGGGCATTTTGCCGGGTCTGGTTCCATTGATGGATGCTTTCAAATTGTATAAGCTGGCAGCGGATGATTTCGGCAACCTTGGCCTCATGTCTGGCGTAGGCTGTTCTAACTCCATGAACATCACCGTCCGAAAATCCAACGAGCGCGGCCATGCTGATCACGGCTGGCTGGACTCGCGTTTCACATTCAGCTTTGCCGATTATCACGATCCGAAACACATGCACTTTCGCAGTCTGCGGGTGATCAATGAGGACAAGATCGCCCCCGGTGGCGGTTTTCCCATGCATCCTCACCGTGACATGGAGATTTTCAGCTACGTTCTTGAAGGCGCACTGGAGCACAAGGACAGCATGGGAAACGGCAGCGTGCTCAGACCGGGACAAATCCAGCTCATGAGCGCTGGTAGTGGAGTTTTGCACAGCGAATTCAATCCGCTCAAGGATCAGGCGACCCATATGCTGCAGATTTGGCTGTTACCGGACAGGAAAGATCTCACACCCAGCTACACGGAGTGGCATCCCGATCCTGCGCGCGAAGATGATGCCAAGGTGCTCGTGATTTCGCGCGATGGCCGGGAAGGTTCCGCGACGATCAACTCGGACGCCAGCATCTACCGAGTGCGCCTGGGCGCCGGATCAGCGGTGACGCATGATCTCGCTGATGGAAGCGGCGGCTGGCTGCAAGTCATGCGAGGGACTCTGTCGGTCAATGGAACCGTCCTTGCTTCAGGCGATGCAGCCAGCACACGTGATGCTGGCTCGCTCAAGTTCGCCGCTGGAGAAGATGCGGAAGCACTGTTGTTCGATCTGGGTTGAAATGCGCACGACATTCAAGAATTATTTTCAGACCCGGATTGGCGCAGTTGTCGCACTTCAATGTTGAAAGTATTTTGTTAAACAAGAATCAAAACAAATTATTAAATCTTTTTTGAACTAATCTGCAAAGACTTCAAAAATTACAGATGCTTTGTCTGCCAATGACTGGTGATATTGCGCGCCAGCGTCTTGGAGTGTGTGCGCTACTGTGCTGCTTTCGAACGTCCCCTGAGTTGTCCACTACTCTTGACTTCTTGCACGTGCAATTACCTCCGCATCCGGCCTGCGAATGCGCCGCAAGAGCGGTCGCACTCCAAGATGCAAAGCATCATTTGAAGCACTTGAATTCCCTTGGTCACGCAAAAAGGGTCCTGGCTATCGCAAAAACACTTGGGAAAGGTCGCGCTATGGATTTACCGGAGCAACAGTTCCGGTTGCCATTGGCCTTCGAGATTCAATTCTTTTTGGCTGCCTGATCTTCGCTGCGGCTACTTTGCTGGGCTTTGGCCTGGGCCTGCTGCCGGCGCACTTCTCTCATGCGACGATAGCCGACGAGTTTCTGGTGTTGTTCATCCCAGAGTCGCAGAACCAGAGACTTGAGGCTGATGCGAACGGTGATGGGCTTCACCATTTGAAAAACCGGATGCGAGTTGTGGCAGCGCTCGAGATTGTAGTTCGGAATCCGTGAACTGAGGTGGTGGACGTGATGATACCCGATGTTTCCTGAGAACCATTGGAGGATGCGCGGGAGTTTGTAGAAGGAACTGCCCTGGAGCGCAGCGGCGGTGTAGTCCCATTCCTCATGCTTTTCCCAATAGGCATCCTCGAACTGATGCTGGATGTAGAACATCCAAATACCCATGGCTCCGGCCACAGCCGTGACAATCAACTGGATAAAAAGATAATTCAGGAATCCGAAAGTCCAGCCGAGCCCGAGAACCATCACCGCAAGTGACAGATTCATAAACCAGACCGAGTTTCGTTCCCGCACGTCAGCCTTGCTCTTGGGAAAACGCTGCTGGATCAAAAAGAGAAAGAGCGGGGCGATGACGAACAGGATAAAGGGATTGCGCTCCAGCTTGTAGGCGAACCGCTTCCATCGCGACGACTCGATGTATTCCTGCACGGTCATGGTCCAGATGTCTCCAACCCCCCGGCGATCCAGATCGCCGGTGGAGGCGTGATGGAGCGAGTGCTCCCAGCGCCAGTGATAATAGGGTGTGAACGTGAGCACGCCGGTGATGAAACCGGTGATGTCGTTGGCCCTTTGGGACTTGAAAAACGAACCGTGCCCGCAGTCGTGGAAAATAATAAACGCTCGCACCAGCAGCGCTCCGGCGAGAACCGCCAGCGGCACCACCAGCCACCAGGAAACCGCCAGGCTCAGATACATGAGATACCAGAGAAAAATGTAAGGGACAATGGTGTTGATCATTTGCCAGATCGCGCGCAGCAATGATGGCTTCTGATACTCGGCGACAATTTTCTTCCATTCGGCAACGCTGGGCCACGGCGTGCTTGTCCCTGAATTGGCGGTATCGGTCGCCTGGGCAGCGATCGGTGCGGACTGCGATTGGGTGGCCATCATTGGTTGATGTTTAAGTCAGGATTGCTGGCTTCGCAAGGCTCCAAATGATGAGTTCTCTCGCAAGATTTCCTCCAACGGCGATCCCGGTGGGAAGCGGCGCACAACCCTTGCTTGATCGCGCGACCTTTGTGATTGAGATGTCACGCGCACTTTAACTGTTTAAGCTCCGGCCTCCGACTATGTCTGACACCATCATCTGTCCAAAATGTAAAAATGAGTTTCAGCTTTCGGATGCCATGACGCATTCGTTGCGAGAGGGTTTTCAAAAGGAATTCGCCGAGAAGCGCAGTGCGCTCGAGCAGGAAATTGCCAAACAGCGCGGCGAAGTGGAAAAGCAACGGACGGCGAACGAGCTGGCGCGACGGGAACTGGAGTCGCAGGTGCAGT
>JANNQW010000105.1:0-25321 GCA_031400955.1 Verrucomicrobiota bacterium
TGGGATCGCTCAGACTGAGGAGCACTTCCTTGGCGCGTTGCGGTTCGCTTTGGGAGAGATGGACGACTGCTTTCTTCAAAGCCTGAACTCGGAAGTCGCCGTCCTGGCCGGCGCGCTGGGCGCGGTCGAGGAAGGCGGCGATGTCGATGAGCTTGAATCGCGCATCCATGAAACTGAGATCCACGATGTTGGCGGGCTGTGGCGGTATCCAGGCGGTCATGCGGCAATGTAGCAAGGTGGACAACGGGTCGCAAACGGGCAATATCCCAATGATGAATTTTTCAAACGCGGAACTTCGACGCTATGCGCGGCATCTGAGCATGCCGGAATTCGGGATGGAAGGGCAGCTCAAACTCAAAGCCGCGCGGGTGCTGTGCATCGGCGCGGGCGGGTTGGGATCGCCAGTGACTATGCATCTGGCGGCGGCGGGCGTGGGCGTGATCGGGATCGTGGATGCGGATATAGTTGAAGAGTCGAATCTGCAACGGCAACTGCTGCATGGCACGAAAGATTTAGGCCGGAGCAAGGTCGCATCGGCGCAGGATCGGCTGCGCGACATCAATCCTCATGTGGAGATCATCGGGCACGAGCTGCGCTTCATGCGGGAGAACGCGATGGATCTCGTGCGGGATTATGATGTGGTGATCGACGGCACGGACAACTTCCCGACGCGCTACCTGAGCAATGACGTGTGCGTGTTTCTGAAGAAGCCGAACATCTATGGATCCATTCAGCGGTTTGAGGGGCAATGTAGCGTGTTCGCGCCCCATTTGGGCGGACCGTGCTACCGTTGTCTGTCGCCCCAGCCACCCTCGCCCGGTCTGGTGCCGTCGTGCGCGGAGGGGGGGGTGCTGGGCGTGATGCCGGGGATCATCGGAACCATGCAGGCGACGGAAGCGATCAAGCTGATCACGGGAATCGGCACTCCGCTGATCGGGCGACTGCTGCACTTCGAGGCGTTGACGATGAAGTTCCGCACCTTCAATTTAAACCGCGATCCGCAGTGCCCAGTCTGCGGAGATAGTCCAATCATCACTGAGCCAATTGATTACGATAATTTTTGCGGAATTAGAAATAAAAATATTTTGGAAATTACTGTGAATGAACTGAAAGCAAGAATCGGTCATCGGGATGACTTTTTCCTTCTCGATGTGCGCGAACCGTTTGAGCACACCATCGCGCACATCAAGGGTGCGAAGTTGATTCCGCTTGGAGAACTAGGATCTCGGCTCGGTGAACTGCCTAAAAACAAGATCATTGCCGTGCATTGCAAGTCCGGGGGACGAAGCGCCAAGGCGGTCAACCTCCTGCGTGATGCGGGATTTGACCAAGCAGTGTCAGTGAATGGCGGCATCACCGCCTGGAGCAACGAGATAGATCCGTCGGTTCCAAAATATTAACCACGACTTTTGAAAAATGCTCGACGACGCCATCATTGAAATTCTGCGCTGCCCGGAGACGCACCAGCCCTTGCGCCGCGCAACCGGAGAGGAAAAGCGCGCCAAAGGCATCCCGGGCGAGGAAGAAACACTGGTGAGCCTGGATGGCACGCGAATCTACCGCGGGCTCAACGGGCTTCCTTCGCTGCTGCCTCCGGCGAACGAGGAAGTTTCCGGCGGATAGAATACTGCGGCGGCTTTGCGGGTATCTGAATTTGCGCGACTGGCTTCGTAAACGTCATTCTTCATGCCGCGATGCTTGGTCAGCAGGTGGTAGGCGCCGATGCATTCGAAGCCTGCGTTGAGAGAACCCTGCATGGGAAGGTAAATGTTCAGGTCCTTCGTGACATTCTCGACGAGTCCCCACGGTGGAAACAGATGATTTTCTTCCATGCGACGCAGCAAGTCATGAACTTCGTTCGGGTTGAAAGCCAGCGCGGCTGACATGAGAACATAGTGCGGATGAAGGAGCGTTTGGTTGGGGAGATTCGCGCCGCCAACGGCGTATCCTGCCCCATGATAAGCTTCGCCAGCGGAAAGACTATAAAGCCCCAATTCAGCCGACTTGCTGCCGGGCCAGAACATCGGGAAGTAGTCTTTCTGCTTCTGCAGCAGCGCCAGTCGTATTTGCAACCAGTTCTGACCAGTCACGGCATCTGGCCTGCGACTGTCGAAATCTGGGTAAAATAAACTCTGCACTTCAGCAATGAATCCGGTTCCGTCGTGAATCTTGCCAGCCGGATCCATGCGCAACTGCGGAGGTTGCTCCGTCATCGCGGCCATGGCGAGAGTCAGCGCTGTCTCGCCGCCCCAGTCGCGCCAGACACCGGGCAGCGGAGTGGTGCCGTCCTCGCGCAATCCCTGTCGGATATAGCCGGCGGAATCCATCAGCTCCCCGAGCGAAATCCGGCGCACAGCCTGTGCGACATCGTTGACCATCTGTTTGTCCCCGAGGATTTGCGCAGCCAGCAGCATCGCGTGATAGTAAATGCTGGTGTCCACGACACTGAACTCGGTGCCGGGCAGGATGACGTTCGCCCCGTCTTCACGCTGGCGGGTGAAATGCGGCAGCAGACCGGAGGCCTTTGGAAGTTTTTCCACCACCTCATGAATGTGATGCAAGGTTTCCAAGGCATACACCTTATCAACCATTCCAAGCTGGACGGCCAAAGCAGTGCCCAGCGCATACAGTCCGGTTGCGGGGATGTTGTCAAAACTGCCCGCAGGAACATGAGCGCGATCACGCGCGAGACCGGTCTTTTGGCTGTAGCAACGGGCAAGCTTGGCGTAGCTGCAGAGGAAGACGTATTCATCGAATGGCACGTCTGGCGTTTTAACCACGAAGTTCACCGAATTCAGGCAGGCGTCGGTGCCGGGCTCGGCTACCCAGTTGAGGAATTTCGCGGAACCGATTTCGACCGGGTTCAGTGGGACCGGTGTCGTGCGCAGATCGTGGCTGTCGACCCCGATGTTACGAAACCAGAGAATCTCCTGATGCACCGACTTGATCTCCAACTTGATGACGCCCTTGCCGCGAGCCGCGAGCTCGAAGCCGACGATTTGCGGCTGATATTTGGCCTTGATCTGGCTGGGATAACAGGCTCGAAAATCAAGGGTGAGGTCACGGTCATCACCCAATCCGGCAAGACTATGCCACATCCCACCCCAATAGCCTGGCGGCATCGAGACGCACACGGCGCCAACTTCCCAACCCAACCCCCCTTCCCCGGCACCGATGAACCCGAAATCCGTTCCCAGATGTGTGTAGGCGAGGAACGGATTCATCTTGTGCTCAATCTTCTGCCGCCCGCCGCCCAGTGGATCGTGGACGTTTAGATACTGATGGACGGGCTGGTGAACACGGTGAGATTCTGCCGGCGGATTTGAGTCTGGAACAAATACCGCCTTGGCAGCGGGGGCTGAATCCGTTCCTGATGACCGTATCTCTTGAGCACCCAAAGAGCTAAACCCCATGCCCAGCAGAACGGCCAGCCGCACCACGGAACTCCACTGTGTCCCATCCAAATCAGAGTCAATTCGACCAGAATCCCTGAATTCAAGGGTCAACTCCCCCCTACCAATATCCCTTGGATCTAGGTGTGGACGAGCATCAAGAGCTAAATTCATAGGGAATTACTCCGAATTTATTGAAATTATATATTGTATTATATCTCATGGCAACAATTATTGATATCTTAATCAAAATCCATGACTTGTTAGCACCCTTTCCCTAGGTTACAAATCTCTCAATGTCTTCGACCGCCCCCACCACCCGTCCGGTCGAATTGCTGCAATCCTTAGGGTCTTGGCTGCTGCGGACTCCTTTGACCGTCTTGGCGATTTACTGCTCAGTTTCGATTTACCTCGGAGAAAATTTCCCATTTTCTGATTTTCCCATGTATTCGAATCCCAGCGCGGAACGGATGTATTATACGATCTCCGCCGAAGATGGAATCGGGCTTCCAGTCCAGACCTTGACCGATGTCACCAGCCCGAAAATCGGAAAGATCTACCGCACCAAGGCCGCAAAATATTCGAATAATATCGGAGTCAAATCCTCGAAATTCAGCCCGGAACAGATCGCAACAGTCGGCCGGGAAATCTTGGGCGACCTCCGTGAGAAGGCCAGGCGCCTCAGCCGGGAGAACCAGCTTCCCGAAAAACTGCAACTAAATCGCACCTGGATCACTTTTAAGGATGGACACATCGTCGAAACCACAACCGTGCTCGCCAAGGAATAGACCGTCATGATACGCCGACTTTTTTCCGGATGGTTTAGACCAATGAATGTGAGCCCGCTTGAGGGGTTCTTCTTGCGCTTACTCTTCGCTGGCGCGCTCATTTATACCATTCGTGTCACCAGTCAGTTCAACCTTCCCAATGAGCCTCATCCGGTCGGTCTCCTGAAAATTCTGCATTTTCTCGCCGATGGTTCCGGCGTCACCGACCACTCGCAGTGTCGCACCTGGCTCACCTGGCTGGCCGATCCGGACAAGTTTGAAATTTTCCGCTGGTGCTTTGTGGGTGTGCTTGTTTTTTACGTCGCGGGCATCGCGTTGCCCTTGGTGCTGCCGCTCGCCTCGCTGATGCACATTCTTCCCTACACGCTCTTTGGCTCGCAGGAATACAACTATCATGGCGCGGCAATGATCAGCCTGGTGCTGCTCGCCCAGGCGCTCACGGTGCTTTATGACTCGATCACGCGAAGGTGCTCATTCAAACCGCCGGACGCAAAACTCCGCGGCTGGTTGCTTGTGCAGTCCATGGTCATCGTCACGGGCGCCTATTTCGTCTCCGTCATTGCCAAAGTGGATAACTCGAAAGGCAAGTGGTTTCAGAATTCCAACAACGTGGCGCTGGACATGATCAAGGCAGACCGACAGACCTACTACAACCAGAACAAGGGACCGGCACCGGACATTACGCCGGAGGATATGAAACTCGTCAAAGAGATGGGAATCACCGACGTCATGTTCCGCCCCAAGTCCTACCCGGTCCAGGTGGTCGCCACCTGGTTGCTGGAGCATCCGTGGACATCACGCATCCTTTTCAGTTCCGGTGTTTTGCTGGAGGCCATTTGCATCCTCGCCATCGGGAACCGCATCCTTGCGTTCATCATCGGTTTGTCTCTCATCGCCTTCCATCGCTCCATAGATGCCCTGATGGGTGGTGTTGCATTCCCCTTCAACGAACTGTGCGACTTCATCTTTCTCATTGGCATTCCCTTCGGACTTGCATGGTCGCTGGAGCGAATAAAAAATGTCCGTGTCCGCCACGCTCTCCTCATCGGTGCTGGCATCGGCGTTATCGCGAGTTACTGGCTGCACGATTATAAAGGCACCGCCACGAAATCCCTTGGGAACTACCTGCTCTCCGTGACGAACGTCGTCTTCGGCATCTGGAACAATCAGGACTGGAGAGGATTGCTGGAATACCTCCGGCCGGCCTTCGTGTCGGCCATCGCTGGCGCCGTGATTGCAGCAACGACCGCGTTTTTCTGGCGCCGCAGTTCTGCCGAAACCGCGACCAACTGAGCCGCCGCTATGGAACGAGCTTCTTGACCCGGTCCAAGCTCGCCTCGTGGTTTTTTAACTCGGTCTGAACCAGATCAGCCTGATGGCGCAAGTCGCTCCGTTGCCGTTCCGCATCAGCGATGTCCGAGCGCAATTCTGCAATCTTGCGCTCCATCTCGGTGATTTTTTCACGGCGCTTCTCCACCTCCATTTCACCCATTTCCAATTCTCGTTGCAGAGTTGCCAGTCGTTTCTCTTCACGCCGGACTTTGGCCTCCATCTGGCGGTCCTGTTCACGCATGACCGCCGTGCCACTAGGGCCGGATTTGATGCGTGTCTCTTCGCGCGCCTTTTCCTGCCGGAGAAACTCCAGTCGCATCGCCTCGCGCTGCACATTTTCCCGCAACCGTTCAATCCGAGCTTTGAGCGCGATTTCCTGGCCGGTGCCGGAAGACGACGCCCCGGTGTCAGTGCCACCGAATTTAGCTCGCCGCTCGGGCAAATCTGCGTCCCCCGTCGATTCAGTGGGGGCGGGCTGTTCACCCCTGGACCCTGACGTCGCATTCTCCACATTGGCCACGATTCCCTTCAGAACTGATTTGTTCAATGAAACACCGCGGGTCTGGCCAGACGGAACATTTATAAGGTTCTTCAAGTTACCCTTCTCGCTTTCGATCTCCCGCCACAATTCACGAGCTTCCGCAGAATCCTCGGGTAGCGCCGCAAGACGAGCGTAACGCTGATCCATCGCCTGCTTCACGTCACGCAGCGGCACCAGTTTAATCTCCATGTCGGCAAGCTCACGACGGGAAACTTCAATGCGGCGCGCCAGATCCTCCTTCAACGCCGTGAACTCCATCTCCGCCTCGCTGGTGAGCCGTCGCGTCTCCTCAAATCGTTCGCGCCGCTCGCGCTCGGCTGTCGTGAGCTTATTCAGTTCGTCGTGCAAGGCCGCCTCCCTCTTGCGCATTCCTTCGATCCGGCCCGCGGCAGCCTCCTCCTCAGCACAGACATCGTCGAGAATCTCCTTGTGCTTCTTCCGCTGCGCTTCCAGTTCTTGAATCTCTGCTTTAATTTCAACACTCTGGGCATCGGCCACCGCAAGCGCATCCTTCGCTTCACCAAGTTTCGTTTTGGTTTCTGCCAATTCCTCACATTGCTCCGAGATTTCTTTGCGCTTCGCCCGGGCTTCATCCAGCCGCATCATTTCTGCGATCAGTTCTTCCCGTTTCGCAGCCAAGTCCTTCTCATGCAACTCTCGCTCAGCCTGAATGCGATGCAGCACTTCCTCAACACGCCGCTGCGCCGTCCGTGCCTCATTGGTTGCGGACTCAATCTGGCGCTGCTCATCCTGCAACGTGCTGATGCGTTCTTTCAGATCCCCCAACTCATCTTCGGCGCGCTGCTTACCAGAACTCAAACTGGACAGGGCTGCACTCAACATGCCGTGCTTGGATTCAACTTCGAAAAACTGTGCCTGAGCCTTTTCCAGCCGCGCCTCGACTCCGGACATTTCTTTGATCTGTGCCTCGATCTGGCTGCGTTGGCGATCCAACTGCTCCAGTCTTTTTTCCGCGGACTTCACCTGATCGTCCCGCGCATCAGCCAACATCTTGACTTCCAAGCTCTTGGCCTCGAATGCAACCACCTGCCGCCTCAATCCGTTGAGGTGAGACTCATTTGACTCCCGTTCCTCGCGGAGTTGTTTCAAATGCGCCAGCGCTTCGTCTTTGTGCGCACCAACTGATTCGAGCTCCCGCAAAGCGCCCTCGACAGCGGCGGCGAGCCGAACTACCTCAGAATTTTTTTGATCGTAGTTGGCTGATAGTGTGTTGATGGCATCAATCCACTGGGCATGGGAAGACTCGGCATCGCGTAGGGATTCGGTGACGTGACTAAGACGCTCCTCCTCCGCCCGGAGCTTTTCCACCCGTGTGCCCTTGGTGCTTAACTCGTTCGCCGCCTCCCGCAACTGCGCCTGAAGATGCTCCCTCTGGGCCGTGGCCGATTTCATTTCACCCTGCGCCGCGGCCAGATCCTTGCGAACATCGTCCAGTTTACGCAACTCGCTGTGCGCCGCGTCCTGTGCCTTCGCGGCACGATCCTGCCAGTCCCGAAGAGCCTTCTGCAACGCATCCACTTCGCCCTGCAACCGCAGTTTGCGCTTATCAAGTTTTTCAATGCTGCTTCGCTGTCCCGCCTCCAGCCGCGCATAGAGATCGGCGGGCGTCTCATCCGTTGATTCAAGTGCAGGTGCTGCCGCAGCCTTTTCCGCTTCCATCGCCTGAACCAATTCTTCTTTTTTCTTCCAGTTCTTCGGAACAATCTCAGGGCGGAACTCCTTCCGGGCCTCCTTGTCGCCCGACATGTGCACCGCTGGCTTTTCGATCTTGGCCGCACCGGCCTTCTCCTTGATCTCGCGCTTGTCAGGGGCAACTGCACCATTCGTAACATGCGCGGAAATTTCCTGGTCGAAGACTGCGATCAGCGGACCGAAAGCAATCTTGTCTCCGTCCACGATCGGTCGTCGTTTCTCGACTCGTTCGCCATTGACGAAAGTGCCAGCCATGGAATCCAGGTCAACCACCTCATAGCGCCCCTTGGCATCGCACAGCAGTTCGGCATGCCGTGCAGAGATGCGTTGATCATCCACGACGACATGGTTTCCATCATCACGGCCCAACGACACGCGTTCCGAGACCGGGACAACGACGTCCTGCCCATCTTCGAGAACAAATGTAAGTTTTGCCATGCTCCGCAGTATTCGCTCTAACAAAGCCATTACTTGCGCGGAATCAATCACGCATTTCCTGATGTTTTCCTGCGTGAGGGCAGAACCCTCGTTTAATCTTGACTCCTCATGGTCGCGCATGGCACGCTCGCCCTCATGAAACGCATCTCACTTCTCTGGCTCGCCCTCTCGCTCTGCACCCTCGTCCGCGCCGACGACTGGAAGCCTGATGAAGGATTTATCTCCCTCTTCAACGGCACCGACCTCACCGGCTGGTGCTTTCGCGCGAAGACTGAAAAAGATGCCACTACAGCGGGCGAGATCATCGAAAATTTTGACGGCAAGACCGCATCCACCGACGGCCGCTACTCGGCGAAGGATGGCGTGCTCACCGTGAATTTTCCAAAAGATGTGGAGCGTCTGGTAGCGCAGGCATGGACCGTCCGGGAGTTCCCGAAAAACTTCGTGCTCAAAATCGAGTTCCGCGCATCAACCAATGCCGACAGCGGCATCTTCCTGCGCAAGCCCCAGCTCCAATGCCGCGACTACCTCCTCGCTGGTCCTTACAAAGAGTTGAAGAAATACAAGCCGCAGGACTGGAACACCATCATCGTCACTGTGAAGGAAAACGTGGCGCACTGCGAGTGCAACGGCGAAGTGCTGGAGGACGCCCTGAAACTCCCTGCCACGGGTCCCATCGGACTCGAAGGCGACCGTGGACAAATGGAATACCGCCGCATCCAGCTTAAAGCATTGGAATAAACAGAAATTCTTTGCAACTGAACCCAGTGCTTGGTTTTTAACACGGTCATGAAAACACAATATCTCATTCCCCTTCTCAGTATCACCGCGAGCATGGCCCTGCGCGCGCAGAGCCCGAATGACTCCCCGCCACCGCCAGGTCCAAGACCAAGTTCCGACCAGCAGACCGATCGCCGCGAACGCTTCAAAAAAATGGCCGAGCATTTCCGCCAGCAACGCGGTGGAGAAAGCAAATGCCAACCCCAAGAGCGCGCCGAACACATCCGTGAAGCCATGAAGCACCTCAAAGCCGCTGGTCTGGGCCAGATGGCGGAGCGCATTGAAGAATCGATGAAAAAAATGCGCAGAGATGGCGGGAACTCCTCCGCAGGCCAGGCGCAAGATCAGCAACCACCGGCACCACCGAAGCGGGGACAGTTTGGCGGGCCACAACAGTTCACTCGCCCAGCTCCCCTCACTCCCGGCGATCCCGCCCCGATGCGCGATCACGGCGGACGCCCCCATGCTGGCAATAATGACGACCTCCAGGTCCAGGTGCAGCGTCTTGCCCGTCAAGTCGAAGAACTCCGCAACATGATGCAAAATCGCATGGGTAAATCCCAGGGCCAGGACGGCTCGCGCACTGGAGAACATCATGAGCGTCGTCCACAAGAAAATGGTTCTCATCACAGAGATCGCGGGCGCGAGCCACAGTCAAATAACAACCGCGATGAGAAAATTAAGCCCGCGCTTCGTCCTCAGGCCAGCAACGCTGAATAGGTTCTCGCGTCAGTTTTTTCGCAGGCCGGCTCGCAAGAGCCGGCCTTTTTTTGCCCACTTTGACTCGAACGCCATGCCTTCAAACAACCTCCATCACCAGCGCCGTGCAATTGTCCCGGCCGGAATTCTCCACCGCAGCATGGACCAACTTCGGCCCGAGACTTTCTTCCCCGGGTTCGCGAAGAATTTCCTCGATCTGCCGGTCCCACAGGCCATCTGTTACACCATCCGTGCATAACAACAGCTTGTCTCCCGGCTGGCAGCGAACGGCGCCCACATGCGGATCAAGGAACTGATTGCCGGCGCCGAGGGCTTGGGAGAGCGCATTGCGCCGCGGATGATTTCTCACTTCGCGTTCGTTGAGCTTCCCCTGTCGCTGAAGCCAGCCAACATGAGTGTGGTCATGTGTGATCTGACTCATGCCGCCCTCGACCGGCAAGTAGTAAAGGCGACTGTCACCAATGTGCGCGAACCATACCCGATCGGGCCGGAACCAGCAGAGGCTGAGCGTAGCTCCCATGCCCGCGCACTCCTCGTAGGCCCGACCGAGCCGGAGCATCTCGGCATGAATGGCGTGCATCAGTTCCATCAGAAAATCCTGACAGCCAGATTCGAGATTCAACGCGCCGAGACGAAAGCTGGCTGGCAGAATGCGGGTGATTTTGTCCACGGCGATGCGGCTGGCAAACTCACCCGAATTGGCACCCCCCATGCCGTCGCTCACCGCAAAAAGAAAATCAGCGCCATTCAGCTTGGCTTCGCCTTCCTTGCCCAGGATGCTAATTCCATTGGCATCAATGGTGAGCGCGAGAAAGGCATCCTCGTTATTTGTCCGCACGCGACCCACGTGAGTCATGCCGGACCAGCGAATCAACTGGACTGACGCTGGCTCGCTCATAATTCTTCCTCCTGTAAATGCGACGGCGGATGAGGCGCACCGGGTTCCAGCAACGTGGCGAACTCGAAATCGATCACGCAAAAGCGCCCCGCTCGGGCGTCGTAGGTGATGTTTCGCAGAAATCGATCCTCATGCCGCACGCCGAAAGGTTCCAGTGTAGCGTAGATTTCCGCCATTCGCTCATCCGGCATGTGGTCCACCCGGGAGCCGCAGTTGGTAGTGACAATCTTGAGCGAATCCGGATCCCACTCCAGGAGACGGGGCACAAAGGGGCACCCCCGCTGCTCCAGATGCCGCAACACCCGGACCTCGTTGTCGAATCGCTCCTGGGCCAAAGGTCCCCGAAAGGTTTTATGCACCCGCCCGTCGTAGCCGAGGCGGACGATAGCACGAGCGGTGTCTTTGACTTTTTCCATCAGAGTCGTGCGGGACCATCCGCGCAGTCAGGTGCGGGAGCAAGCCGGAGTCTGGAAACCTATAAAATCTTCAATTCGAGACACTTTTTGGGTTGAGTCTGGCACGAGCCATGCTTCATCTGACTTGCTTGAACCTTCGGCATTCCCAGCCCAGGTCACAGCGTCCCCTTATCGGGACTTCACATCCAACACCTACCGAACACCGACAACCATGGCCAAATACAAACTCGAATACCTCTGGCTCGACGGCTACACACCAGTGGCGAACCTCCGCGGCAAAACACAGATCAAGGAATTCTCCAGCTTCCCCAAGCTTGAAGAACTCGACTGGTGGGGCTTCGATGGCAGCTCGACGCGCCAAGCAGAAGGCAAAAGCTCCGACTGCATGCTCAAGCCCGTCGCCGTCTTCCCCGATGCCGGTCGCAAAGGCAACTGCGCCATCGTCATGTGCGAAGTTTACATGCCGGACAAAAAGACCCCGCATCCATCCAACACCCGCGCCGGCATCGCGGACGATCCCGGAACTTGGTTTGGTTTTGAGCAGGAATATTTCTTCTGGAAAGACGGCCTTCCCCTCGGCTTCCCCACCGGCGGCTACCCCGCGCCACAGGGCCCCTACTACACCGGCGTCGGCTACAACAATGTCGGCAACATCGCGCGTTTGATCGTGGACGAACACCTCGACCTCTGCCTCGCCGCAGGCATCAACCATGAAGGCATCAACGCCGAAGTGGCCAAAGGCCAGTGGGAATTCCAAATCTTCGGCAAAGGCTCAAAAAAAGCCGCCGACGAAATGTGGGTCGCGCGCTACCTCCTCGCCCGCTTGTGCGAAAAATATTCCGTGGACATCAACTGGCACTGCAAACCTCTCGGCATGGAACTCGACTGGAACGGCTCCGGCATGCACGCGAACTTCTCCACCACCCACATGCGTGAAGTCGGCGGCGAACCCTACTTCAAGGCCCTCATGGCCGCGTTCGACAAGCACAAGGAGGAACACATCGCTGTCTATGGACCGGACAATCATCTGCGCCTCACCGGCCTGCATGAGACCCAGTCCATCGACAAGTTCAACTACGGTCTGGCCGACCGCGGTGCCTCCGTCCGCGTTCCTCACAGCTTCGTGAACAACGGCTACAAGGGCTACCTTGAAGACCGCCGTCCGAACTCGCAGGGTGACCCCTACGCGATCGCCGGTCGCATCGTTAAAACGATCCAAAGCGTCCCAACGAAGTAAATCGCGTCAAACGATTCATTCAGTTCTCAATGACGGCGTCATCCTCGCGGGTGACGCCGTTTTCATCTCCCTTCACAAATCAATCCAAAGTAGCAGCCGAGGTAACGAGGCTAAAATATATCGCAACAAAGTGGGGCGGCAGCCAGACGGTTCATTCGTTCGTAGCGGGATGCCCCCTGAACCCTCGGACCGCTGCGCAGGAATGAAGTCCTGATCCCAGTCGGATCAAAGTGATCTGTCACAGATGATTGGCAACAGACAAGCCTGTTGCATCAGACGCGAATCCTATAAAAGTCCTTCTGGCATCAACAATTCAGCGGACATCGCCGAACTCCCGCCAACGAAGCAATGACGGACTTGAACACGATTGAATGGCTTACTCTGTGCGCTTCAGTTCTGACTGTCGCATTTTTTTATTCGTCCGTCGGTCACGGTGGTGCCACGGGTTATTTGGCGGCACTCGCGGTGTTGGGCGTGGCACCCGAATCCGCCGGAGTGGCCGTGTTGATCGCCAACGTTCTTGTCGCCAGCGTGGCCTGTCGACGATTTTCTAAAGCCGGATATTTCAATGGACGCGCGTTGCTCACCTTCGCCATTACATCAGTGCCGTGTGCCTGGCTGGGCAGTCGCGTTCCGATCAGTCCGCATACCTACAAACTGGTGCTCGGGACGGTGCTGACACTGGGCGGGGTTATATTGTTGCTGCGTGCGCGATGGCAGATAGAGAACGTGGTCGTGCGTCAGATTTATTGGCCGCTGGCCCTGCTCGTCGGCGCAGTGCTGGGATTTCTCGCCGGACTGACGGGCATTGGCGGCGGTGTTTTCTTGAGTCCGCTATTGTATTTGTTCCGCTGGGTGAAGCCCAAGACAACCGGCGGCATCGCTGCGGGATTCATCGTGGTGAATTCACTCGCCGGACTTGCCGGCAAAGGATGGGAAAAAATCATTAACGTCGGTCCATTGCTCTGGCTCACTTTACCGGCGGTAATCGGTGCGCTGCTTGGCACGCATTTCGGCGCGCGTCGCTGGGATAGCGTCACCTTCAGCCGCGTGCTGGCAGGCGTCTTAATTTTTGCCGGCGGAAGATTGGTCCAAGAAGCCGTCTTTTGATTTTCCATCCGATGCGCGCAGTGAGTTCATCTCTTGAAACATTTTAATTTTGAATGAAACCAGGCGTCGCCACGTCGATAGACCTACACGACAATCTTATGAAAATGAACCGTTCCATCTCACTTCTCGCGACCAGCCTCACGGCGTTCATGCTCTCTTCCTGTGTCGTGCCGACAACCGAATACAGCAACAGCGGCTACTACAATTCAGGTTACAGTTCCGGCTACAGCAACAACGACTTCTATTATTACGGCGGCGGCCCCTACCCCAACTACTACAACCGCAGCTATGGCGGCTACGCCGCTGGCTACTCGTATTACCGCGGCTCGAGTTCATGCCCGATCTGCCATCACAGCCCCTGCTCCGGTCACAAGGGACATTCGTCCAACTGGAGGAATTCATCCGACTACCACAAGTCGCATCATGATCACGACGATCATCATTCGGACTACCGTAAGTATTCATACAAGAACGACAATCCGACCCAGTATGAGCGGGCATCCGGGGCGCCCGGCAAGGCGGACGGCATCCACTCCAAGGAATGGTTCCTTTCACGGGGCTATTCACCCCGACAGATCGAGAAGTCCGACGGTCAAATCAACAGCAGCCGGGAAAAAGATCGTGACGATGATGACAAGAAGAAAAAACATCACGACGACCACGATCATAAAAAGAAGAAGGATTGAGCAGTTGCCGCAAAATCAGTCCGCCCGCGACAACCGGCCAGATGCGGAACTAAAACTTCTTCACCAGCACCCGTGGATTGCGGCCGCTCTTGTCATATTGCTCGCGCCGCGCGGCGGGAAGAGCCTCGGGTGCGGTCTCGACAAAGCCCATTTTTTCTTCAAAGAAGCGGAAGGCTTGGGTGCTGAGCAGAAAGACCTGGGTGCAGCCTCGCTGCCGCGCGATCTCCTCCGCATAGGCCACCAGCTTGCGCCCATGACCCTTGTTCTTGTGCGCTCTCCGCACAAAGAGGCAGGCCAGCTCACCCGCTTTCGTTTTGTCCGGCATCTCATAGGTGTGCAACGCGACCGTGCCCACGGCATGACCATCAAGTTCGAGCACAAAAAAATCGCCGATCATTTTCTGCATCTGATCTTTCGTGCGCGGAGCTAGCGCGGCGTCTTCCACGCTCTGGCGCATCATGGTCAGCAGTGCGGGAATGTCGCTGTTCTTCGCCTTGCGGATCTGCTGATAATCGTCGGCGTGTATCATGGTGCCGACGCCTTCGTTGCTGAAGACTTCCGCGAGCAGCACTTCGTCCAGATTCCCATCCACGATGTGCACACGGGGCACGCCCTCACTGCACGCCAGCGCGCCATGACGCAACTTCGAGAGCAGGCTCACGTCCAGGCCGTGATCCTTCCGCTTCAGAATTTCCCGGGCATCAGCGACACTGAGTTGAGCGATCCGGGTTTCCTCCGAATCGAACAAGCCCTTCTCCGCAACAAAGATCACTTTTGCGGCCTCGAGTTCCAAAGCCACATCAATCGCAATCTCGTCGGAGTTCAGTCGCAGCGAGTTGCCCCGACTGTCATAGCCCAGCGGCGGCAGCACAGGGATCATTCCATCCCGGAGCATCGCCATCAGCGCGCGCTCATCCACACGTTCGATCCGCCCCGTGTGCTCAAAGTCCACTCCATCAATCACCCCCGCCGGATGCACCGCGAGTGCGTTCGGCACCGCGACCCGTAGTTCCAGCGCGGTGAGATCGGCCACCAGTTCACTGGTCAATCGCGAGATCACATCCGCGCTGACTTCGAGTGTCGCTTGATCGGTGCGCCCCATGCCGTCGTCGTTGCTCAACTTCACTCCACGCGCGGCGGCCATCTCCTGTATCTGCGTGCGAGCGCCGAAGACCAGCGCGATTTGAATGCTGAGCGACTGCAAAACAGCGATATCTTGAAGCAAGCTGGGAAAGTTGGGCAGGCGCATCACCGCGCCATCGAATGCGATCACGAAGATGCGCTCCCGGAATTGCGGGACGTATTGCAGGATGCCTCGGAGATCTTCAAATTTCATTTTAATAAAAAGCGCCCAATCATCCTGCATGCACTCATTTCTGCAACTCCAAGCTCGGGGCTAATTTAGCTCCTTGAAATCACGAATGGCCGCCTGCCTGTTTTCCGTGGTCGTGAAGCAAAGTGACACCGCGACGGTCGTCAACGTGCCAAGTGTGATGCGCCATGGGAAGGCAATGATGAAAGGCTTGGCGATGCCCAGCGCCATCTGCACTTCTTTCACGCTGAAACACACGACCGCAATAAACCCGCACACCATCGCCAGCACGTTGCCGAAGTCATTGCCCCGGGTCTTGGTGAACATGGCCACCAGAAATATTCCGAGGATGGATCCGAACGTGTAGCCCAGGACACCGAGCACCAGCGGGATGATGCGTGTCTCAGGATGCCACGTGACATACCACGCAGTCGTCACCCCGACACCGATGATCAAAATGGCGAACATCAGCGTGCTCCAGCGCAGCACGCTCATCTTGGCGGCGTCGCTCGAATCGGGCTTCATCTTCGGAAGGATAAAGTCACGTGCGAAACTAGTCGAAAGCGCATTCAACGCAGTGCTGAGTGATCCCATCGCCGTTGAGAGAATTCCTGCGGTCACCAGACCACGCAAGCCCGCCGGCATGACGTGAAGAATGAAGTAGGGAAACACTTCCCGCGAGTCTTCATGAGGCAAAGCGGTGTTCGGATTCTGCTGATAGTAGAGCGAGAGCAGCAGACCGATGAAGACAAACGCACTCACGATGGGCACATCCGCCAAACCGGACATGATCGTGGCGAAAGCGCTTTGGCGGCGGTTCTTCGCCGTCAGCATGCGTTGCACGGTATCCTGATCAATGCCGTGCGTGGCCATCGTGACAAATGTGGAGGCGATGAAGGCGGCCCACATAGTGTATTCATTAGTCAGGATGTAGGCGAAATCCAAGTGACCGTTGAGCACGCCCCAGTCGAAGAAGGCCGGCTCCTGAATATGCCCGGCTATCGCGGTCCATCCCCCGTCGATCTTGCTCAAGAGAAACACGATGGCGAAACCCAACGCCGCGACGAGCACGCCTACCTGGATGAAATCAGTCCAGATAACCGCACGGATGCCTCCAATGGATGTATAAACGGCCGTCAGAAGGGTCACCAGAACCAGGGCGCCAGTGAACAACCAGAACTTTTCCATCGGCACCACTTGGCGCCCCGAAAACATCTCGAATGCCAGCACGACGATGATGGCTGAAACATAAAGTCGTGTCCCCATGGCCAGCACCCGCGTGATCATGAACGTGATGGACGCTGCCTTGCGTGTCACCGGACCGAAGCGCGTCTGGAGGAATTCATAAATCGATATGACACCGTGTTTGTAATAAACCGGGATGAACACCGCGCTGACAAAGATGCGCGCCATAATGGTGCCGATGGCAAGCTGGACATAAGTCCAGTTCCTCTTCTCGAAGCCTTCGCCAGGTGCGCCGAGGAATGTCGCCGCACTGATCTCGGCGGCAATGATGCTAGCCAGCACAGCCCACCACGGTGTTTGGCGATCACCAAGCGTGAAGCCCTCCACACTGCCGCTTTTGCTGCGCTGCGAAAGGCCGATGACAAGAATGACAGTGAAGTATAGAAGCAGGACCAGAACATCCCAGAAGAAGTGCATAAGTTGGCATCATGGAGGGTCTCGGTGAGTTTGGCGATAAAAAAAGTAGCACGTGAGTCCCTTCGCGAGTGCTTCAGGAAATGCACGGGCAGAATGCCCGTGTTACACACAGGCTGCAAGCCTGTGCCACCTTCTGGGCTCTACTTATGCCGCTCGTTAAAACGCGCCATTTCGCGTTGAGCCTCGCGGTTCTCGACTCTTGCTTTCAGGTCCTGACGCTGATCGCCCTTGGTCTTTCCTTTGCCGATGCCAAGTTCGATCTTCACGCGGCTGTTCTTCCAATAGGCGCGCAGCGGGACGATGGCCAGATGCTTCTGCTGACTCTGGGCGTAGAGCTTGAAGATTTCGTTCTTGTGCAGAAGCAGGCGGCGCGAACGCGTGGGCTCATGCTGCGTATGACTCGCTTTTTCGTAGGGCTGGATGTGACAGTTCCAGAGAAAGACCTGGCCGCGGTCAACCCGCGCGAAGGCGTCGTTGATGTTGATGTGCCCGGCACGGATGGATTTTACCTCCGTGCCTCTGAGCTCGATGCCAGCCTCGTATTTTTCGAGGATGTGATAATCGCGTCCAGCTTTGCGGTTGGTGGCGATTTCACTCATGATCGGCGGCATGGGCCGTCACACCCGAACCGGCGCAGGCCGGTCAGAGAATGGCGGTCTCGATGATTTCGTCGCGCACAATTTTGATCTTGCCTTCGATGATCTCGGTGAGAGCGATGTCTGCCTCTCTCATGCCGGGCTTTCTTTCCACGAGAGCCGGACGGCCCTGGGTAAGCTGGCGGACGCGTTTGGAGACAGCGTTGATAAGGAGCGGGTGATCTTGGATCACGAGGGCGGCTTTTTCGACAAGTTCAGATTTCATAGACTCGGGTCAATTCGTAATAGCTCCTTGGTTGGGGAGGTTTTGAGGGGTGGTGAGAGTAAGCGTGACCGCCACTTTGGCAAGCAGAAGCTACGCAAGAGGTTTGGACGCGGGAGCAGACTGTGATGAACGGGTGCGCCGCCGGAGGGTGATGCGCTTAAAGCGCTGCGTGCCTGCGGCGCTCTCACTCATGATGGTGGCGTCATCGGCGAAGATGTTATGCACCAGCCGGCGGTAGTAGCTGTTGAGCGGATTCAAAATAACAGACTGTCCGGTGGCGCGAACCCGGTCAGCCTGCTGCTTTACTTTTTCCAGGAGCCGGTCTTCCCTCATGCTGCGATAGTATTCGCAGTCCACCCGGATGCGCGGCGCTGTCGGATCCTGCCGCAGGAGAATTCGATTCACAAGATATTGGATATCCTCCAGCACTTCGCCGCGGCGCCCAATGAGGTCGTCGGGCTCTTCGCAAAGAATTTGCAGCGTGGGTCCGTCCTCGCCGTTGTCCTCCTCGATCGTGACGACGAAGCCGAGATAACCCAGCAAGGTGTCAAGAATCTGGCGAGCCTGGTCGAGTGCAGTCATCAGTCCTTATTGCGGGTGGAGCGGGTGCTGCCTCCACCGAGGCGCGGCGGACCCGATTTGTCCTTCTTCTTTTTATGCGACGAACCAAAGGGCGGCTGGGGAGACCCCGGCGAGGCACCGGATACGGAACCCGGAGCACCCGGCGGACGTTTGGTCAGGACGACATCTTTGCCGAAGCGGAGTTGAATCTGCGCCTGGAGGATGCTGTAGAGATTCTGCGTGGTCCAGTAGAGCGCGAGCGCGGAGGCGAAGTTATAGCAGATGAACAGAAAGATCAGCGGCATGAACATCATCATGCGCTGCTGGGCTTTATCGACCGACTGCGGCTGCGGCGTGAGCTTCATCTGGAGGACGTTGGTGACCACCATGATGAGCGGTAGCGGATTGACCGCGAAGCCCGCGAAGTGCGCCACCGTGTCCGGCAGCGAAAGATCAGGCACCCAGAGGAAAGGCTGGCCGCGCAATTCGGCAGCGACCTGAAGGGCACTGTAGAATCCAAAGAAAATTGGAATCTGCGCCATCATGGGAAGGCAGCCGCCCAGCGGATTCACGCCATACTCCTTGTAAAGCTTCATCATCTCCGCCTGCTGTTTCTGCGGCTCGTCCTTGAACTTCGTCTGGAGTTCCTTGAGCTTGGGCGAGAGCAGGCCCATGCGCTTCATCGTGGAATTCGCGCGCGCCTGCACGGGCCAGAGGATGGTGCGCACAAAAATGGTCAGCACAATGATGGCCGCCCCCCAGCTCTGGAAGCACCAGTCATGGAAGTTGCGCAGCCAGTAGATCAGAAACCGGCTGATCCATGAGAACCAGCCGTAGAACATCACGTACTGGATCTGTCGGTTCGGCTCAACATTGTCGATTTGTTTCAGATCATGGAAAATTTTTGGACCGAGATAGATTCGCAGATCGAAAGTCTTGGTTTCACCCACGCCGATTTCCATCACAGGAAGACCAAGTCCGCCGTGGATGGCATTATCGGTTGACGCGCCCGAGACATTTTTGAATTCATCGTTGCTGTGATCGATCAGAAAAGGCTTGCTCCAGATTTTGCCGGACTGGTCATCCTTCGTGGAAATAAGCTGTGTATAAAAACGGCTCATGACACCGGCCCATCGCAGGCGATCGAGGGGCTTCTGCAAGTCCGTCGTCTCGCCGCCAAACCAGCTTGAGCCGAAAAAACTCGTGTCTTTGTAGTCGGGGTCTCCTGCGTTGTTCCAGCAGAAGCCCGGCTTCACGATTTCATCAGGCCGCAGCGAATGCGCCGCTCCGGTGTAGATGAACAGATTGTCCCGGTTGATTTTTCCTCCGGATTTGTTCGTGAACGAAAGCTTGAAATCAAGCAGGCTGGGGCTGCCGCCCTTGCCTTCGGTAAACGAGTATTCCTTGCGGACGACGAGCTGTTCCGGCGACTCCGCCTCGAAGACGATCGCTTTGTCTGTCTGCGAGACGATCTTGTAATCCAAATCATCAAATTTATTCATCCCGCTGCCGAGTGAGCCCATCGCGGCTTTGCCGTGAGTATTGAGTTCGGCCTGATCTTTGGCCGTGAGCATTAGCGCGCCTTTGATGCCCCCGCCTTTGGTGGTGAAGGTGTAGGCAACCTCGCTGTTTTTCAGAATGACTTTCTGCTCCGGCACGATGGCAGCCGGGGCCGTCCCCTGAGTGACTGGAGTGACGGGATCGGGCTTCGGGGGCTCAACCGCTCTGGGTTCAGCGGCGGTGGTCTCGGCGGCTTTCGGCGGCTGCACCGTTGGTGGCGGTTTGGGCCACCAGCTGGCAAGGCCGATGAGCAATGCGCCTCCAATGAGAACGAGCCAGTCTGTGCGGTTGAGCTTCATGCTTGTAAAAATAGGTTATTCAAAATCTGACGGTGACGGCGATTTTCCTGGCACCGGATCCTCCCCGCCCTCGCTCCACGGATGACAGCGGGCGATGCGCTTCAATCCCATCCAGGTTCCGCCCAACACTCCGTGGGTTTCCACGGCCTGAAGAAAATATTCCGAGCAGGTCGGCGTGAAACGACAACCGCTCCCCGGTCCGCCCAGCGCATGAAGCAGAGGCGAAATGAACCGCTGATAGCCACGAATGGCGATGCGGATGATCAGTTTCATTTGGTTTCATCTGGCGGTGTTGTCTTGAAAATTCCGGCGCATGCCGCGCAACGTTTCCAGTCCTGTTTGAGTTCTTCCATGGTGGCCTGCGTCGCGTTCCATCGTGCGATGATGACCAGCCATAGTCCTAGTTTGATGCGGTCGCCCTCCTGCCGGATGATCTCCCGAATGCGGCGACGGACTTGGTTCCGATGCACCGCGTTGCCGATCTTCCTTCCGGTGATGATGCCGCAGCGCGAAGGTGATGTGCTACCGGTCGCCAGAACGTTGAGCACCAGAAACCGGCCTTTCTGACCGGTGCCTCCAGACTTCACGCGGTCGAATTCGCCGTGGCGTTTCAGCCGGCGCGCAGCAGGCAGGCCCACGGTCGTCAGTGCTTCGGACGCGCCTGCTTCGTGCCCTTGGGCGTGTGCAGATGTGTGTGACGCTTGAACTTGGTTTCCACGCCTTTCGGCAGAAGGCGCTTGCGTCCACGGCTGCGACGGCGCGCGATGGTCTCGGCGCCGCTTTTGGTTTTCATGCGGGCGCGGAACCCGAATTGTTGCTTGCGGGTGCGCTTCGAGGGCTGGTAGGTGCGTTTGGGCATAATTCAGAAATCAATTTAGCCTGTAAGAACGCTCATTCAGGGAGCTCCTCGCAGGAGGGATGGTGATTCTAGAGGGCTGCGGCATTTTGTCAAACCGCAAACATACAACGATAAAGTTCGTGGCGCAGTCGATCAAAGTTTCGATTTTGCAACTTGGTGTTTTTGCGACAACGCGTAACATTCGCAGTCTATGCCCTCCTCAGCCTCCAATTCCGAACCGCGCATTGAAGCAGCCACACTTGATGATTTGCCGCAGCTCACGGATCTGGTCATGGCCCTACTGGCCCAAGAAGAAGACTTCGCCCCGGACCGCGAGAAACAGAAACACGGGATCAAACTCATCCTCGAACAACCCAACCGCGGACGCATCTTCGTGCTGCGCAACGATCACGTTATTATCGGCATGGTAAACCTGCTGTTCACTCTCTCCACCGCTGAAGGCGGCTTCGTCATTCTCATGGAAGACGTCATCGTTCACCCCGCCCACCGCGGCCAGGGCTACGGCACCCGCCTGCTGCAACACGCCATTCAGTATGCCCAGGAAAAACAGTTCAAGCGCATCACCCTTCTCACCGACCAGATCAGCGCAGAAAGCCAACGCTTCTTCCAGCGTAACGGCTTCCAGCACTCCCACATGATTCCGATGCGACTCTTCATCAGAGGCGAAAAAAAATAAGATCATCGGCACCCGCCCGCGATTCCGGAAGCAGAAGAAGGAATAATGAAAAAAATGGAATGATGGGAATTTTACAAAACCTCAAAGCCGAGGGCGTGATCTCAATTCCTGCGTTCCATTTTTCCATCACTCAGTCCCCTCGGAATTCCCTACTTTTCCCATCGGAATATATTAACATTCGCCTTGCGGCCCCGATTTTCCAGCGTATTATGGTCACCACACTATGAGCAAAGCTTCCCCCGAAGACATCAAAATCGCCAGCCACGGTCTCCGCGGCACCATCGCCCAAACCCTGGCCGATCCCGCTCTGACCCATGTTGACGACTCGGACAATGTCCTGCTTAAGCATCACGGCAGCTACCAGCAGGATGACCGCGATCTGCGCGCCCAGCTTTCCAAGGAGAAAAAGGAAAAAGCCTGGAGCTTCATGGTCCGCAGCAAGATGCCCGGCGGACGAGTCACGGCCGCCCAGTGGCTTATCCATGACGACATCTGCACCAAGGCCGCTGGCACCCTCCGCCTCACCACCCGCCAGGGCATTCAACTCCACGGCGTCCTTAAAGGCGAACTGAAGCATCTCATCGCCAGCGTCAACCGCTCCGGCCTCACCACCATGGGCGCCTGCGGCGATGTCGTGCGCAACGTCATGGGCCCCGCCTCGCCCATCAAAAATTTTGTCCACGACGACACTCAGAAGCTCGCCGAGGAAATCTCCCGCCGCACCCTCTGGCGCAGTTCCGGCTATGCAGAAATCTGGCTCGATGGAGAAAAAATCGAACTACTCTCCGAGTGCAACCTTCCTGATGACGTTGAAGACCCGCTCTACGGAAAAGTCTGGCTCCCGCGCAAATTCAAAATGGGCATCGCCATCGCACCGCAAAACGACGTCGACATTTTCTCGCAAGACGTCGGCTTCGTTCCGCATGTGGTCGGCAACACCGTAGAAGGCTACTCCATCTTCATCGGTGGCGGCTTCGGCATGAGTCACGGCCAGCTCTCCACGCGCCCTTTCCTCGCCCAACCACTCGGCTACGTGAAGCGCGCGAACGTGGTCGATGTCACGCTCGCCATCGTCACCACCCAGCGCGACCACGGGAATCGCGAAGAGAGAAAGCTCGCGCGCATGAAATATCTGGTCGAGACCAAAGGCATCGAATGGTTCCGCAACGAAGTGCAGAGCCGCGTTCCCGGCGTTGAGATCACGCCCGTGAAAGAGATCAAATTCGATACCGTCGAAGACACCCTCGGCTGGCACGAGCAGGGCGACGGCAACTGGTTCTGCGCCGTCTACGTCGCGCAAGGCCGCATCAAGGATGTCGACGGCCCGCGTTACCGCAGCGCCTTCCGTGAAATCGCGCAGTCGCTCAAGCTGCCGTTTGTCATCACGCCTAACACCAATCTCATCATCGCCGACATCGCACCCGAGCAACGCGCCGCCGTCATTGCGATCCTCGCGAAGAACAGCATCCCCTTGCCCGTCGGCATGACCGCGACCCGCAAGGTCGCCCACGCCTGCGTCGCCCTGCCCACTTGCGGCCTCTCACTCTCCGAGAGCGAGCGTGTCTTCGGCGGCGTTCTCGATGGCATCGACACCATCCTGCGCGAACTCAAGCTCGAAGACGAACCAATCTTGATTCGCATGACCGGCTGCCCCAACGGCTGCGCCCGCCCCTACAACGCCGACATCGGTTTCGTCGGTCGCGCGCCCGGAAAATACGCCATGTTCGTCGGCGGCAGCATCCGCGGCGACCGGCTTGCTGGCCTGGAGAAAAAAGTTGTGCTCCTCGCCGACATCCCGAACGAAGTGCGCCCGCTTCTCGAAGCCTACGCCGTGAATCGCAAACCCAACGAACGCTTCACCGACTTCTGGGGTCGCACCCGCGTCAATGGAGCAGCGCCCACGCCGGAACAGTTCCACATTGAGTTCACCGAACGCGCTGCGAGAAAGGCCGGAGAGAAAGAACTGACGGCCGCTGAATAATTCGAATACGAATGTTTTACGTCAGCTCTACACGCGCAAGTCGCGCGGCTGACGAAGCCACACGCTGGGACTAACGCCGGTCTGCTGGCGGAACCAGCGCGCAAAGTAATTTGGGTCCAGGATGCCCACGGCCTCAGCCGTCGATTTCACTGATTTTTTCTCCGCGAGGAACGCAGCCGCGCGCCGCAGCCGCACTCGCGCGCGGAGCTGTCCGAGCGTGAGCCCGCATTCAGCGCGCAGAAGCCGGTTCAGATGGTCGTGCTGATAACCGGTGAGCGCGGCCATCTGATGAAGGCTCACACCCGCACCGTCGCGCGCCTCCAAGAGGCGCTCCACGCGTTTCGCCACCGAGTAGTGCCGGGTGGCGCTGAAACGGTTCACGGGTTCCAGCCAGCTTATTGCACGAAGCGCGATGTCGAGAACATCCAGCACCACGGCGCCGACGCGGAGCGTCATCTCGCGCTTCTCTATCTGAGAGTGGCGAAAAAGCGTGGCCAGACGGGACCGGGTTTCGGTGAGCTGCTCCGCGGTGAGTTGATCCGAGACGCGATCAACTCCGCGACGCGCTTCCATTTCCAAATCCACGACCAGACACAAAGGCTGCCGCCCCGGCTGTTGCTCGAACGCATGCATACTTCCCGGCGGAATGTGCAAAACCGTCCCCGGTCGGGCCGGATAAATGGCACCGTCAATCCGTTGCTGACCGCGGCCCATCAGATAGATGAGAAGCTGGTCGTGCTCATGCTTGTGCTCCGTCCAGCGCGCCTCCGGCAAGTGCCTATTAAGCCGGATTCGGAGGATCTTCAGCCCCGGGATTTGCAGGTTCAGATCCTGAATGAGAAGCGGGCGATAGTTCTTCATGCTGTAAATTAACTCCCTGGCTGCCCGGCGCTTTATCAAGTTATGACGGTCACTTCAAGCCGGATGCGCTGTTTTCTCAAGTCGAATTTGTGCTAATTTCGGCCTCTTCCTTCTATTATGCGTCACCTATAATGTTCCAATACCAAGCTGACACCTCATGAACCGCCTCTGCATCCATACCATGACTACTAAGCCGTGGTCAATCGACGACTGCACCCGGGCCTATCCAACTGCCGGCATCAGCGGCATCACCGTTTGGCGACAGCATCTAGAGGGCCGGAACATCGCCAACACCGGCTCCCAACTACGCGATGCCGGACTGGAGATCGTCAGCCTTTGCCGTGGCGGTTTTTTTGCGGCAGCCAGCGACGAGGGACTCCAGGCGGCGATCGATGACAATTTAATGGCCATCGAGCAAGCGCACACCATTGGATCCCCACTCATCGTATTGGTCTGTGGTGCCGTCCCTGGTCAAAGCCTCGTCGAATCGCGCAAACAAATCGCCGATGGCATCGCCGCCGTCTTGCCAGCAGCCGAGCAAGCAGGCGTGAAGCTCGCCATCGAGCCCCTGCACCCGATGTATGCCGATAACCGCAGTGCCGTGAACACCATGCGCCAAGCTCACGAGATTTGTGATG
>JANNQW010000106.1:0-19815 GCA_031400955.1 Verrucomicrobiota bacterium
TTTCTCGTAGCCTTTTGAAAGCAATTGCACCTGCACGGGCACGCTGTCGCCGGAGAAGACGACTTCCTGCATCAAGAGGTTGCGGATCGAGACGTCGTCCGGATCCGTGAGTCCGATGGGCACGGGAAAGACCGGGATGCCGCGGGCTCCGAGATTTTGGAGGACGGACTCGGTGCGCTGCGAGGAGGCGTTGTCGATGCCGTCGGTGAGGAGGATGATGCCAGCCGGCGGGGTGGCACTTGATTTGGCAACGGCTTCCAACGACGCCGCGATGGAGGTGGTTGGCTCGGAGGCAGTGAGGCCGGCGAGATCCTTGGCTCCGACTTCCCTGGCATCGCTGATGAGATGCGGCGAGCTGCCGAAGCTGTGGTAGCTGATGTCGAGGGATTCACCGAGTTTTTTGAAAACCGGCCCTGCCTGCGTGGTGAGAATGCCACGGGCGAGATCAAGGCGCGAGGCGGAGAGGATCGCCAGCCGCTGTTCAGGATTGAGCTGCATCGCCACCTGATCGGGTTTCAGGTCTTTTTCAAAAAGCATCCCGAGCGCGGCTGCGGCGTCGGCGACGTCCTCCGGATTCTTGCGCGGATCTTTCATCGACATGCTCTCCGAGACGTCAATCAAAACCGGCAAAGCGCGCGCCTGGGTGTGGGATTCGCTCACCACGGCGGTGGGCTCGAACAGGGACGCGACCACAAGCGCGAGGGCAATCAGGCGTGCTGCACCCAGCAGGATGCGCAGCCACAAGGGCATGCCCCAAGCGCGACGGTAGAGGTAGATGCTCAGAAGCAGCACCGCCGCGAACACCGCGACCATCAGCGGCGTGGAGAGCGGGCGCGCCCAGAAGAAATTGTCGAACCCGAGGGTCATGAGCATGATGTTAGGCATTCTGGGGCAAAGGATCGGGTTTGCTTTCAGCCTTGGATTGGCTGCGAGCCATCATGCGGTCGGCGAGGAGACATTCGAGAAGGAGGAAAACGAGGGCCGCCATCATAAAGAAGCGCCATGCGGAGCTGCCGGTGCGTGCGGTTTCAATTGCCGCGGCCAGTTCGACGTCGCCCGAAGCAACGCCGAGGCCCAGCCCTGCGAGGTTGGTGCGGAGTTCAGGCTCCGGAAGGCAGGCGACGTCCGATTCGCGCGGATCCACGTTCACAGCGATCGGCAACCCCGGTGCCTGCACGCTGACGCGCGCGGTGTAGTATCCTTGATCGGGGGCGTTCTCCAGGAGGGCGACGAACTGCCCGCCGGCCTCGCGCACCGGAACGGTAATCGATTTTCCAGAGGGTGTTTCAAAAACCGCATCGCTGGCATCTGGCTGATCCACGTAGGTCAGGGCCAGCGAATCGCCCACCGTGCGCGGACGCTCGAACTCGCGGCCCGAGAGATAAGTCACCATCTGCTGCATGACCAATGGGAAGACCGGGGTGAGCGCCATGTTGTTCCATGTCGTTTCGGCCGTGGTGGTGAACATGAAAACCTGACCGCGGCCGAGCGCATGCTCCAGCAGCACCGGTTTGCGTCCTCCCGCGAGCTGGAGAACAGCGACACTGTTAGGCAGGGGTTCAACTTCCAGCAGGCGCAGAAAACGGGTTTCGCCGAGCAAATCCTGGGGCAACGACATCAGGGGCAGACAAACCGGATGGTCGGATATCTCGGAATCCAGCGGCTTTCCGGCTCCAAGTGAATCGCTGGTTTCAACTTTGCTGCGAATCTTGGCCGGAAGCAGAGGCGTGTCCGCACTGGCGGCGCGCTCGTTCCATGCAGCAGCCTTGATGTTGTCGCCAGGGAACCAGACCAGACCGTTGCCCTTGCGCACGAAGCGCTCGAGTTGCTTGGCCTGTTCTCCAGTGATCTCCGGCACATCAGTGAACACGATCACATCCACCTCATTCAGATTTTCGGCGGGAAACGAAAGCCACGGCACGGTGCGGACTCGATGATCCTCGCTATTGACTCCATCGGCGCGCGCCATCAGGGCAGCAACCACGAGACGCCCGGCATCCCCCGACGAGCCATCAACACAAAGCACCGATACCCGGTCGCGCACGACTGCCACGGTGCGACGCACATTGTCCGCAGCCAATCCGTCGCCGCTGATTTCCGCCGTGATGCGAGCCGCACCGGCATTGTGGAACGGCACAAACAGGGAAACGGACTCGGAAGCGCCGCCTGCGATCATCGGAATGACCTTGCGGTCGATCTCCACGTCATCGACGCGGCATTGCACGGCAATGTTCGAGACTGGCGCGGTTCCGCAGTTGCGAACCGTGGCGCGATAGCGGGCGGTGGTGCCCTTGCGAAGCACACCCGAGACCATCTGGAGGTCGGTGACCGCAAGGTTGGCGTCCCCTCCGCGAACAGGCACGACGAAAACCTTGGCCTGCTGCCCCAGAGCGACAAGAGAATCGCGAAGCTGGGCGGAGGGTTGTTTCCAATCGACGGCCTGGGCGTCGGTGATCAGGTAAACTTCCTTGTTAGGAGCTTCCATATCTGCCACCAGCCCGGCGATGCGTTTCGGTTCGTTAGCGAGATCAAGTTTGCCGGCACCGGGTTTCACGCTGGCAAGAGCTTCGTCAAAGCGAGCCTGATCAAACGCCATGTTGCGCAGCACGACGCGCTGGTCGCCGCCCAAAAGCACCAAGGTGACCGGGTCGCCGGGCGCCATTTTTCCGCGGATGACATCCACCCGTTTCAAGGCTTCTCCGAAACGCGATTGTCCTTCGACACCATGACCCATGCTGAAGGAAGAATCGATGGCGATCACCACCCCGGCGCGGCGCTCCCCCGGCAACCAGGATGATTTGTTCTTCCAGACCGGGCGCGCGAGGGCGAACACGAGAAGCAACAGGGCCATGCAACGCAGGATCAGCAGCAGCAGGTCGCGCAGTTTGATCTGCCGCGAGCGCACCCGCACACTGCGATTCAGAAATTGCATCGCCGCCCACTCGGTGTGCTGGACTTGGAAACGGTTGAGCAAATGCGCCAGAATGGGCAGTCCGATTCCCAGTCCCGCAATGAGAAGCCATGGATTGAGAAAGTTCATGAACGGGCTGCAACCGAAGGGCCGAAGAGGTTTTGGCGTTTCAGGACGACTTCGCTCAGCACTGCATCAAGCGGACGCTTGGTGTTGGCCACCGTGTAGTCGATGTGACTTCCGACGCATCTGGAGTTGAGATCATCGAGAAATTTATTCAAGTCAGCCAGATAGGATTCCTTCATCCGGTCCGTCTGGGTGGTGAGCGGTTCTTCGCCCTCGAGTCCTTCGAAACGCCAGGTGCCTTTGAAGGGAAACTCCAGCTCGTAGGGATCGAGCGTCTGGATGACGACCACGTTGTGTCCGTCGAACTTGATATGGTCGAGCCCCGCCATGATGTCGTCCACGTCCGAGAACAGGTCCGAGATCAACACCACGAACGAGCGGCGCTTCATCAACAGCGCGATGTCGTGAAGCTGTTTGGCGATGGTGGTCTTCGGCACCGGCTTGGTCACGCGCAGCATGCGGTCGATTTCGAGGATGACACCCATCGACGAGCGCGGTGGCATGTAAGAACGCACTTCGGAATCAAAGACGGAAAGGCCGACGGAATCGCGTTGTTTCAGAACCATGTAGGCGATCGATGCCGCGAGAAATTTCGCGTATTCCAGCTTGCTTACTTTTCCCGAGCCGTAGGACATCGAGGCGCTGGAGTCGACCAGGATGTGGCAGTCGAAATTGGTCTCCGCCTCGTAGAGTTTGGTGAAATATTTTTCCGTGCGACCAAACACGCGCCAGTCGATGGAGCGGATGGGATCGCCGGGCGAATACTGACGATGATGCGCGAACTCGGTGCTGAAGCCGCGCAGCGGACTGCGGTGGCTTCCGACGCGCAGACCCTCCACGACTTCGCGCGCGACCAATTCGAGGTCGCCGAGTTTTTGCAACACCTCTGGATCGAGATACTGCGTTTCTGGCAGATGCACGGACATGACTCAGGGCATTATTTCCCTTGTGCCGGAACTGCTTCGAGTAGTTTCGCGATCAGAGTATCGGAGTTCATGCCTTCCGAACGCGCCGCGAAATTGGGGATGATGCGGTGCCGCAGGATCGGCAGGCAGAGTTCCCTAATGTCTTCAATCGCTACATGGCAGCGTCCACGCAAGGCTGCTCTTGCTTTGCCGGCGACAATAAGATTGAGCGACGCACGTGGTCCCGCGCCCCAGGCCATCAGCTTCTTGACGAAGTCCGGCGCGTCCGATTCGCCGGGACGGGTCGCCCTGACCAACGCCGCCGCATATTGGAACACGTTATCCGCCACCGGAATGCGCCGCACCACGTGCTGGAACTCAAGAATGGAAGGGCCGTCCACGACCTTGTTGGTCACCGGGTCGTTATCGGTGGTCACGCTGCGCATAATGTCGAGTTCCTCGCTATGACTTGGATACTTGACCATGATGTTGAAAAGGAAACGGTCGAGCTGCGCCTCCGGCAACGGATAGGTGCCTTCCTGCTCGATCGGGTTCTGGGTGGCCAGCACGAAGAACGGCGCGTCAAGCTTGTAGTCCTCGCCGCCGGAAGAAACCCGCTTTTCCTGCATGGCTTCAAGCAGTGCCGCCTGCGTCTTGGGCGGAGTCCGGTTGATCTCGTCAGCCAGCAACAGGTTGGTGAAGACCGGGCCTCGCTGGAACTTGAAGCTGCGCTGGTGCGTCACAGGATCCTCCTGCAACAACTCGGTTCCGGTGATGTCCGACGGCATCAGGTCTGGCGTGAACTGAATTCGTTTGAAACCCAGCGACATGGTCTTGGCCAGCGAACTGACAAGAAGCGTCTTCGCCAGTCCGGGAACTCCCACTAGCAGGCAGTGCCCCCGCGCGAAGATGGCGGTCATCATCTCATCGATGACGTCCTCCATGCCCACGATGGTTTTGCGCAATTCCTTGACGATTGAGTCTCTGGCTACGCCGAGCTTCTCCACGGCCTGAATGTCATCTGCTTCTTTTGTCATATGGTTTCTATTTTAATCTAACTGGAGTTTTGATGTGACAGGATTAAACGCTGGCACAAATCGGATATTTCATTGAATTGTAAAATTCGTAAATTTTTTGCCAAGCAATGTCAAATTGAGGAGCCGTCTGCCATGTGATCCGAAGGTCATTTGTCTCCATAGCCGACCAATTTGCCGATGTGCGCTTTGCCCTTTGGAGCAGTTTAATTAATGACGTAGCCGCGCTTCGTAAGAACGCGGAAAGATTGGGGGTTTTGTTGCCAGGCAATTTTGTCCCACGCACCTTACGAGGTGCAGCTACAAAAAATTTAAATGCTCTAGCGAGGCCACGATGAACGAAGGCGATGGTCATCCCGCCTATAAGACACTCGTAATTTAACGCGAGGGCGGTGTCCGGTCTTCACCGAAATACTTTGTGCTCCGATAGCGCAACCAAACTCTCAACACCTGGGGCACCTTCTCTCGCCCGGCTTCACTCAAAGTTTCGTAAAGGATCATGGCCTTCTCACGTTCATTCCGGCATGCGCGGTTGTTATGCGCGTCCCAAAGACTGCGTGCCTTGCGGATCCGACGACAGGTCTCCTTGATCAAGGCAACACCAGTCAGCGGCTTGTCAGTGTTTTTCTTTTTCGCAGGCATGGGATTCACAAACTATCTCGATGGCGGGCCTGCACAAAGGGCAGTTTGAAATACTCGATCACTCGCCACGAGTGGAGCGGGTGATGGGAATCGAACCCACGTATCAAGCTTGGGAAGCTCGTGTTCTACCATTGAACTACACCCGCATAACACCGCCCGCGACGATGACAAACCCGGCGCAAATGTCAAAGGTCAAGGTTGATCAGTCCAGCTCCACCTTGACCGAGGCAGCCGCCTTGCAGGCTTTCTCCCGGGCCTCTTCAATCGTCGCACCGCGCACCGCGCAGACGCCCATGCGCCGTTTGCCTTTGACCTCGGGTTTGCCAAACAATCTCAGCGCGCTGTCGGGCTCTGCGAGCGCAGCTTGGAGATTGCCGAAGCTGACGTTCTTGGAATGTCCCTCCACCAAGATAACCGCGGAGGCTGCGGGGCCGTGCTGTTTGATGTTTGGTATCGGCAACCCAAGAATGGCGCGCGCATGAAGCGCGAACTCACTCAAATCCTGCGAGATGATGGTGACCAGGCCGGTGTCGTGCGGTCTGGGTGACACTTCGCTGAACCAGACAATGTCGCCCTTCACAAACAACTCTACGCCAAAAATGCCGCGACCGCCGAGGGCTGACGTGACTGCCTCCGCGATCCGTTTGCTTTCCGCAAGCGCGTTGGCCGTCATCGGCTGCGGCTGCCAGCTTTCGCGATAGTCGCCATCAATTTGCAAATGCCCGATCGGCTCGCAGAATGAAGTGCCGCCAGCGTGACGCACAGTGAGCAGGGTGATCTCATAATCGAAATCCACAAAGCCTTCGACGATGACCTTCCCCTTCCCCGCCCGTCCGCCTTCCTGGGCATACTTCCATGAATGGTCGATGTCGGCCTCGCTGCGCACGACGCTCTGGCCTTTACCGCTGGAGGACATGATCGGTTTCACCACGCAGGGAATCCCGATCTCTTTGATCGCGGCGCGGAACTCCTCTTCAGTCGCCGCGAAACGATACGGCGACGATCTCAGTCCAAGCTCCTCCGTGGCCAGCCGTCGGATGCCTTCGCGATTCATGGTCAGCTTGGCCGCGCGCGCGGTCGGGATGACGGTGAAACCCTCAGCCTCCAGTTCGACCAACACGTCGGTGGCGATGGCCTCGACTTCTGGCACGATGAGGTCCGGCTTCTCCAGGCGGAGGACTTTTTTCAAGGCGTCCCCATCAAGCATCGAGATCACATGCGAGCGGTGCGCGACCTGCATTGCGGGTGCATTCGCATAAGAGTCCACAGCGATGACTTCACATCCGAAACGCTGGAGTTCGATGACGACCTCTTTTCCCAGTTCGCCCGAGCCGAGCATGAGAACTTTGGATGCGGAAGAGGTGAGCGGAGTGCCGATGGTAACTGGAAACATGGCGCTTATTTTGAAGCGAACCCCGCGCCGCGCAACCGCCGTTCTGATGAGGGTGTATTTTTGCCCGAAATGCGTTGATCTGACCGAGCCATGATGATGACCATTCGCGCAAAGTTGTTTTGACCAAGTTTGTCTCCAGGTTTCCATTCAACAACTACACTTTGAACCGCAGACTCCTTCTACTGACAGGACTGCGAAGAAACTCATGCACTTCTTGAAGACTGCCGAAAAATAATGCAAAGGTCAGCGACGGCAGCCAGCCGCCTGCATATTGAGCCCTGCCCAAGCTCAGACCATCCCGAGCTTCATCTTCCCCTCCTCGGAGATCATGCTCTGATTCCACGGTGGATCCCAGACAAGTTCCACGGCGGCTTCGTCCATGTCTTCAATGGTCATGATGCGGGCCTGGGCGTCGGCGGCGATGGTCGGGCCCATGCCGCAACCGGGCGCAGTGAGCGTCATGCGCACAGTCGCTTTCTGCTTGCCATCGAGATTCTCCACCTGGCAGTCGTAAACCAGCCCGAGGTCCACGATGTTCACCGGAATCTCAGGATCAAAAACTCCGCGAAGTTGCTGCCACACTTCCATTTCAAGATCGCCAGCGTCGCTGGGGATGTTCGATGATGAACTCGCTTCCGCCATTTTCTTTTCCTCCACGGTATCGATGCCGAGCGCATCAGCGTCCTTGGCTTGAATGCGCGCAAGTCCGTGATCAGTGGCGACCGTGTATGTGCCGCCGAGCGCCTGGGTGACAATGACGCGCGTGCCGGCAGGCAGTTTAACGTGGTCGCCGCTGGGAATCTGAATGGCCTCGACTTCGCGAGAAAGGATGATGTCGGTATGCATGGGGGAAGAAGTGAAAAGGGATGGGTCAGGAGTTCAGCGGGATGATTTTGATCCTGCCGACTTTTTTGTCGGCTGCCGTGAGTGCATCGTGCAGAGTGGCGGCACCTGGAATTTGTTTCACTGGTGCAGTTCCGGTTCTCTCCGTGACCTCGGCTTCGAGCGCGGCTTTGAGCGCGCCTTCCACCATCTGACCGCAGTGGATTTTCATCGGCGGCAGCGGGCCGAGCGGCGCGCTGAGTTCATCAGCCTTCATCTGCAGGGCTTGCTCGCGTGTCTTGCCGAGGATCATCTGTGTGGCCATGCTGGCGACGGCAATAGCGGTCTGACAGCCGAAGCTCTGGAAGCTGGCCTTGTCGATGACCTTCTGCCCATCGCTCTCCTTGTATTTGATCCAGAGGCGCACCATGTCGCCGCAATCGGGACTACCGACAGTGCCGACGGCGTCGGCATCGGTCATCTCGCCTACGTTCTGCGGTGCGGCGATGGCTTGCTGGGGGATGTCTTGGTTCACTTGGAGAAATTGAGATGGGAGATTGGACAGAATTAACAAAATTTAACTGAATTCACTGATGGCAGGTTTGATTCCAATTCATTAAGTTCACTCTGTGAATTCCGTCTAATCAGCGAGTTCAACACGGTAGCGCGGAATCGCATCATCCACCTCCAATGAATACGCGTCGATCCCGCCCGCGAGACATTTTGTTTCCGCAAATCCGTGACCGATGAAATACGCCACCGCATCAAGCGCTCGATCACCCTGATGATCATAGATGATGACTGGCGCAGCCTTGTCCCACGATGCAAAAATATCCTGAATCAAATCCTGGGTGACAAGCTGCGATCCCGGGATGGCCGCAGCTTCGTGTTCTTCACGCGTGCGAACGTCGAGCAGTTTCAGCGCGGGATTGTTGGCCTGCAGTTCAGACAGTTCCTGCGGCGTGATCTGAATTTTCTGGTCCGCGTCATGACTGGATTTGATGTGCTCGATGACTTCATGAAGCGGAATGTTTTCATTTCTCCCACAGACCTGCGCGAGTGTCTCATCCGGCTGGAAACCGCAACTGCGGCAGCCGCCGATATGATACTTCGCGAAGAGAGCCCGCTGGGCACCGGGGTAGAGGCGCAGCAAATCCGTCATGTGGGTCTCTCCACTCAGGTGCGGCAGTTCCAGGATTGCGGTCATGACCGACACCCTAAGCGCGATGCTGCCGGGGTCAAACCGTTCACCCCGGTGAAAAATATTGGCCGGAGTCCGGATTAGCGGCTAGATTATCCGTGTGCCAAACGAACGTGAGCCACGCATTTATCTTCTGCCGAATCTGATGACGGCAGGCAATTTGCTGTGCGGTTTCATGGCGATCTTGCATATCGTGGGTCGTTTCCAGCCAGAACTGGGCAACCAGCGTTATCATTGGGCGATTGGCTTTATTCTCGTGGCCTGCTTCTTCGACCTGCTCGACGGTCGCCTGGCCCGTCTCAGCGGCCAGTCTTCAGATTTCGGGCGTGAATTCGATTCACTGGCGGACATTGTTTCGTTCGGCATTGCCCCGGCGCTTCTGGTTCACGACATCGTGCTGCGTGAATTTGACAACAACCTCGGCAAAGTGGGATGGTTGATCTCCTGCGGCTATCTGGTGTGCGGCGCGATGCGCCTGGCACGCTTCAACTGTCTCGCAAACATGGAGGGTGAAACCGCGCCCAAATCCACCTCTTTCCGCGGATGTCCCATTCCTGCCGCGGCTGGCGTTATTGTATCGCTGACCCTCTTCCTGCTCTGGCTCGACGGCGAAAATCGGGAAGTCGGCAAATGGAAATACGCACTACCGGTGCTCTTGATCTTGCTGAGCTATCTGATGGTGAGCAACATCGAATATCCTGCTTTTAAATCGATTAATTTTCGCACGCGCCGTTCCTTTCGATGGCTGCTGGCGAGCATTGTGATCGTCGCCTTCACCATCTTCAACTGGCAGTGGATGCCCATGGTGCTGTTTGTCTCCTATCTGCTTTACGGACTGATCCGGCCATGGATTTCGCGCCGCTGGCAGCAGGAGATTGAAATCGAATCATCCGAAGATGGGATCACGGATGATGAGACGTCTCAAGACGCACCGAAGCCAGATCGAGATTCGCCAGACTCCGCGGCTTCGATATGACCCGCGCGGCAACTTGACCACAAATACAGGACCGGATGCCAGACTTTCACCAGCCCATACTGCTTCCCACGCTGCACCATCTTGCGGACACGAAGCTGGAGGAGCGCGAAGCATTGCTGGAACGATTTTCTAAAAAGAAGCCGGTGGCTTTGGTCATACCCGCCCTTTACTCGGAACTGGAGGGCAAGGCATTCCCCCGAATGCTGGGACAAGTGGCGGGTGCGCGATATGTGAAACGTGTCGTCATCAGCATGAACGGCATGAGCGCGGCCCAGCACAAGCGCGCGCTGCGATTTTTCAAATCACGGCTCGATGGCGTGGAGCACACAATCTTGTGGAACGACGGGCCGCAGTTGGATGCGCTGCACCTTGAAGTGGACGCACTCACCAACTGTCAGCACACCCACGGCAAGGGCGCGAATGTCTGGATGGGAATCGCCCACCTGCTCGCGAGCGGACACCGCGGCGTCATCGCCTGCCACGATAGCGATATCGTGAACTACGAACGCGATATGCTCTGGCGTCTCTGCCTGCCGGTGGTGCATCCGGACATGAACTACGTGTTCGCCAAGAGCTATTATGGCCGTGTGCGCGAGCGCATGTATGGCCGGGTGACACGGCTGCTGGTGTTTCCCATGCTGCAGGCTCTGCGCGAACTGTTCGGGTTTACGCCACTGCTGAGCTTTCTCGCGATGTTCCGTTATCCACTGTCCGGCGAATTCGCCGCTGACGCGGGATTCCTCTCAAAAATGGGGGTATCCTCAGACTGGGGATTGGAAATCAGGATGCTTTGCGACGTGTTTCGCGTGGCACCCTCGCAGCGTGTCTGCCAGGTGGATCTGGGCGGCAACTTCGAACACAAGCACCAGCACATAGGCGTGGATCCCATCACCGGACGGGAGGATGCCAAATCCGGGCTGATGCGCATGGCGCGGGAAGTGACGCGCGCACTGCTCTCACGCCTTTGGGACGAGCTGGGTTTCGCTGCGGAATCCGACAAGCTCCGCCGCTTGCCCGATGCCTACCGGCAAACCGCCCGCGCGCTGCTGAAACGCTACAACCACGAGTCGCTGTTCAACGACCTTAAGGATGTTTCCGCAGAGGAGGGACTTTTGGTCGAGATGTTCTCACGAATGGTGCGCGAGGCGGTTACTGACGGCAGGAAGACAAAACCATCCGCCACCTGGCTCCCGCCGTGGAATGAACTCAAGCGTTTCGCGCCGAACCTGGTGAAACGCTTCGCTGATGCTGGGGCGAGTTGATCAAAGCTCGCGAAACTCGCGAACATAAATCAGCGCCACAGGGAACACGGAGACAAGACTCCTAAGCGCTTCCGTCGCTCCGCTCATGGAATCCATCTGCCACACAGTCACAATAATCGTGACCGCAACTAGCACAGCGCTGCCGGTGCAGAAAACGGACGTGGCGGAGAGCGTCCGCTGCCGCAGTTCACCGTCTTCCGGCTTCAGAAGGTCGAGATAAATCCGCGCCATGACCGCGAGCACGATGATGCCAGCAAGATCGACCCCCATCTGCTGCGCACTTGGTGTGCTGGCAAAATCGTAGACACCATGGGCAATACATGCGCCGAGGAAGGCCACTAAAAACTCCACAGCCCGGTGAAATCGCGAGCGCACCATCTCGTAGAGAGCACTTCCAGCCACTCCGGTCAGAGTGACGTGCAGGAAATTTGCGGTTATCAGTCGGCCGATTGCCACCTGCCCACCTTCATGAAGAAAGTAGCCAAGGTTTTCATCGAAGGCGAATCCAAGCCCCACGCATCCTGCGGTGAGCGCCGCCTTGGAAGCGGAACCCTGCTTCAGCAGCAACGGCAGGAACACAGCAAACAGCGCAAGCTTGACCAATTCCTCAGGAAGTCCGACATACATGACCCACTGAAGAATTTCGTGACCCATTGTCTTTTGATCATCGTCGGCGATCCCGTAGTGATCCGCCTCCATCCAGGCTTCCAGCAGCCACACGCTCATCACCCCCGCAAACACTGGAGAAAGATAGCGAAGCCAGCGCCAACGTTCTCCGCTTCCGGCATGAACGAGCAGTAAATACCAAACACCAGCCGCGAACAACGCCAGCGGCATCACTAGCGTCTGCGACCAGCGCATCCACTGCACTTTGGCGACGGCACGAAACATCAGCCACCAGTCCCCAGTAATCCGAGCGGCGCTTGACACAGATTCCGACCCGGCCTCGTTCAGACACCGTGCGTCCGCGCATAAAAGGCGCAAAGCATCCGCGTCCTCTAATCTGAGCGCCAGTGAAAATGCTGATCGCCTGGCCTCACTCGACTCATCAAAACTCCCTTCGCGCAAATAAGCGGCCAGAGCTTCCTTTCGTTTGCCTTCAATCACCAGGAGATCACCGGCGAATCCGCCGGCGAATCGCACAAGCGGATCTCGCAACGCCGCCTCGTGAATACGAGCGAGCGCACTGGAACGTGTATCGCTTTTCTCAAGGAATAAACCGAGTGTGTAGTCGGAAAACAATTCGCGCTGGGAATCATTGATCGTGTTTTTCTGAAGCAACGGAAGCAACTCGATGTCGTGAATGCGCCAGTTGACGGTATCAAATTTCCAGCCGGGCGCCTCAATCTTCATTCCACGCCCCAGTTCACCAAGCCAGGCTGCCAGCACTGCAGGCTGTTGCATGGCAGATGCCGCCAACTCCCCCGCCCGAGATTTCATGCGCAACTGCCATTCCTGCGGATACGACACCACCAAGTCCCCGATGTTGTTTACATTATCCGGCCGAAGTGACTGCATGATGCCGGCAATGATGATCCCAGCGGCAATAATCCCACCGCAGACTCGCCAGAGAAATCCTGCGTCGCGCGATAGATGATGCCAACGGGCGCGGTTGAACTTCATGGTGTCCGCAACTTAATTTTCAAGAGGCCACGATTTGCAGGACCGTATCCGCGAGTCTACGAGCATCACTGACGGCAAAGCTTGATTCTGATAGCGCCTCAGCATCGGAAAAATCTCCGCGATGCGCGATTCGTCCCGCCTTCCACACCCTAGCCCGCTTGTCATAGGGACCCACAAATCTGGGATCGCTCCAAGTATGGATGCCAAGGGTGCGCGCAGGTTGCAGCGCGGCGGCAATATGCATCGGGCCGCTGTCCACGCTGACGATGGCGCGCGCGTGCCGGAGCAGCCAGATGAGCTGGGCGATGCTGGTCGCGTTCAGCAGTGACCGCACATGCAAGCCAGTAATGATTGGCGGATCTAATACGCGACCGGCAAGGATCACGCTGTTCGGCGCCAGGGAATCACAAAGCGACTGGAGCGCCTCGCGCTCGAGAGATTTTCTATCCCCGCGTGAATAAGGATGAAGCAAAATGAAGTGGTCCGGTATCTCACTCGCAGGAGAAACACCCTGGGGCAGCGGCCATTCAAGCGCCTCTTCATCCACACCTGCGCCAAGTTCTCGCGCGAGCTCCAGATAACGATCCGCTGCATGCGTTCCCGGTTTGAGCTTGACCACATGATTATGGAATAGGTTTGCCCCCTCCCGCGCGTCGGAGAGTCCCATTAAGGGTCGTGCGCCACGCATCACACCGAGCAGCGCGCTCCGAAGCAAGCCCTGAAAATCCAGCGCAATCTCCGGCTGCTCGCGCGGCAGCTTGTTGAACTTATAGACCCAGCGAATCAATGCGGGCATGGCCAGCGGCCCTCGAAACTGGCTTCTTGGAAATGGAATCACTCCGGCAAGATGCGAATTACCTTCGAGAAGAGGCAGCCATTCCTCATTGCAGAGCCAGCGCAGTTGCAGATGCGGAAAGGCCCGCTTGATGCAGCTCACTGCGGGAAGAGTGAGCACGATGTCACCCATCGAACTGGGTTTGAGAATCAGCGCCGAGCCAAATTGGGCAAGATCCACTCCAAATGATCCACTCATCGTCCGAGGGCAAGTCGTTCGGCAAGGATGCCCGGCAGGCCGGCGTCGCGAATTTTCTGCTGCGTAGTTCGCAGGTCATATTCAAGCCGGTGAATTTTTACCGATTGATTGTCGGAATCGTAGATGGCGTAGGAAGCCCGCCAGTCACCATCGCGGGGTTGGCCGACGCTGCCGACATTGATGAAATACTTCACTCCCCGTCGAAGATTGACCTCGGTCTCGCGCAGGCACTGCACCGTGTCGCTTTTTTCGTAGATGCGCGGCGTATGCGTGTGTCCGTAAAAACAAAGCTGCGTGAACTGGTAGCTGAAGCTAGCCATGGCATCAAAGCGATTGCTGACATAGGCCCAGCTTGCTGGAGAATCGAGCGTGGCATGGACAATGGTGAAATCACGCACCTGCCGAACCATTTTCAGCTCTCGCAACCATTGCTTCTGGTCTTCGCTCAACTGCTTCCGCGTCCAGAGCAGCGCACTCTCCGCCAGCGGATTGAGGTCATCCAGCGAGCGTTCTTGCGAGGCCTCGTCGTCGTGGTTGCCCTTGACTGTGGGGCAGTCCATTGCACGGACTTGATCAAGGCATTCACTCGGATTCGCGTTGTAACCGACCACGTCTCCCAGACAGACGTAGCTATTGCAACGCTGAGCCTGGGAGTCCTCGATCACTGTCGTGAGGGCTTCCAGGTTGGCGTGAATGTCTCCGAAAATTGCGTAACGCACGGCTAGTTGTAAAGCGTGGCGTGGCCACGAGTAAAATCAAGAACTCTCGTTAATTCTGCCAAGTTCCCGCCTAAAAAAACATCTACTGACGGACTGCCATAACACTTGAACACGACTACTGTTCCTGCGCGGCCACTTTTGCAGCGGGAATGCTCACGGGCTCCGTCAACGGCCAGCGCGCTCCCAAATTGAGCTTGTCGGGCGCCTCAAGAGCGATCTTGGCCTCACCGCTGAGTAAATGCTCGCCATAAACGATGGGCACGACCGAGACGCAAATGCCGTCGGCACCCTTCGCCGTTTTGCGATCGAGGTTCACTACGGCGGCGAAAGTGGTCTTGTTATTGAAGATGATCGTCTGCCCGTCTTCATAGGGAGCTTTCGCGGGATCAGCTCCCGGCAAAAGAATTTCCACCTCGACATCTTCAATATCCACGGAGAGAGCGCGCGCCACCCAGCCATGAGGCATTACATCAGATGCGGTAAGCGCCCTGGTATGAAGCACAATGTAGGTGCCCTTGATGTATTCAGGGTTGTCCTCCTTGTAATTGGAAATGTAGGCCCGCTTGAGCAGCGCGTTCTTCACCCGAAGCTGCTCCATGTTGAGATCGCTGTATTTCAACATCTCTTTTGCGGTGTGGAATTCACCATGTGGCACGGTGAGCGGGTCGAACTCCATCAGCGGCTCCAGCTTTTTTAAGCGGGCCAGGAGACTGTAATTAAACGGCTTCTCGGGATACTTGAAAACCATGATGCTGAAAATCCAGCTGAAGGTCGCAACGCCAAGGAGCATCGTGATGACAATGGTCCACCAGAACATTCCATTGCTGCGACGCTCCCGCGCAAACTGACCGCCGCTGCGCGAGCGAAAATCAGAACCGTCATTCAAAAACTGGGAGCGCATAAAAAAAATTAAAAGGCAATCGTATCTACAAGCACCCTAATTAGCGGATAAAACGTGCTTTGAAAAATGATTTTTGACATTGTTTCCGAGGTGGCTCAGACCGGCCCGGGCTCGAATGAAGTGCCGCAGCCACAACTGCGCGCGGCATTCGGATTGACCACCTTGAAGCCCGCGTCCGAAAGCGATTCAGAGTAATCAATGCATGAATCGTCCAGCATCGGAAGACTTTGCTCATCGACGATGAACCGCACGCCGCCATGGTCAAAAACCCGGTCGGCAGCGCCCGGAGCGTCAACCTTCATGACATATTCGAGGCCAGCGCAACCTCCATGCCGCACGGCCAGACGCAAACCACTACCCTCAGCCGCTGCGTTGGCCAGCAATAGCTCGCGGAGATGTTTGACGGCGGAATCAGTGGCGGTAATCATGATCGTAGTTCGGGGCCGTCTCCATCCATCCTGCTCGTCGGAAAATATTTCGATCAAGCCGGTCTGGTGCAGTGTCTGGCAACCGCTGACCTGTTAACGCATTTCACTCCATTTCGCAAACCTCATGAGCCGGATTCGCATTCTGTCTGACGCCCTCGCCTCCCAGGTGGCCGCAGGCGAAGTCGTGGAGAGGCCCGCGGCCGTGGTGCGGGAGCTGGTGGAAAACAGCCTCGACTCCGGCGCCCGGCATATCGAGGTCCATATCCAGCGAGGCGGCGCGGCGCTGATTCGCGTGACCGACGACGGCTGCGGAATGGATCGCGAGGACGCCATGCTCTGCATGGAGCGACACGCCACCAGTAAGATCCGCACGAAGGAGGATCTGGCCGCTATTCATACGTTAGGCTTCCGCGGGGAGGCAATCCCCAGCATCGCCAGCGTTTCACGCTTCCGACTGGCCACCCGCGAGGCTGGCGCACTTTCCGGCACTGAGATCGAAATCCATGGAGGCAAAATGCATGCCGTGCGCGATTACGGCGGAGCTCCAGGCACCATCGTCGAGGCCCGCGCGCTTTTTTACAATGTCCCCGCGCGGAGAAAATTCTTGCGCACGGAACCGACAGAACTGGCGCACGTCGAGCAGCAATTCCGCGTTCATGCCATCGCCAATCCCCATGCGGCCTTCACTTTGCTGCGCGACGGTGAAGTATTGTTCCAGCTTCCCGCCACCGAGGACGTCCGGGCCCGCATCGAGGGCATGGCCGGCCGGGAGCTGGCTGCGCGCCTGCTGCCCATCACGCCGCTGGAATTGAACGGCGTGACCGTGCGCGGCTACATCGGAGGCGCCGGACTGAGCCGACCGACGCGGCAGATGCAGCTAGTCTTCCTCAACAAGCGACCGGTGGACAGTCCCACGCTGAACTATGCACTGCGCGAAGGCTATCATACTGCACTGATGAAGGGCCAGCATCCCGTGACCTTTTTGTTTATCGAAATGCCGCCGGAGGATTTTGACATCAATGTCCATCCGGCAAAAAAAGAAGTGCGGTTCCGCGACGCGGGCACCGTGCGCGAGGCCGTGGTGCGCGCGGTTGCAGGAACCCTGGCCGCCACCAGCACGATTCCCACGGGACACATCCCCTTCACGCGCCGGTCCGCGTCCCCGGAGGCACTTCAGTTGGAAACAGCGCAAACGCCCGCGCTGTTCCCAGAGCGAGAGCAGATCGCGACCACACAGCATTTCGCACCATCTTCCAGCGGCGCAGTTTTCATGCCGCGCGCCGTGGAACCGATCGCACACAGTCAGCCCAATCCGGGGTCACAGCCCATAGAACCCGCTTACCATCCAGCGCCCGCAAAAGCAGTGCCCAATGCTGCGGACTTCCGCATTCTCGGCGTGATCGGAAAACTCTATGTGCTCATGGAGAGCAGCGAGGGACTGGTGCTGATGGACCAGCACGCCGCGCATGAGCGAGTTCTCTTTGAACAACTCCGCCGCGCAATGGAACACGAAGGCGTGCCCGCCCAGCGGCTGCTTTTACCGATCCTGCTCGAGGTGCCGCCGCAGGAGTTCGACGCCATTCGCCACCATCTTGAAACGCTGCACAAACTTGGCATCGAGGCGGAGCCCTTCGGTTCGAACACGTTCAAGATCGACGCCCTGCCTTCATTCATTAAATGCGATGATCCACAAGCCCTGCTCCGGGCCGTGCTGGATGAACTGGCCAGCGTCAGCAGCCGCACTTCATCACTGCGCCTAGGCGAGGACATGATCGCGACCACCGTCTGCCGTCATGCCGTCAAGGCGAACGATCTGCTCCGCATCCCGGAATTGCAAAAGCTGCTGGCTGATCTGCTGGTCTGCGAGATGCCCTGGTGCTGTCCGCATGGCCGACCCACGCTCATCCAGATTTCCTATGCGGAACTGGAAAAGAAATTCGGCCGCCGCGCGCCGTGATCAGTGCTGAACGGTGAAGGTAGGCCGGTTCCCAAGAGTGGCCGGGATCATCTCACCCTGTCTGGGCTGGACGATGCGAGGCTTCATCACCTGTTGACGGGCAGTGGCTCCATCAGGCTCGAATTCTTTGGCCTTGAGGTAATTCTGCACGTCGGCAATGACTGCGTCGGGGTCTGTGGCGGTGAACCCGCTGACCTCAAAGCCGTCCTGCTGATTTTGCGCCACCTGCAAGCCAGTCGCTTCGTGTGGACGCAGAGTGATGCCAAGCAGTGCTACTACGGCAACCGTCGCCGTGGCCCAGGCCCACTTAGGATTGATCATCTCTGAAAAATAAGACGTTACGCGCTCCCACAACAGTCCACGCGCGGAGCGGTGGAGCATCTCGGAACGCTGACGCTCCCTGAAAGAAGACATAAAGTCGTCCACAAAACCCTCGGGCGGACGTTCGTGGCGCTTAAGGCGGATCAGCTTCTGAATTTCGTCGATTTCAATCATGGCGGGAGCTTCGGTTTGCAGGGTTCGGGGTATTACGATTAACGGCTAGGTTGGACAAGTTATTTGCGGAAATCTTCAAGATAGTTCTGTAACTGACGGTGGGCGTAAAACAACCGACTGCGCACGGTGCCTTCAGAGACGCCCAGAATCTTGCTGATGTCAGAATGTTGCAAGCCTTGAATGTCGTAAAGAGTCACCACGGTTCGGTGGTCTTCAGACAGCTTCATCATGGCCTCGTTCAATCTTATTTGCAGCTCATGAATGTTCACTTCCCGCAGGGGACTGTCCCCGGACGTGACCTTGATAAAATCGGGATCGTTCTGAATGCCGTTGTCCACGTCATCCATGCTTAGCTTCGTATAGCGACCCCGCTTCTTGAGAAAGTTCAGCGTCATGTTCACGCTGATGGAATAAATCCACGTGTAGAACGTGCTCATCCCCTGAAATCGTTTCAAAGAACGGTAGGCCTTCGCAAAAATGTCCTGCAACAGATCCGCCGTGTCCTCGCGATTGGAGGTCATGTTGTAGACCATGCCGTAGAGCTTGGGCGTGTATTTCCGCACCAGATCGTCAAACGCCCGCGTGTCTCCCTCCTGGGAGCGCGTGATCAATTCCTGGTCGGGATCTGGATTGCGGGGGCGGTCTGACATTTTTCTAAGTGCGCACCAGACAAACAGCCGACGACGCGGCGGCGCAAGCGATTCTTGGCTTATACCCTGCCCCGCTTCATCCGCACGGCCACATGATCCACCCCCGGAAGGATGCGTTTGCGCAGTTCCACCGTGACACTCGCGACCGCAGGATGACGCAGCAACGCCGCGATCATCTCCGCAGCCAGCGTCTCCAGCAGCTTCCGGGGCCGTGCCGCAGCCAGGGTCTTGATCTCATTCGCCACCGCTTCGTAGTCGAGCGTCTCCCTCAGTTCGTCCTGCAAGGTATCAAACCCGGTCTGCATCTCCAGTTCCACATCCGCACGGATCGTCTGCCAGTTCGCGCGCTCCGCATCCGGCACACCGAGACGCACCGGCAAATCCAAACCCCGGATGATGATCGCGTCCCGTTCCATCAGTCGAATCAGATCAGATGCATGCGCCCCAAAGCCGCCAGTGCGCCCGTCAGCAGCAAGCCCAGCATGCAGAACGTGTAGGCATAGCCGAGGAAGCGGAATTTTTTCTGGTGCACCAGCAGCCCCATTTGAAACAAATCGCGCGTCAGTGCCTCCATCGCACCCTCGGGTGAGGCGAGCAGATCCTTCATCTTCGCCACATAGTCTTCCTCCTGCATCTCGGCGAAGTGTCCGCAGAAAAGCAGGTTAACCTCCTTTTTCCGATCCTTGCTGCGCAGCACCAGCATTCGCGGCATCATCGCCATAATTGCGAACACCGCC
>JANNQW010000107.1:0-2886 GCA_031400955.1 Verrucomicrobiota bacterium
CTGATCGAGCTGCCAGTCTTGCAAGGGCGGTTCAGCACCTTTCAAATACCGTCCATAGCCTTCCATGGCTGGACGCAATTCCGTGCCCTCCGGCATACTCTTGCAAAAACGGAGAAACCTGGCCATCTCCACGCCCCACCAGCCCAGCCTTTTTTCCCCGTCGGGCGTGGCTGGCAGCACCACCCCGGCCGCCTCCACCACTCGGCGAACCCATGGCTTGACATCAGGTTGGCTTTTTGATTGATTGCTCTTGTCCATTTATAAATCAAAATCGTAACCAAAACTGTGGGCGAATTCAATACAAAATCTACATAAAACTGTTGGCCAATCAAACAAACCACAGTTTAGTGTGACTAAACAACGTTAGCCTGAAGAAAACAGAAAATGACTGCATACGTCGTCAGAAAAGGTGCACAGAAGAAAAAGGGCATCCTCGAGAAGCGCGGGGCTGAGCTACTTCATCACATCAAAAGCGAATCTTCAGGCGACAAGCTAGCCAATGCCGCGGAGAAGGTAAGAGCCGCCCAGGCCGCTGTCATCAAGTGCCTGCTTCACGAGACTGAAGCCGTGAAGCCGGAAGATGAAGTGAGATTTGCGGAGAGACGGCAACACCTCGAACGAGACCGTGATCACTGGGAGGCTGTCTCGACTGCTGAAATCATCGAGCAGTATCGGAACCAGAACCTAAAACCAGAAGTCTAACAAGCCGAGACACAGCAACCCCTATCAGCCGCCTTGTCTCGATGATCCACCGTAATTTCAACCTCAACCCCGTGATTGACGCTCGCTCCCGCTGATAGGGTTGCGTGCTCTTTGACGTTCGCCACAAAACCATTCCCACTATGAAGAAATTTCTCGCTGCCGCATTTCTGTCAGCACTTGCGACAATTCAACCGCTACGGGCCGCCGAGGAAGGACGAGAGCGAGCGAAAGATGAAGCCCTCGAGCAGATAGGTGAGATTGTGGACTGCGCCATCACTTCGCAGCACATCAAGATCGAATCGACTGCTAACACAATCTTGAGAATCGAGAAGAATGGAAAGGAGACTGCCCGGTTCCCATTGATGGGTGTGAGGGAATTGGTGGTAATTCGATGCCAAGGTTCCGGAATGGGCGTGACCCCCCGAAGCGAATCTCTCGGGGAGGGTATGCAGATTCGAGTGATCACCAAGAGGGGGGACGGACATGATGTATTCTCCGTCAGCTACACGATTCCAGATGAGACTGAGCATTCGGTCGTAAGTCAGACAGCTAAATTGCCTACACTCTACAGCCGTAAGGATATGGCGAGGGATGATCGGACGCAACTCGGCAATTTAATCCTCACAGTCGAAGAAAAGAAAGGCGAACAAGACCCTCGTTCGATTCGCATAACAGAGGAGTCCTTTCGGCTAGGTGAGGGACCTAGATCGACCCTCATTGCTGAGATCAATGGGGACTCACCCGAGGCTCGCGCATTAGTGGACGCCCTATGGAAGGAGCATCTCGCCTCATTCCCGAAGGAGCAGCGGATTCACTACGGCCCCGATAGTGGCTTCACTCAGATTGAGCTTATCAGGGGACCGGAGCGGGTTGTTGTGGGTTCTTGGCACACTATCGAGAAGACATCACCGAAGCTTTTTGCAAGTAACAGCGGATTGGGGATATTGGGAGATCGCACTAGAGCACAAGCGCTCGCAGCAGAGCCGGAGGCCTATAGACGATTCAGAGCATCGTTTGATGCTATTCTTGCAGCAGTCACCGCCCGAAAGAAGCCATGACGACGACCACGGCACAAACGAAGGCGAACAAGGCGCGGCTGGACAACCGCTGGGGCTCGCTTGTTTCATTGATGATTTCCCTGAACCCAAAATCAACTCTGCTATCAACGCGCTGTGCCGCCCCAGCGGTGCCAGCGCTTGAACGTTCGGCACAAAAATAAATGCAACCCGAAAGCCTTCCTTTTCACTTCGCCTCGATTGCTTCAATCATCGCCGATGTTTGGGTTGGATTGGTTGCGGCTGGAGTATACCGAGTGACAAAAGAGAAGGGATGGCTTTTCCTATCCATCGGATGTGCGCTTTTTCTTGTTGGGTCGGCGTATTCGTATTTGTTCGGGCTCGCTGAGTTCGGACTTCTGGAGTGGCCTTTCAATGATGGAGATACACTCCGCGCCTACTACATGACATCCTTTATCTCTATCGCATCACAGATGTGTTTTGTCATGGCCGTTGTCCTTATAGCGAAACAAATATACAATGAATCAAACAGCCGAACGAGCCGGTCCAGCTAACCCCTACAAGCTGGCACTCGGGCTGCTTACGCACCCCGACCGCCAGCTTTCCGGGGCAGCTGACCGGGGACGTTAGGCGGCGTTCGCACGTCACGATGAAGTCCACACACCACAGAGCAGTCGGTTGGGTGTTCATCACACTCGGAGTCCTCGTCGCCGCGTGCAGTCAGCAGATTGTGTTTCCCGGCTTGGAGCGATTGCTCGGCATTGAGGCCATCGTTGGCCGCGACAGCGTCGTTTACCAGCCAGGCGGCGGCTACATCTTCACCAATCCGGGCGCGATGGTGCGCTGGGTTGCTTCAGTGGCAGCGGTCGGAGTTCTTCTCGCATCCATTGGCGCGTTCGTGCTATTCCGAGCGCGACGTCACAGTAGGAGTTCACATGAGAGAGTCACAGTCCACGCCGCCTAACGAACATGGTTATCATTGCGCGCAGCCGCAATGATAACGGTTGTTGAACGATTCGCGGTCGAGCGGCCTTAAAACTTACTCCTTGGGGGAAAGCTTTTGCCCGCTTCAGTCCCGACGTTTGATGGTTACTAACGTGGTTCCGGCTTTTCGAGCGTTGCCCCTCGTCTGTTTTGCCCATCCGATGCTGCTGTTGTCGGATTCGTG
>JANNQW010000108.1:0-9394 GCA_031400955.1 Verrucomicrobiota bacterium
CTCGTTTACCGCGGGCTGTGGAAGGAAGCACTGGAGCGCCTCCACAAGACAAACAACTTCCCGGAGTTCACCGGCCGCGTCTGCCCGGCGCCGTGCGAAGGTTCGTGCGTGCTCGGGATCAACAACCCGCCGGTCACGATCAAGAATCTCGAAGTTGCGATCATCGACAAGGGCTGGGAAGAAGGCTGGGTCACACCGGAGCCGCCGCAGAAGCGCACTGGCAAGAAAGTCGCCATCATCGGTTCCGGCCCTGCGGGTTTGAGCGCCGCCGCCCAGCTCAATAAAGCGGGTCACACCGTCACGGTTTACGAACGCGCCGACCGGCCCGGCGGCCTGCTCATGTATGGCATCCCGAACATGAAGCTCGATAAAAATGAAGTGGTGCTGCGCCGCATCAAATTGCTGGAAGACGAAGGCGTGAAGTTCATCTGCAACACCGAAGTCGGCAAAGACATCACCAGCGAGTCACTGCTCAAGGACTTCAATGCCGTGGTTTTGTGCACCGGCGCCACCAAGCCGCGTGATCTTCCCATCGAAGGCCGACCATTGAAGGGCGTTCACTTCGCGATGGATTTCCTCACCGCCAACACCAAGGCGGTTCTCGACAAACATCAAAATGGCACCTTCATCAATGCCGCAGGCAAGGATGTGATCATCATTGGCGGCGGTGACACCGGCACCGATTGCGTGGGCACTTCGATGCGGCATGGCTGCAAGAGCCTTGTGCAAATCGAAATATTGCCCAAGCCGCCGCTGGAACGCGCGAAGGATAATCCATGGCCCGAATGGCCCAAGACTTACAAGATGGATTACGGACAAGAGGAAGCCGCCGCCAAGTTCGGCGATGATCCGCGCATCTATGTCACCACCGCGACCCGATTCGATGGTGATGAAAATGGCAATGTGAAAGCGGTTCACACCGTGCAAGTCGAGTGGGCCAAGAATGACAAAGGTCAGTTCATTCCCAAGAACATTCCCGGCACTGAAAAGGTGCTGCCAGCGCAACTCGTGTTGCTGGCGATGGGATTCCTCGGTCCCGAACAACCGTTGCTGGATGCGCTCAATGTCGAGCGCGATGCGCGCAGCAATGTGAAAGCCGAACACGGCAAATACACCACCAGCCTCCCCGGAGTTTTCGCCGCCGGCGACTGTCGCCGCGGACAGAGTCTCGTTGTTTGGGCCTTCAATGAAGGTCGAGGAGCCGCGAGAGCCTGCGATCTCTACCTCATGGGCGCAACGGATTTGCCGTGATGCCTAGAAAGTAGTCCGCGAGTCTCTTCGCGGTTTTGGATTTGAAGAACTCGCGAAGGGACTCGCGAGTTACTTTATAGGAACCCGAGGTTGGTGTTGCTGAAGTTTCCGATGTTGCCGAACACGGAGGTCATCAGGTTCGCCGGCACGCCGAGCCACGAAGCGAATGTCGCGCCAAACTGTTCTGTAGAGGTGCTCGGGATCATTGCGCCGCGGGAGCCGGAGTCATCGGGACCGCCCAAGGCCAGGTTGGGGAAGGTGCCGTAGACATTGCCGCCTACGACGGCGTCGCCGAGGATGAGATGGTGGTTGCCCCAGCCGTGATCGCATCCGCTACCGCTGGGTTGCAAGGTGCGGCCGAAATCAGACAGCGTGAAGCTTGTCACCTTATCGGGTACTCCCATCTCGACCGTGCTTTGATAGAACGCAGACAAGGCCTGGCCGACCTGCCGCAGCAGATCGAACTGTTGCCAGGTCTGGGCGCTATGGGTATCGAAACCACCGAGTGAACAGAAAAATACCTGGCGCTTCATGCCGGTCGCGTTTCGCAAACTGATAATGCTGGCGACTTGCTTGAGTTGCACGCCGAGGCTGGTGCCGGGGAACTGCGTTTTGACGGTGGATGCCGCGCCGGTGAGCATCGCGTTAAGTGTGAGCGCGTCCTTGCGCGCCTGATTCGCGGCTTGCACAAGAGCGAGACCGCTGTCGAGCTTGATAATCTGTTGCAGTCCGATCTTGCGGGCATCGGCGGCGGATTGAGGCCAGAGCGACATGCCATCGACATCCAGATTAAATCCTGGAAACAATGAGGTCGACTGGATGGCGTTGCCGGTGCAAAACAAGGCTGGACCGGAGATCGAACATGCGGTCGGGAAGGTCGCAGCTCCGTTCAAGGATTGCAGCAAGTCCGCGGAACGACCGCCCCATCCGGTGCCGCCAGACGATGAGGGGATGCCGGTCTGCATCTGCTGCGCCTGATCGGAGTGCGAAAAAAGATTGGTCGGCACCGGCAGTGAATTGGCGAGATACTGCGTGCGGGTGACTGGCTGCACGAGCATGCCGACGTTGGCCATCACTGCCATTTTCCCTTGCGCCCACAAGGGTTGAAGCGCAGCCAGGCCTGGGTTCAGTCCGTATGGAGTGCCGCCGGGCGTTGTTACTGGAAGCAAGGCACCATTGCTGTCGGGTAGTGCGAGTCCGCCGCGGGCATTTTTGTAGGAGGCGAATTCAGCCGGTGAGAGGGGCACGATGGTGTTATGGCCGTCGTTGCCGCCCGTGAGGAAAATGCACACCAGTGCTTTATAATCCGGTGGGGCGCTCAGACTCGATTGCGCGACGGCACTCATGCGGCCGAATTGAGAGAGAAGTCCGGCTGCGCCTGCTCCGGCGAGGAATCGTCTGCGGGCAAAAGGATGTGAGGACATGATGTTTTATTGGTTGGGAATGGTAGCTTCAATATTGCACGACGTATTGACCGCTAAGCGCGGTGAGATAAAGCACGGTCATGATGCGTGTTTGCGCGTCGTAACCTGGTTTTGCCGCATCGATTAATATCTGCTTCATGGCGGGATCCATGCGTCCGTAGAGTAGGACTTGATTGACGGCTTCGACCAAGCCCGGCATGTCATTTCCGTAAGGTTGGAACGGTGACAGATCGAAGGTCACCGTGTTGCCCGATTGCGTCAGCAACCAATACATGAAGTTGCCGCGCAAGGTGGCCTCTGATGGCGTGTAGATTTGAAATTCCGGGCCGAATAGCGGACTGCGCGGGATGCGATAGAGTGGCGAGAACCAGTTGAAAACGGATGGCGGACCAATCGGCATCTGTGCCAGGTGTTCATAGATATAAGTCACCTGCTGGTTGGCTGAGTAGCCGCCGTTGAGTGCGCGCAGCAGGTTGGAGATTTGCAGGATCGGCTCTTTCAGTCGTCCGCCATTCACGCTCGGCGTGTCATTGCGCGCTTCGGGATCGAGCAGGATCGCGGTCACGACCGATTTCAAATCGCCCCGCGCTCCGGCTCCGTTGTTATCGAACACATTTGCAATGCGTGTAATATATTCAGGGCTTGGATTGCTTGTCACCAAGCTGCGGATCAGTCGGGTGGCGATGAAGGGCGCGGTGTTCGGATGGTTGAAAAGAATATCCAACACGCTGTCGAGATCCTGCTCCACCGATTGCCCGCCGGGCAGAACGACGCCAAGGATATTCTTTTGCGAGGAGTCGTGATTGCCTGGGCAAGTTATCATCGGCGAGGCAAAGGATTCATGGTTGCCCGACATGTTCGGGGTGGTGCCGGGTGCGGGGGCGTAGGTCCAGCCCGTGAGCGCCAGGGCCACTTGGGCGACTGTTTGCTGGTTGTAGGTCGGCATCGGTTGCTGGGTCGCCGGGTCAAGCATAAGCGAGCCGTCTTGATTCAGGCGCCATAGCCCGATCGTGAACAGTTGCATTAGCTCGCGCGCATAGTTTTCGTTGGCACCACCCGACAAGCCGGGCCGCCGTGAATTGGCCAGATCCAGGAATTTGCCCATTGATGGCGACACCGACATCTCGCGCAGCAGAGTCCGGTAGTTGCCGAACGCGTGTTTGCTGAGCAGGCGCATCGACGGAATGATCTCATCCGCGTAAATGAGCTTGCTGGCGGACGTAACGAGGATCTGGCCCAACGAATAGGCTACGCGCTGACGGAGTTGATCCGGCGCGCTGGTGTAATTGTAGAGCACCCATTGTTTCAGGTCACCCATGGAGTTGCTCAACGGCACGAAGATGGGCGTTTCCGGAAGTGTGAACTGCTGTTGCAAATAAGCGCTGATGCCAAGTTGCTTGACTTGCGCGAGCGTTGCTGGAGTTGGACCGAAAGATGACTGCTCAAGGAATCGTGCGCCCGTAAGCCAGGTGGGTCCGGTGGGGGCTGCAGTCAGCATGGCGTATGCCTGGCCCGATGCTGAGGGGGTTGCCACCGACACTGCCTTGATCGTCACGGTGTTATTGGACGATGAGGGTGCTGATGCGGGCGCGGTGTAGACACCATCAGCAGTGATGGTGCCCACCGCTGCCGATCCGCCCGTCACACTGTTCACGGACCAAGTGACTGCGGTGTTTGCCGTGTTCGCGACGGCCGCGGTGAAGGTCTGAGTTTTGCCATAGGTCACACTCACGGTTGCTGGCGTTACGGTGACGGTGGCCACGGACGGGGGCGGCGTGGTGATCATGATCGTCGCCTGCGCTGATGAGGTCGGGTTCGCCATCGAGGTGGCCTTGATGGTGAGCGTCGCCGGGCTCGGCAGACTCGCTGGCGCAGTGTAGGTGCCCGTCGTTGAAATCGTGCCCAAGACGGATGAACCCCCGATCATGCCGTTGACTGCCCAAGTGACGGCACTGTTGCTGTTGCCGGTTACCGTGGCCGTGAAGGTCTGGCTTTTTCCCAAGGATACGACGGCGGTCACGGGTGAGACAGCGACTGCCACGACTGTGGGCACGACTTGCACGGTGATTTGATTGCTCGTCACGGAACCGGATCCCGGCTGCCGCACCTGAAATTTCAACGTGCCCGCTGCTGCCATTCCTTTTACGACGAGTGCAGTTGGAGATACATACGTTGTCGCCACGTTCACGCCGTTGGCTATCGCCATCGAATCCGGCGCAAAGTTTGAGCCATTAAATGTCACGGAATAATTCCCGGTCTGAAGCTCCGAAGGATAAGCGCTCCACAAATTCGGCACGTTACGCGTAATTTTCAGTGACGCGGAGCCGATCGAAGTTGGATAGGCTTTGCTTCGCGCGGAAATGGTGACGGTGTTCGGAACGGGGATTTTTGCCGGGGGGACATACAAGCCGGTGGCGCTGATGGTGCCCAGCGTCGCATTGCCGCCCACGATGCCGTTCACGCGCCATTGAACGGTGTTGGGCGAGATAGGCACGTAAGCCGTGAATTGCCGGCCGGGAGCGTTGTAGAGCTTTACGTAGTCGATCTCGATGGATGAATTCGTCGGATAAACCACGATTTTACCGGCGACGCCCGCCTCTAGTGGAGCAAGTTTCAGTGACAGTAGGAACACGGAACCAAGCGCGAGGCGCCAAATGCGTCCCCAGCTAAACTGAGCGGAGGATTCACGCATAGGTTGATCATATTAGTTTTATGAACGGGGTTCAATCTTTAATTTACTATGGATGCTAGAGGTTTAGAGTTCGGCATATCACGCTCATTTCTTGGAACTTAGCCATAGCTGACAAGGTATCGCGGGGAAAAAGTTGTGACTTCAAATGACGAGACAACTGAATTTGAAGGGTCTTAAGTTTTGCTACTGTCGTGTTTTGTCACTTGCTACCCGTGCCGCTCCGTTCCACTAGAAACGATGAGCAAGAAAGTCGTCGCCAAGAAGAAACCCATAAACCGCAAACCTTTTTGGATCGGCTTCGATCTGGGTGGCACGAAAATGATGGCTTGCGTGCTGGATGCGGAATTTAATGTGCTCGGCACCGCCCGCAAATCGACCCAGGGTGGTGGCACGGACAAGGGACTAAAACGCATCGTTGGCACCATTCGCGAAGCCATCGCTGATGCGCACATGGAGCCCGGGAAATTGCGCGGGATCGGCATAGCCTGTCCCGGCACTGTGGATGCGGAGAAGGGAATCTTAATTAATGCACCCAACCTCGGCTGGAAGCGCGTTCCGATCGGCGATTCCTTGCGTCGAACCTTTCGCTGTCCGGTCGGGGTGCTCAACGATGTGGATGCCGGCACCTACGGGGAGTTCACCCATGGCGCGGCCCAGGGCGCTCGTTCAGTGCTCGGCGTATTTCCCGGCACCGGGTTGGGCGCGGGTTTCGTCTATGCGGGGCAATTGGTTCAGGGGCTCAATGTTTCTTGCATGGAACTGGGGATGATCCGCTTTCCCGGCACGCATCTTGGTTCTGTCATTCCCGGCACGGTTATGCTGGAGGATCTCACAAGCCGATTGGGCATAGCGGCGGCGGCTAGCGTGGAATGCTACCGTGGCAAATCGACAAAACTCGACGCGAAAACGGATGCGTCACTTCGAGAGATGAAGAGCAAGGCATTGAGCATGTCGCTGAAGGCGAATGAGGAGGCGACGGCGCTCATCTTCCAGAACTCGATCCACTATCTCGGCATGGGCGTGGCCATGGTGGTCAACCTTCTCGCGCCCGATCACATCACGCTCGGCGGCGGACTCGTGGAAGAACTTCCGAAGTATTATCTGCAAAACCTGCGCGAAGAGGTCCGTCGTTTTGCCGTGCCGGAAATTTTTCGCAGTGTGAAATTTTCCATTGCCAAGCTCGGCTCCAATGCGGTGGCGATCGGCGCGGTCTCATGGCTCAGGAAAATCAACCATTAGACCCATGTCACAATCCGCCACGGCACCAGCCACGGAACTCGCCGCCGTCATCCAGTTCGGCGCGACATCGGTCAGCCTGCTCATCTGCGAACGCGGGGAGAGGGGCGTGTGCCAGACACTGGATTACCTTGAAAAACCGCTGCCGTTGGCGCGCGATATTTTCCGCAACGGCTCCGTCTCTCGCTCCATCGTCGAACAGGCGGCATCGATCCTCCGCGAATTTCAGCGGTCGCTGGATGAATACGCCGTGCCGCCCGCCAACGTGCGCTGCTTTACGACGAACGTCCTGGCCGAGGCTTCGAACCATGAGATTTTCCTCAATCGCATGCAGGTTACCGGTGGGCGCAACGTGCAGTTGATCGATGACGGCGAAATGACGCGCCTGATCTACCAAATCACCCTGCGTCTGCTGAAGAACAATCCGGAGATCGCGCAGAAGAACACGCTCGTTTCCCACATCGGTCCCGGCAACACCCGGGCCCTCTACTTTCGCAAGGGGCGCATCGCCGCCTACAGCAGCTACCGCCTCGGCATCTTCCGGGCCAGCGAGGCCGTGGCCGGGGAGGACGTCGCGGGCGTGCGGCAGCTGGCGCACATTGAAGAGCAGATTCGCGGCGTGGTGGATCAACTGGCCACGGACTACGCGCGCTTTCACGACACGGAATATCATGTCGCCATCGGCACGGAAATCCAGGGCGCGGCTCCGCATGTTGCGGAATCCAAACAGGGCGCATCATTCATCGAGCTGAAGAAACTCGAGAACTTCACGGCAAAACTCGCGGGCATGAGCGCCGACGAGATGGTGCGCAAGCTTCATCTGCGCTACACCGGCAGCGAGGGCATGGTCACCGCGCTTCAGACCAATCTCGCGCTTGCGCGGCGCTTTGACGACAAGGTGCTCGTCGTGCCCGAGGGCGACTTTCAACGCGATCTGTTGATGGATTTGTTGTCGAATAATCCGCAGACTAAAACTTTCCAGGATGAGGTGCTCCAGGCGGCACGGGTCATCGCGCGCAAATACAACACCGACCGGCCCCACGCCGAGCACGTCGCGATCTTTGCCCAGCAGATTTTCCGCGAGCTTCAGGACCTTCATGCGCTGGAACCAAAACATGAACTGCTGCTTCGTGTGGCGGCCATCCTCCACGAAACCGGTCTCTTTCTCAGCCCGCGTGAACACCACAAGCACAGCCTCTACATCGTTCTCAACACGGAGATATTCGGTCTCGGCACCCATGACCGCACGCTGGTCGCCCTGCTCACCCGTTACCACCGGCGCTACAACCCCGATCCCAATCATCCGCATTTTTCTGATCTCTCGCGCGAGGACCGCATGACCGTTTTTAAACTGGCCGCCATCCTGCGCATCGCCGATGCGCTGGACCGCAGTCATTCGCAGCGGCTCAAGGAAATTAAACTGCGTCGCGAACGCGACACGCTGATTATTGAAACTCCCGGCGTAGATGACACCACCGTCGAGCAAATTGCCATCAATGGGAAATGCGACATTTTCGAGGAAATCTACGGCTACAACATCGCACTGCGCAGCGCCTGACACATGACTTCTGAACATTTCATCAACCGAGAACTGAGCTGGCTGGCCTTTAATGAGCGCGTGCTCGAGGAAGCCGAGCGTGAATCGTTGCCGCTGCTGGAGCGTGTTAAGTTTCTTGCGATCTCCGCGACGAACTTGGATGAATTTTTTATGGTGCGCGTGGGCGGACTCCAGATCATGAAGGATCGGGGGCTCCGCACCAAGGATGCGGCGGGCTACACGCCTTCGCGGCAGCTTGATCTGATTCGCGAGCGTTCGGATGCCTTCGTGCAGCGCCAGTATGCGCTTTTGCATGGAAAGCTGCTTCCCGCGATGGAGAAGGAAAACATCCGTCGCCTGCGGCTGGGCGATATTAATTCAGCACAATATGCGTATCTCGAAACTCACTTCATCGATCAAGTGTTCCCCTTGCTATCGCCGGTAGCGGTAGAGGGGGAAATTGCTCAGCAGATTCCCGCTTTGCAGATTATTCTGCTCTGCATCGTCAGCGACTCTGCCTCGGGCTCCGGGATTTTGCGTCCTGTGATGATCGCTCTTCCGCCGAGCTTGTCTCGACGGGTGCCGGTGCCGCCGTTGGGCGGTGCACCCGCTAGCTATTTGAATCTCGAAGACCTGGCACAGATGTTTTTGTCGCATTATTTTCCGAACGAGCATGTAGTGCAGACCGCCCGTTTTCGTATCTGCCGGAACTCGGATATCGCCGTGGATGACGAGAGCGCTCTCGACCTCGCGACCGAGATGGAGGAAATTCTCGAGGCTCGCGCCACCAGTTCAACGATTCGCCTCGAGATCGAGGAGGGCGCACCGAAGGAGCTTACGAAAATCATCCAGAAGCTTGCGTCCGTGAGCGCGGCGCAGACTGTTTATATTCCCGGCGAACTCGATCTCCGTTCTTATTTTGCCATCGCCGGACTGCCGGGTCACGACAGGCTTCAGGTAGAGCCGTGGCCCATTACGATGCCCGCTGAGATTGTGCCCGGGAAATCCATTTTTGACATCATACGCGAAGGCGATCTGCTGCTGAATCATCCTTATGACTCCTTTGAGCCGGTGCTGCAATTGGTCGAAGAGGCCGCCGTGGACAAGGATGTGCTCGCCATCAAGCAAATCCTCTACCGGACTGCGAAGAGCAGCCGGATCATCGCCGCTCTCATCAAGGCCGCCGAAGCTGGGAAGCTCGTCACCGTTCTCGTTGAACTCAAGGCCCGCTTCGACGAGGCCCGGAACCTGGAG
>JANNQW010000109.1:0-22164 GCA_031400955.1 Verrucomicrobiota bacterium
AAGGCAAACCATGCTTCCTGCGATTGAAGCCGGCATCACATGGTTGCTTGATTTGCAAAACCGTGACGGCGGCATGCCGACCTTCTGTCGCGGCTGGGGCGCGCTGCCGTTTGATCGCAGCACACCTGAGATCACGGCTCACGCCTTGTGGGCTATTTATCTCTGGGAGCATTTGTTATGCAGTGAGATTAAATCGCGCGTCGCGAAAAGCGGAGCACGGGCCATCGCGTATTTAGATAAAATTCAGCATGACGATGGTTCATGGGCTCCGCTCTGGTTTGGCAATGAACATGCACCTGATGAAGACAATCCGGTGCATGGCACCGCGATGGTGGTGCTGGCGCTGGCTCATGTGATTCACGCGCACGGATCCGCGCGTCAGGTATTGCATTGGGGTGTGGAATTTCTCATCGCCAGTCAGCACCCAATGGGCGGTTGGGGCGGCGCCAGGGACATTTACCCAACTGTGGAAGAAACGGCGAACGCGGTGCATGCACTGGCAGCTTGTCTGAACTTGCTGGCTATCCCTGACAACGAACTCAAATTTCTGGTGGAACCCGTCGAGCGCGGCGCACGCTGGATGATCGAGCAGACACGAAACGGAACGGTTTTCCCGGCGGCACCCATTGGTCTTTACTTTGCTCGTCTATGGTATCATGAAAAAACTTATCCGGTCGCCTGGACACTGGCAGCTCTGGAACAATGCCGGCTCGCGCTCAGAAACTGAAAATTAGAGCAGCGTGCTGTCGTCGCCCCGCTCGAGTTTGCCGATCTTCTTTTTGATGATCTCAAGGTGCACGGTCATCTCGTGAAGAGACTTGATGCACTCGCCCATGGTTTCCGCGTCGTTGAGCGCCGGCAGAGCGGGGTGAATCTTCATGAGCTGAAGCACGATGTGCTTCGCGGCTTCCCTAATCTGAACGATGGCGGCAGTGCGTTCCATTTTTATCAGCGGATGAAATAGCTCAGATTTTCCAGCTCCATGGCTAGGTCCACATTGTTGACGATGATATTTTTTGGAACTTCGAGCACAACAGGGGAGAAATTGAGGACGGCTTGGATGCCAGCGGCGACCATTTCATTTACAACCTCCTGCGCATACTGCGCAGGAACGGTTAGGATGACCATCTTGATGTTTTGCTCGCGAATGAACTTCGTGAGTTCAGTGGAATTCAAGAGTGCGGTTTTGAGTCCCTTGACTCGTGCTGGAACGGGGTGGGAATCAAAGGCGGCGATGATTTCAAAGCCTTCCTTTTGGAACCCGCCATATCGCAGGAGGGCAGAGCCGAGGTTGCCGACTCCTACTAAGATCACGGGCTGAAGGCGCGAGCTGCCCAGCACCTCTGCAATGGCACCACTCAATCCCGTAACATTGTAGCCGAGGCCACGCGTGCCGAACTGTCCGAAGTGGGTCAGATCCTTGCGCAGTTGGGTGGGCTTAACCCCCGCGGCCTTAGCCAAGGCTTCCGACGATACGGTTTCCACCTTGTTTTCCTTCAGTCGCTGAAGGCAGCGCTGAAAAATCGAGAGGCGGTAGATGGTCTTGCGGGGAATTTCCGTCTTTGGCACTTGTGAATTTTCACGAACTGCAGCAAAAAAGCAAACAACTTTCCGACGCTCGGCGGAACACCCGCGCGATTAGAAGGCTACCCGCGCCAATTTCAGATTAATCCTGAACCTAACATCAGGGCTCCAGTTTTAGCGGCGGCGGCGGCTGAAGTTTGATCGGCGGCGGCACGGCGGATTGATCATCGTCAACGGGTAGCGCGCGCTTGATGGCGGTGCCGTCGGGGTTCACAGGCAAAGCCCGGAGCAGGGGTTGCACGCTGTTGTAGGAGTCGTTGCCCAAAAGCACGGGGCCTTGCATGCGAACAGGCTCGATGCCCGCCAGTTTTGGATTGATATCAGAAGGAGGAAGCATTCCGATTTCATCGGGCCGTGTTGCGCCGAGCCCTCCGGGGATGTCGGTGTTCCTATGCTGGTCGCAATATTGGTCGAACGGTGAACCGCGTCGCAGCACCTCTTTCTGCGTGTCACGAACGGAACGGGAGCCGCCATGAACAGGATCGGGTACTTTTTCATAACAGGCGTCGGTGGCGCGCAGACCGCTCTTGCGGCAGACCTCGACGAATTGCGCGTCCTGCGGAACCGCGATTTCCTCGGGCTTGTAATCAAATTTAGCAGCGTTCATGGCATCAACCCAGATGGGCAGGGCGATGCGGTTGGAGAACGCACCGGTGTAGATGGATTTCTGCTGGTCGAAGCCGCACCACACACCGCATGTGATGGCGCTGGTATAACCGACGAACCACAAGTCTTTAAAGTCGTAATTGGTTCCAGTCTTGCCCGCTGTGGGAAAACTTCCCAGACCGTATTCGTCATAGGCGGGCTTTCCCGTTCCGCGCTTAAGCGCATCCGCAAGACAGGTGTGCGTTTGATAGGCCGCGATCTCGTCCATCACCGTCACTCCGTTCTCGGCCTCCTCCTTGATCTGATGGATCACCTTGCCATCCTTGTCCGTGATGCGCTGGACAAGGCGCATTTCCTTGGGCCGTTTGCCGCCGTTGGCGAAGGCAGAATAAGCCAGGCACATTTCATCGAGTTTGACCTCGCTCGTGCCGAGGAAACTGCTGGCATAGTCACGTAGCGTCGATTTGATGCCGGCCTTTTGCGCGAATTCCTTGAGCGATTCCAAACCGATCCTTTCACCAAGGCGCACCGTCGCGGCATTGCGACTCTGCAACAACGCCTCGCGTGCCGTGATGGTGTCGGCGTATTTCGTTTCATCCTGCTCCGTGCCCCATTCGCCGAGGATGCCGGTAAGACCCCCGATCATGACACGCCGGTTGTCGATAGGCCCGTCCTCTATGTGCAGTGCGGGGAAATACTCCGGCTTCTGGAACGCTGCGGCGTAGAGGAAAGGAAGAAATGCAGTGCCCGCAGGGCGGCGCGATTGCACGGCGCGGTTATACATGCTGTCCAGATAATTGCGGCCACCGACCATCGCGAGAATGCCACCGTCATGGTTGTCCATCATCAGCACCGCGGCCTGAAGATATTCCGGCTGCGGTCGTAACATTTCTGCCGCGCCCTCCTCAGGATTGAGTTTTTTACCCCTCGAACTGATCTTCGTTTTGTAGTCGTTCAGCAATGCCCGATATTGCGCGTAAGTCTGGTGAACATAACCCGGACGCTTTTCCATTTCCGCGAGACGTTTGCTCACTGCCTCCTCCGCTGATTTTTGCAGGGCGCGATCAATGGTGGTGTAAATTTTAAAGCCGCCAAGTTGTGCCGCCTCGTCACCGACGATCTTCATCACCTCCTGGCGCACTTCCTCGTAAACGTAGGTCAGTCGGGAATCCGTCGCTCGCGTCGTCGTCACCACGGGTTGAGCGGCATACTTGTCATACTCCTCGCCTGTGATGTAGCCGTCGTCTAGCATCCGATCGAGCACGTGGTTGCGGGCTTTCTTGCAGCGGTCAGGAAAGCGCAGTGGCTGAAGATTGTTGGGGCTTTTGATGATGCCGCAGATGGTGGCGGACTCCACCAGGTCGAGGTCTTTTACGTCTTTACCGAAATATCCCCGAGCCGCCGCCTGCACACCATAGAAGCCGCCACCGAAATAAATGCGGTTGAGGTAGAGTTCGAGAATTTCAGATTTTGAGAATTTATTCTCAATGCGTTCCGCAAGGAAGGCCTCCACCAGTTTGCGTTTGTAACGCGATGACTTTTGCCCAGTTTCGAGTTCTTTAAGTTTGAAGGCATCGCGCGCAAGTTGCTGGGTAATCGTGCTCGCGCCCTGTGTCTCCGCGCCGGCCTTGTAATTTAGCCAAATCGCACGAACGATGCTGATATAATCCACGCCGCTGTGCTGGAAGAAGCGTGAGTCCTCTTCTGATGTAAGCGCCTGGATGAAGTGCATCGGCACCAGCCCGATCTTTACCGGTGTGCGGTTGAAAACATAAATGCGGCCCATTTCTTCACCCTTCCGGTCGAAGATGATGCTGGCGCGCTCGATCTTGTGAACTGCTTCGAGGTCGAAAAGCTCCGCCTGTTCACGCAAGGGACGGACCACGGCCAGCATCACGGCGAGCACGGCCACTCCGACCACAAGAAACAGGACGGTGAGCACGCCGAACCAGGTCTGTCGGAAAAACGGCACCCGTCGGCGCAGATTGCCGCCGCTCTTGCGGATGAGATCGAGATAGTCGTTGCCTTTCTTGCCCATGAGTTGATGCAAATTCACGAAGCCGTTTGGCTTCCGTGTGGGCTGGCAGTATAACGCGGCATCCGAATATGGCCACCGCAAACACAGCCGCAGACATCATCCGCGACCGCATCAGCACGGCGGGCGGATCTTTGTCATGGGCGGAGGTTATGCAGATCGCACTCTACGAGCCGGGTGCAGGCTACTATCGGCGCGCGGTGCGCCATATCGGCCGCAGTGGTGATTTTTACACCAGCGTCAGTGTCGGGCCCGTGTTCGGGCAGTTGCTCAGTCTATTTATCGAACAAGCCTGGCTCGCAGCCGGAGCGCCGCAGGGTTTCGCGATTATCGAGCAGGGTGCGCATGATGGCACACTGGCGGCTGATATCCTCAGTGAAATGCAACGCAAGTTACCGGTGTTGTTTGACACCGTTCGATATTTTATCATCGAACCCGACGAAGCTCATCGGGCTGCGCAAAAGGAGACTCTGGGTATTTTTGCGAACAAACTTTCCCATGTGGATAATCCGTCTGCGCTGGCTAAAGCCCCGGAGCACGCTGTATTTCTCTGCAACGAGCTGCCCGACGCCATGCCCGTGCACCGGGTGCAGTTCATCGACGGCTGCTGGAAGGAATTGCTGGTGCGTGTCGCGTCAGCTGGCGGGTTTGAGTTTTATCCCGGGCCGCAGTCTTCAACGCGGTTGGCGGATGAACTCTCCAAAATAAATATGGAGCTGCCTGATGAATTCGTTACAGAGGTTAATCTTGCGATGCTCGACTGGATGCAAACACTAGTCACGGCGCGCTTCCACGGTCCGATTCTCATTCTGGATTACGGACATCCTGCGGAGGAGTATTTTGCAACGGAACGCCGTGCAGGATCGCTGCGGCGCTACAAGGAACATCAGTCGGATGATCACGTGTTGGAGAACCTTGGGGAATGTGATCTTACTACGCACGTAAATTTCACCCGACTGGCGCTGCAGGCGCTGGATTGCGGGTTAGAGATCAGCGATTTCATTGAACAGGGACGCTTTCTCACGCGATTGTTTGCCGAATCCGAATTGAGCAGTCAAATTCCAAGGGATGCAGGCTGGTTGCGACAGTTTCACTCGCTGACCCATCCAAGCATCATGGGACGGGCATTTCACGCGCTGGTGCTGGGAAAAGGGATGAGTGCCGCCAAATCGATCACCGAGAAAACGTCTGCCAACGCCTGCCAGCGTCTTGGTCTGTGAGGCGCTGCTGAGTTATTGGTGCGCACACGCCTTGCATGCTGAGGATCGCGCTCTCGCGGACTTCCTGCGTCTGTTTCATCACGATGTGCCCTCAGGAGTTGGCGCCTGGCCCTTCGCGGGGTAGCACATCTTTTTTTCGTCTCCTGAGCAAATCCTAGTTCAGTCTGTGCCATTCGTAACACCACTCGCTATCATCGTTTAAGGATCGCGTAATAGTATAAGACGTCCTCGAAATCGCACAAAATTTTGCGGAATCGTGGTAAGAAATGGCATCAGCCCACCCGAAATCCTTTGCGCATAGCCCTAGGGTTTGAATAGTGCCGGTCGAATGATCGCCCGCACCTACTCGGCCACTCTGCTCGGCGTCAACGCCGTGGAGATCGAGATCGAGTCCAGCGAATCCACCGGCCTGCAATTTCGCATGAGCATCGTTGGCCTGCCGGATACGGCGGTGAAAGAAAGCCGCGACCGCGTGCTCTCCGCGATCCGCGCTTGCGGATTCTACGCGCCGACCAGCGGCACGCTCACGGTGAACCTCGCCCCTGCGGACTTGCGCAAAGAAGGACCGGGCTTCGACCTGCCCATCGCCCTGTCTCTAGTTGCAGGCCGCGAAAAACTGGAGCCCGCGCGACTTCTCGAATGCTGCGTAGTTGGCGAACTCGCACTCAATGGCGAGCTGCGCCCGGTGCGCGGCATTCTGGCCACGGCGCTGGAAGCCCGCAGCCGCGGGCGCAAACAATTGCTGGTGCCCAAGCGCAGCGCTGCGGAGGCCAGCATCGTGGAGGGTATCGAGGTCATTGGATTGAACGACCTGCGCGAGGCAGTCGAGTTCCTCCGCGGCGACAAGGCGATTGAGCCGGAGCCCTGCCGCGCAACGGAGTTTTTCCAGGCACACGCATCTTACGGCATTGATTTCAACGAAGTGAAAGGGCAGCAGGACGCGAAGCGCGCCATCGAAGTCTCCGTCGCCGGCGGGCACAATATTCTGACCATCGGCCCGCCCGGAACCGGCAAGTCCATGCTAGCCAAACGCATTCCCACCATTATGCCCGGAATGAGCGAGGACGAAGCCATCGAGACGACCAAGATCCACAGTGCGGGCGGGCTGCTCGGCGAATCGTGTTCGTTCATCGCCACGCGCCCGTTCCGTTCGCCTCATCACACGATCAGCGATGCCGGCTTGCTCGGCGGCGGGAGCAATCCCGGCCCCGGTGAAGTCAGTCTGGCGCACAACGGCGTTTTGTTTCTCGACGAACTGCCTGAGTTCCGCCGCAGCACCTTGGAGGTCATGCGCCAGCCACTTGAGGATGGCAAAGTCACTATCAGCCGCGCCGTCGGATCCATCACTTTTCCTGCGCGCTTCATGCTGGTGGCCGCGATGAACCCCTGCCCTTGCGGCTACTATGGCGATCTGAAAAGAGAATGCCGTTGCGGCCCGGTGGTGATTCAAAAATATCGGCAGCGCATCAGCGGTCCCTTGCTGGATCGCATTGACCTGCATGTCGAAGTTCCCGCAGTCGAATACAAAACACTCACGTCCACCGAGCAAACCGAAAGCTCCGAAGTGATCCGGCAGCGCGTGGAAAGATCCCGCGCCATCCAGCGCGAACGTTTTGCCAAGGAAAAAGGCATGCACACCAACAGCGGCATGACCCCGCGCCTCATCCGCAAGCACTGCGTGCTCGACACCGAAGGCGCAAGCTTTCTGGAGCACGCCATGACCGGCCAGAACTTCAGCGCCCGAGCCCACGACCGCATCTTGAAAGTAGCGCGCACCCTGGCCGATCTCGAAGCCAGCGAGAGCATTCAATCCAACCATGTGCTGGAAGCGATCAACTACCGCACGCTGGACCGAGCGATGTGGAGTTAGAGCCATCGAACAACGGAAGCAATCAACACAATCCGAATATGAACTCACCATTCGTTCCCAAGATCGAGAAACCTTGCCCTGCAAACTGGGATGAGATGACGGGCGATGAGAAGCAACGCTTCTGTAAACATTGCCAGCTTCATGTGCACAACCTTTCGGCGATGTCGCTCGACGAACAGCGAAGCGTGCTCTCATCTCGTGAGCGAGTCTGTGTGAGTTATGTTGCCGCGCCCGGCGCGAATGCAATCAACTCGCGCATATGGCTACATCTTCACTCATTCAATATTTTTCGACGGGCGGCAGCGTTGTTTATGGCAATGGCATCTCTCTTCCTCAGCGCGTGCAGGACGACGGGAATGATTCCTCCACAAACCACGAATCATCCGGTGCAAGAAACAGAAAACTCAGTTACACAGCCGGCTAATGATGGAAAGCGAACAGGCGGAGTGATTCTCCCAGCACCTCGTCCTTGGTGGAAACGCATCTTGTTCATGGACTGAACCATGAAAGCCTGGTCAGGGTTCAAAAATTTATTTAACCGCGAAGGCAGCGTGGCTGTGTTGTCTGCCAGTCGCAGCTGCTGGCTCACATTGGCGGCACTGCGAATTTGGACACACTCCGTCAGCCAACTTTGTGAGACCTGGCATCCACCGCTTCGCCAGTTCCGCCTGCCTGCGACAGGCTGTCGTCTTGTGTTACAGAAATCTCATCTCACAAAGATAAGACAACCTCAAATGAACCGCGGCAAACTGAATGAACCGCGATGTATGTTAATGCGTTTTCGTATCGCTTTTGCTGGGTGTAGGGCAGCAAGTGGAGGCGGCTCCTTTTTTGCAGCAGGAATCGTTTTTCTTTGATTTGCAGCATTCGCAGGAGGCGAGGATGAGGCTGCCGACAGCGAGGACAAGAGTCAGGATACGAGTCATGGTGAGAACAGGTGTGGAGTTTAAGGTGGGGGGTGGAAACTTTCGGATGGATGATACCATATTTACGGCAGATGCATCAAGAAATAAAGGGTGCGCCATCAAAGAAGGCGCACCCTAAATCGGTTTATCTAGTGGCTTACTTGCCGCTGTGGTGACCCATGTCAACGGGTGGCGGCGGGGTGTTCGTGTGCTTGGAAGCACAAGCGGCGAGCGTGAGAGCAGCCACGGCGAGCGTGAGGGTGATGATGGATTTCATGGTGATAGGATGTCTGATCAGTTGTTTTGGATTCAACCCGCGCGGCAGGATTGCCGTGCAGAGCATTGGCAGCGTCCATAGCGCGAAGCAGGACTCTTGCCAAATCGAAAATCCAATCAAATTACCGTCTTCCCAAAGGATCGGTCTAGAAAGGAAAATGGATTGCTCACACAAAGCTGCTTCCTTTTTGAGCTTCTCCCTGCCATGAATCACGATGGAATCGAATATTTCAAAAATCATCATTCACACTGACGGCGGCTGCATTGGCAATCCGGGAGTGGGGGGATGGGCGGCAATCATGGAAGCCGGCAGGCATCGCAAGGAAATCAGCGGGGGCGAACCGGCCACGACCAACAATCGCATGGAACTACGTGCCGCCATCGAGGCGCTCAGTCTTTTGAAAAAGCCCTGCACAGTCGAGATGCACACCGATTCCCAGTATGTGCGCAACGGCATCACGAAGTGGCTGGTCGGGTGGAAGAAGAACGGATGGAAGACTGCCGCCAAACAACCGGTCAAGAACGAGGATCTCTGGCGCGCGCTGGATGCGGCTGCGTCACGACATCACGTGAAATGGCATTGGCTCAAAGGCCATGCCGGTAATGATGGGAATGAACGCTGCGACGAACTCTGCGCCGACGCGATGGCCGCGATCAAAAAGCAATACACGCATCAGCAGCTCGCGGCTGCGCTCACGGCATTCAAGGGCGCCGGGGTAGCCGTGCCTTCTTCTTCGCTGCTTTTTTGACTGCCTTTCTGACCGTTTTCTTTGCCGTTTTCTTCACAGGCTTCTTTGCCGCCTTGCCCTTGGGTTTGGCGGGTGTTGTCACCACCGCCGCGCCTGCATCCAGTTCGATGCCGAAGATGTCGCTCAAATCACCCAGCTCAGATGCGGCGTTAACGCCATCAGTTTGAGCCAGCACGGCATCACCGGCACCGGAGATGAGTTCAGTGTGATCCACGCCGCGCAGGAGGAAGAGCAAATCAGGACACTCATCAAGGCGCGCGCCGACTCCGTAAGCGGCGGCGGCGGAGTGTTTGCAAAGATCCGCGTAGTCGGGACAGGAGCAATCAAAGCGAATGTCCTTGGGTTCCGGGAACAGTCCGGTGTCGTGATGAGTAACAGCGGCCATTACGGGAGCCGGGAGTTTCCCCTGAAGCAGGCCTATCAAAGACGTGATCTGACCGGAGCATTCCTGCTTCAACTCCTTCCACCTCGCCGGCTTCAGCGGCTGGATGTAAATGTTCACGGCGTAGAGTTCCGAGCCGCTGACCAAGGCTTTGATCATGCCTTTCTCGACTTTCAGATCAATGACGGCGCCGTGTTTCACGTAGGAGCGGCCGCGCGGCAGACGGTTCTCATAATGCTGATAGCTCTCCAGATTCCGGTTCCATGCCTGACCCCAGAAAGTGCTCGCGATCTTGTTGCCCTTGGCGACAGCGGGCTCAAGCCTCTCGCCTTTCGCGGCCAGCTTCTTGGCGAGCTTCTCGGCTTTCGCTTTCTTTGACGCGACGGAGACGTATTCAGGAAATCCGCCGTAGTAGTTGCCCCAGCCCATATTGATTCGATTAGTCGTCGGTTGAAATTTGATTCACATTCAGGGAGACGAAACTCAGCAGGTCCGCGTCGCTCAGTTCAGTAAGCGGCAATTCCCCGCCGCTGGCAAGCACGCCTTCAGCGAGGTCGCGTTTATCCGTGATGACGCGGTCGATCCTCTCCTCCAGCGTGCCGCGACAGACGAACTTGTGAACCAGCACATTCTTTTTCTGGCCGATGCGGAAGGCGCGGTCCGTGGCCTGGGCTTCCACGGCGGGATTCCACCAGCGATCAAAATGGATCACATGCGACGCGGCGGTGAGCGTCAGTCCGGTGCCTCCGGCTTTGAGCGAGAGGATAAAGAATGGCGGACCTGATTCGCGCTGAAACTCATCCACCAGCACGCGCCGTTGCTTCACGGCGGTCTGTCCCGTCAAAACTAATCCATCACGGCCAAAAATTCCCTTCATGAAATCACGAAGCGCCGGGATGATCTGGGTGAATTGCGTAAACACCAGCACGCGCTCCTGTCGCTCGGCAATGGGCTGGCAGAGTTCGCGCAACCTTGCAAACTTCCCGCTCTGCGCGGGATCGTAGTGCGTGTCTCCACTGTGCTGCGCGGGATGATTGCAGATTTGTTTGAAAGCCATGAGCGCGGCCAGAATAAGACCTTTCTTCTGCACGCCATCGGTCTCTGCTAGATCTTTAGCGAGTTGATCCACCACGCGCTGATAGAGAATGGCCTGGGGTTTAGTCAGAAGACACCAGGCATTCAACTCTGTCTTGTCCGGGAGATCGGAGATGATGGTTTTGTCCGTCTTGAGCCGTCGCAAAATGTAGGGCCGGACCAGCTTGCGCATCGGTCCGTATTGCAGGCCATCGTTGCGCGAGAGCGACTTCACGAAGCGTCCGAACGCTGCACCCGAGCCGAGCAGTCCGGGATTGATGAAGTCGAACAGCGACCACAAATCTCCCAGCCGATTTTCCACCGGCGTGCCTGTCAGGACGATCCGGCTTCCCGCATGCACTTCCTTCACGGCGCGGGTTTGTGAGGCGCCGGGATTTTTGATGGCCTGCGCTTCATCGAGCACTGCCAGTCTCCAGCGCCGTTGCTTGAGTTCCTTCACGCGGAGCATCATGCCGTAGGTGGTGAGCACGAGATCGACGTCCTTCAGCGCACGTTCATCGCCCTTCATGAAACGCTGGAGTCGCTCGGGCTCAGCGCCCGAAGGATGGGCAATGAACAGTTGCAGCGTCGGCGCGAATCGATCCGCCTCCGCCTTCCAGTTCGCCAGCAAGGATGCGGGCGCGACCAGCAACGATGCGCCGCCATCCGGCGCGCTGCGTTTCAGATGCAGCAGCAAGGCGAGAATTTGGATCGTTTTGCCCAGGCCCATGTCATCCGCCAGACACGCACCGAGCCCAAGCCGCACCATGAAATGCAGCCAGTTGACGCCATCACGTTGATAAGGTCGCAGCGTCGCTTTGAGATCGGGATGCCCGGCAATTTCATCCAGCCGCGCCGGATCACGCAGGTCTCCAAGCATCTTCTCCAGCCAAGTACCGGCCTCAATGCCGGTCCAGGCCCGTGCATCCTCGGTAAGCAGCTTGCCATCAGAACCCTCAATGCTGGCACCGGAGAGCAGCCGCATCGCCTGGAGGAAAGAAATGCCGCCTGCGAATTGCATCGTTTGCGCCTGCCGCCAGTGATCGAGCACCGCTTGCACTTTCTCCGCATCCGCTTCCACCCATCTGCCTTTCACGAGCACCAGACCCTCCGCTGTTTTCAGAGCGAGAAGCTCCTCCGGTGTGAGCTTTTCCCCATCGAGTGTTAGCTCGATCTTGAAGCTTAGCAGATCGTCGATGTTGAAGGCCTTCGGCGCATCATCACCCACGGTCACGGAAACTTTCGGCCGCGGGGGTGCAGATGGTTTCCACCAGTCCGGAATGCGCACCGTCAGTCCGCACTCTTCAAAGCGCGGGACTTCTCTCAAGAACTTCAAGGCCTGCCCCGGAGTCCATCCTTGGGGCTGATAAATGCTGCCGTTCTCCACTTGATCCTTGGCCCATGCGCTCTTCTCGGCCGCGCGGCTCAGGGGTTCCAGCAGATTCAGCAGCACCGTGCGGTTCTGCGCCCCGGCGTATTCCTTGACCGCCTGTTGCAGCGGGAGATGACGGGCTTTGCCTTCGGCGTTGAGCCCGCTCGTGTAAGTGGCGAGAAACGCAAAAGGATGTTCCGGATTTTTTTTGTTTTCGGCCAGATGCAGCGTGACCCGGCCCACTAGATGCCAGTGCGGCAGCGTCTCGCGCAGCCAGGCATCCGCACCGGAGGCATGCGCTGATGAATGCACGATCACATGATTTCCAAAATCCGACCACAGCAAGCGCAACACCTCCGCATTGAGATGTTCCGCGCCCCGCATCGGCGGAACTTGCTCGATGAATTTTGCCGCCTCTTCGCCGGACAACTCCTCAGGTGCAATCGCGCCCCGATGGCAGAAGCGCGACAGCCAATCTCCCGCGATCTCCCGCCAATAGATCGCGGGCGGGGGCAGGTCGGCGCTGGTTTTTAACGAAGCCAGCCAGAACATAAGCGCAGCTCCGCCCTGTTGAAGACATTCTCGGGCGAGCGCTTCGTAGCCTTGAGAAAAACAGGATGCTTCATCGCCCAACTCGTCTGCGACGATATGACCTTCAGGTGAAAGAGAGAGGGACAGCGGCAAGGCTCTTCGAAGTAGAACACGCTTGGAAGTCGGGCAAGTGCTTTGCATCGGGTTGTGATATATCCGAGCAGTTTCTTTTGCCAGGGCGCTGGCAAACTGTATAAGTCACCCCCCATGAAACTACCGACGATCGCCGCACTCGCCCTTGTTGCATTTGTCTCCGCCGCTCTGTCGGAGGTTACAGTCTCCGTTGATCAGATCAGCGACAACCGGACGACTGGCGGATTCTTCAAAGGCCTGGAGCTAGTTTTGAAACTTAAGGGGCCGGAGCTTCTGGAGGCGAAGGGCATGAGTCTTGCCCTGGATATGGCCAAGGATGATCTCGGCACTGACATCAGCAAGATCGAGCATTCTTTTGGGTCCGATACTGGGGGTTTTGAGCCTTTGGAGAAAAAATTTGGAAGAGATGACAAGGGCAATGAATACGAGCACAAGCTGAAGCTGCCCAATCCGGCGCGCGCGGCGAAGAAGATTATGCTCTCAGGTGCAATGAAGCTGATGATCCCCGGAAAAGATCCCGCGAGCATCATCACGCTCAGTCCTGCGAAGGAAGCGGGTAAAGCCATTGACAATGCCTTACTCAAGGCTGGCGGAGCTGAGATCACTTTCAGCACGCCCAAGGGGGACGAGGCCGGCTATAAGATCAGCGACCCGAAGGGCATCGTGGCATCTGTCGAGTTCTGCACGGCGGCCGGGAAACCCCTGGAGACATCAGGCCGGATGTCTTCGAGCTTCGGCGGCCCGAAGACGGTCACAATATCCTTCAGCGACAAGCCGCCCGCAGACATGGTGGCAAAAATCTATCTGATCACTGCGAAGTCCGTCGTCACCGTGCCGCTCAAGTTTGATTCGATCATGCTGCCGTAATTTGCCCCGGCTCATCAGCAGCGCATGATCAACAACTTCAGCCTCTACCTCGCGCTGCGCTACCTGCGCCCGAAGCGGACCTTTGTGTCCGTGATCACGGTCATCTCGGTGCTCGGCGTGAGCCTGGGCGTCGCGGTCCTGATTGTCGTCATCGCGGTGATGGCGGGCTTTCACGACCAGATCAAAAAACTGGCGATGGGCTATGAGACGCACATCGAAGCTGCGGACCGCTACGGTTCGTCGATGTGGCCTTCGAAGGAGCGGCCGCCGGATGTGCAGGAAAAATCATGGCGTGAGGTGCTGAAGAGCATTCAGGTAACACCCGGCGTGGTTTCCGCCACGCCCATTGTGCGCGGATTGCTCCTGATCGAGGGACCGAACAACAACATGGCCCCGGCGCTGATGTGGGGACTAAAACAGGAGGACGGCGACCGGCTGACAAAGAAACACGCGGAACTCATCGTCGATGGCGCGATGGACCTCAGGGCAGACGACAAGGGTGACAAGATCGTGATCGATGCAGCCGTGGCCCGCGCTTGGGACATTCGCGTCGGCGACAAGGTGAACGTCTATGCGCCATCAAATCTGCGCGACCTCGCGAAAATAGCGCATGAACTGGATGACAAAAAAGGCGAAGACAAGATCGAAGCCGAGAAAAAAATGAAGGAGATGGTTGCCTCCGAATCCATGACCGTCTCCGGCATTTTCAGTCCGCCACGACTCCAGGATTCGGACAAGCTGGCCGTGGTCATCATTCCCCTCCACGTTGCGCAGGAGTTTGCCGGTCTGGAAGACGGCGTCTCCAGCATCGGCATTGAGCTGCAAGACCCCTATCAGGCGGGTCAAGTGAAAGACGTGCTGAAAACAAACACTCTCCCGGAAACCTGGGCGTCGGTGACATGGGTGGAGCAGCATCAGCAGCTCTTCGACACCGTGCAGAACGAGATGCAGATGATGTATTTCGTCTTGTTCATCATCGTGATCGTGGCCGCGTTCTGCGTGATGAACACCATGATCACCGTCACCGTGCAGAAGCGTCGTGAGATCGGGATCATCTCCGCGCTCGGCACCCGAATTGGACAGATCATGTGGGTCTTCCTTATTCAAGGGATGATCGTGGGTGGGTTGGGCGCCCTGGGTGGATTCGGCATGGGTCTGGTTGTGGTCATTTTCCGCAATGACATCCGTAGCATCATCGCCAAACTGACCGGGCGGGAGATTTTCGACCAGGCGATCTACGGTTTGGCGAAGATTCCGGCCAAAGTGGTGCCGCATGACGTGGCCATCATCTGCATTGGAGCGTTCATCCTCTGCACCATCGCGGCCCTCGTGCCCGCCTGGCTAGCCGGTCGGACAGAGCCAGCCGTGGCACTGCGGGATTGAAAAAGAAGTTGCCACCCGGGCATTCCTTCCGATACTTCCCGCCCGCTTCTTAAGTCCGGCCTCCAACGAAATGCCCGAAGCGGTCCAGGCAGGACAGGCGCGTTGCTCCCTAGCAGCGCTGATCAGATAAACCAAACAACCCCAGCCAACATATTATGAGCGAAACTACGCTCGCAACGAGTGAACCCACTCTCGCGCAACTGATCGCAGGATCGTTCCGCACGTATCAAGAAGGATCAATCGTCAAAGGACGGATTCTTGAAATCAAGCCTCAGATCGTCCTCGTGGACATCGGCTACAAATCAGAAGGCGCCATCCCTTCGTCCGAATTCGAAGACGAAGAAATCCAGGTGGGCGACGAAATCGAAGTGCTCCTGGAAAAACTGGAGAACGACGAAGGCATGGTCGTGCTCTCGAAGGAAAAAGCGGCCCACAAACAGAACTGGGACAAAATTTACAAGGTCTTCGTCGATGGCGGCCTGGTCAAAGGCAAAGTCAAAGGCATCGTCAAAGGCGGCCTCATGGTCAACGTCGGCGTCGAAGCTTTCCTCCCCGGCTCGCAGATCGACATCATTCCGCCGAAAGACCTCAACGAATACGTCGGCAAGGTCTACGAATTCAAAATCGTCAAGGTCAACGACGACCGCAAGAACATCGTTATTTCCCGCCGCGAAGTTATAGAGGCCGAGCGCGCCGAACAGCGCCAGAAATTCCTCGATGGCGTCAAACCCGGCGACGTGGTTGAAGGCATCGTGAAAAACATCACGGACTTCGGCGTGTTTGTCGATCTCAACGGCATGGACGGCCTGCTTCACATCACCGACATGTCGTGGGGCCGCCTGAATCATCCTTCGGAACTTGTCACCATCGGCCAGAAGCTGCCGGTGCAGATCCTCGAAGTGAACCGCGAGAAAGAACGCGTCAGCCTCGGCATCAAACAGATGCAGGACAACCCTTGGGACAACATCGAAGCCCGCTTCCCCGTCGGCACCAAAGTCAACGGCACCGTCACCAAGCTCGTCGCCTACGGCGCATTCGTCGAAGTCGAAGAAGGTGTCGAAGGACTCATCCACGTCTCCGAGCTTTCTTGGATCAAACGCATCGCCCGTCCTTCGGACGTGCTCGCGGTCGGCCAGAAGCTCGAATCCATCGTGCTGGGCATCAACAAGGAAGAACGCAAGATCAGCCTTGGCGTCCGCCAGCTCGATACCAATCCTTGGGACAACATCGACGCCCGGTTCCCCATCGGCACCAAGATCAAAGGAAAAGTGCGCAACCTCACCGCCTACGGCGCCTTCGTCGAACTCGAAGAAGGCATCGACGGCATGGTTCACGTGTCCGACCTCAGCTGGACGCGCAAGATCAACCATCCTTCCGAAGTCCTCAAGAAGGGCGACGAACTGGAAGCCACCGTTCTCGAAATCGACAAGACCAACCAGCGCATCAGCCTGGGCGTCAAGCAGCTCGACAACGATCCCTGGAGCCTCATCGACGAGCGCTTCAAGGTCGGCGACCTCGTCAAAGGCAAGGTCTCGAAGATCGCCAGCTTCGGCGCGTTCATCGAACTCGCCGATGACATCGATGGCCTCATCCACATCAGCCAGATCAGCGAGGGCCACCTCGCCAAGGTCAAGGACGCCCTCAACGTCGGCGACGAAGTCGAAGCCCGCGTCATCAAAGTGGACAAAGTGGAGCGCCGTATCGGATTGTCCGTCAAGGCGGTCAACTACGACGAAGCCGCGCTCAAGAAGGAAAGCCAGGCCTTCGACGCCCTGCGCCCCACCACCGATCTCGTCGGCCTCGAACAGGCCTTCAAGTTCGCCACTGAAGAATACCGTCCCGGTCAGGGAGTGTAATTCAGTCAGCAGCGCAACCCGCAATTCAAGGGAGGAACTCCGAAAGGAGTTCCTCCTTTTTTGTGAAGCATCATTTCACCTTGGGACAGACACCGTTGAAAACACATTACAGGGCGCGATGCGCAGCAGCTCCTGGCAGGGCCACTGCTCCAGCACCGTCGGATCGTTCGCAGAAAGTCAGTTGGCATATTCGTAGGCCATAACCCCCAACCACCCCGCCTCCGATGCACGCCTTGGAGCATTTTAAGTCTGAGATTGACATCATGAGATGACACCGCCGATGCCTTTCGCATTCAGACGAGCTTTTGTTGCACATTTTTCTATCTTCCTTGCTCCCGTTCCCGATTGTGCGAGACGCAGTCGAGACAAAATGCACGAAGCGCAGCGCATATTTCTGGCCTTCAATTCTTCAACATGTTTCCATCATCTTTATGCTATCCGACTTCAGGACAGAAATCACCGCAATTTACGCCGAACTTGAGCAACGCCCGCTTGAGCGCTCCTGCATATCGCGCACGGAATGCTGCCAGTTTCATCTCACCGGAAAGACACCGATGCTCACCAAAGGCGAGGCTGCGTTCGCCGCGCTCGGTGTTCGGGCCAGTGGACGAAAAAAAATTTCGCCACGCGATAATGGAGTATGCCCGATGCTTGGCAGAAACGGCCGCTGCACCATTTACGCAAATCGACCCTTCGGTTGTCGCACCCACTTCTGCGCCGCCGCCGGCGGACCGTATCCGCGCAAACACGTCGCTGATCTCATCCAGCGCCTCGAAGCACTTGACGAACAACTCGGCGGTGACGGCCCGCGCCCGATCCAAGCCGCAGTCGCCGACGCGCTGGAAGAAATATGAAACACAGTGCCATGGCGAAGAATACCGCTTCACATTCATTCGCCATTTATCATTCATCATTCATCATTCATCTTCCATGCCCCGCATACCAGAAGAAACCCTCCAGCAAATCCTCGCGGCCACGGACATCGTGGACCTCGTCGGGCGGAGCGTGAAACTGAAGCGCAGCGGTTCCGGCTATTCGGGTCTCTGCCCGTTTCACCAAGAGAAGACTCCTTCCTTTTCCGTCAGCCCCTCGCGCAATGCATACCACTGTTTCGGCTGCGGCGCGGGCGGGAACGCATTCCGCTTCGTCATGGAACACGAGAACCTCTCCTTCATGGAAGCGGTGAAACGCCTCGGTGACGCCGCAGGCATTCGCATCGAGGAATCCGTCTGGGATGAAAACGCCGAGCGCGATGCGAAGGAACGCGCCGCTCTACTGCGGGTGCATGCCGACATCTCAGAGTGGTATCACACGCTTCTGATGAAACACAGCGCCGCGGAGCCAGCCCGGGCCTACCTAAAATCGCGCGGCATCAATTCCACCATCGCCGCCAACTGGCAAATGGGCTATGCGCCTCCGCACGGCGATCCGCTGCGCGAGTGGGCTTTGGAGAAAAAATATTCCGAAAAAATCCTTATTACAGCAGGCATCCTCGCACAGGGCGGTGAAGACTCGCCCCGCGCCGGTGAGACGTATCCGCGCTTTCGCCACCGGCTGATGTTCCCCATCCGCAACGATTACGGCGAAGTCATCGCCTTCAGCGGACGACTGCTCGATCCCGAAGCAAAGGCTGCGAAATACCTCAACTCGCCGGAGACGCCCATCTTCAGCAAGAGCAAGGTCTTCTTCGGCCTCGACAAATCGAAGCGCGCCATCAGCAAGGCCAACCGCGCCATCGTCTGCGAGGGCCAGCTCGATCTCATCACTGCTTTTGAACATGGATTTGAGAACATCGTCGCACCACTTGGCACCGCGTTCACCGAATACCACGCACGCATGTTGAAACGTCACGCGGAAGAAATCGTGCTCTGCTTTGATTCGGATGCTGCTGGATTCAAGGCTGCCGAGCGCGCCTTCGCCATCTTAGCGCCCACCGGACTCGTTGTGAAAATCGCACCACTGCCTCAGGGCGAAGACCCCGACTCGCTCATTCGCGGCAAAGGCGCGGACGCATTCAAGAGCCAGCTCGACGCGGCGCGAGATTTCTTCGACCACATGCTCGATTTCGCATCAACCACCCGCGACCTGAACGAAACGCGCGAGAAAACGCGCTTCGCTGCGGACACGGCGGCGATGATCCGCCTGCTCGACAATCCCATCGCGCGCGACGCGGCCATCCAAAAAGTCGCGCTGCGCCTCGGCATTCCAGAAGCGGATTACCGCCGCCAGGTCTCGCGCATCGCAAAAGCTGCGCCCGGAAAATTGGACAACGCACATAATAATACACCACCGCAACCGCTGCCGCCCCAGGACAAAACCGCCGCCATGCTCGTCCGTCTTGCACTCGCCGACGCAGAAATCCTGCACTGGCTTCGCAACTCGGGACGCGAGGAAATTCTCAATGACATCAGCGGAGCGGAATTGCTCGCGCTCATCTGGAAGTCATCCAGCTCGCTCGCCGACAACACCTCGATTGCCGCTTTCTTCAGCACCTTACCGCGCGATGAGGAGCACGCATTTTCGCAACTGCTCTCGCAGCCCATGCCTTCCGGGGGAATGGCTGCAGCGCAGCATGCTCTCGACGCTTTGGAGGCGAAACTGCTCGACAACCTCTTGCAACGCGCGCAGACACAGCTCAAGGAACCCAACCTCTCCGCCGCGCAAATCGCGCAACTCCAGCAACGCGTGATCACACTTCGCAAAGAATACCTTGACCGCATCGCCCAGCTTAAAGATATTCCCGCCTCCTCGGCCACATGAGCGCCCCTGAAAAAAATCGGGATTCCCGTGCCACCACCACTCCGTCACCAGCCAGCGACGTGAATGGAATCACGCCCACACGCCGGCGTGGCCGACCACAAAAGCAGCCACTCCCCGTCAGTCCAACACCCCTGCCGCCCGATGGCAAACGCCGGCGCGGGCGACCGCCAAAAAATTCACGCATCCTCGAAGTTGTGTCGCCTAATTACTCGGACATCAACGCTGTAGAGGTGCAGGAAAAGCTCCGCTTTCTCATTCGACTGGCCAAGGAGCAAGACCATCTAACGTTCGACGATCTCAACGAAGCACTGCCCAACGGCTTCGTCACCACCGAGTTGCTTGACGAGATCATCACGCGCCTGCGCAACCTCGAGATCGAGATTGTTGACCCTTCCGCCGTGGATCGCGTAAAGACGAAACGCGCGCCACTGCCGGACGAAGACGATCCCGCCATCGAAGAGCGCGAGGAAGCGGGACAGATCGACGTCCTCGACGATCCCGTGAGGATGTATTTAAAGCAAATGGGCCAGGTGCCTTTGCTGACGCGTGATCAGGAAATCACCATCTCAAAGCGTATCGAAAATGCAGAGCTCAATCTCTGGCTCTGTCTGCAACACATCGGTTTTATCGCCACCGAATATCTACATCTGGGCGAAGCGCTCATGGGTGGCGCAGAACGCTTCGATAAGCTGGTGACCAACTGCAAAATCGACGACCGCGAGGTCTACTTCAAGAAGCTTGAGCAGACTTGCGGACAAGTGCGTGAGAGTCTCGCGACGGCGGCGGAACAATATCGTTACTTGATGGAGTCGCCAACGCGCCAGCGCACCTCTCACCGCGTAAAATTCGAGCAGGCCAAGACCGCGCTGTTCAAGCTGTGTGCGAAATTTTATTTTAAACACAAAACCAATGAGGATCTCGTTATGGTGCTCAATAGCCATCTCGCCGAATTGGATCAATTTGAGTCTGAGCAGGAACGAACACCTGACAATCCGGATGTGCAGAAAGCGCTCAACGACTTCCAGCTCAATGCGTGGATGACGCCCGCGGAATATCGCGCCGCCGTGATCCAGTCGCGCCAGTGGAGTGACCATTCCACCAAGGCCAAAATGGAAATGGTCGAGGCTAACCTGCGGCTCGTCATCTCAATCGCCAAGAAATACACCAACCGCGGACTTTCGTTTCTCGACCTGATTCAGGAAGGCAACATGGGCTTGATGCGCGCCGTAGAGAAATTCGAATACAAACGCGGCTACAAGTTCAGCACCTACGCCACCTGGTGGATTCGCCAGGCCATCACGCGCAGCATCGCCGATCAGGCGCGCACCATCCGCATCCCGGTGCACATGATCGACACCATTAACAAGCTGCTGCGCGTTCAGAAACAGCTCGTGCAGGAGATGGGCCGCGATCCCACGCCGGAGGAGATCGCCGACGAAATCCATCTACCTGTCGAACGCGTCAACGCCGTGCTGCGCATGAGTCAGCAACCGGTATCCCTTCAGACCAAGATGGGTGACAGCGATAGCGACACTGAATTCGGCGATCTCATCGAGGACATAGCCTCCGTGAGTCCGATGGAAATGACCGCCCGCAACCTCCTGCGTGACAAGCTCAAGCAAGTGCTTGATAGCCTTAACGATCGTGAGCGGGCCGTGCTGGAGCAGCGCTTCGGCCTAGTTGACGGTGCCGGCCGCACGCTCGAGGAAGTTGGCCGCCAGTTCCGTGTCACCCGGGAGCGAATCCGCCAGATCGAAGCCAAGGCCCTGCGGAAACTGCGCCACCCCACCCGCATCAAACAACTCGGTGGATTCTTCAATCAAGAATAGCGCCTGCGCCCGGTGCCCGACCGTTCGCCGCCGGAAATCACCCGCGAATGTCAAAAAGCGATGTCACCGATTCGTCGGAGTGGATGCGCTTGATCGCCTCTCCAAGAAGCGCGGCCACGCTAAGCGCGGTCACCTTCGGTCCGTGGGCCTGCGGCACGCTGTTCGTTACGAAGACTTCGATGATTGCCGAGGCCGCCAGCCTTTCCCGCCCCTTGTCTCCGAGCACGGCGTGTGAGACACCGGCATAGATGTTCTTCGCCCCATGCTCCGCCAGCAGCCTGGCCGCCGAAGTCAGAGTGCCTGCGGTCTCCGTAAGGTCATCGACCAGAAGGACGTTCTTGCCTTTTACGTCGCCAATGACATTCAGTGCTTCGACCTCTTCCGCGCTGACGCGGTTCTTGGCAACAATGGCAAACGGCACGCCAAGGGTTTTCGCATAGGCGTGCGACATTTTAATCCCGCCAACGTCCGGCGAAACCACCACGATGTCTTCAATGCCCCGTTCGCGGATGGCCTTGATCAACACGGGTGACGCATAAAGATGGTCCACGGGAATATCGAAGAAGCCTTGAATCTGCTGGGCGTGCAGATCCATCGTCAGCACTGGGTTCACCCCGGCGGCCACCAGCTGGTTCGCCACTAACTTCGCTGTGATCGGCACCGGCGTACGGTATTTGGGGTCCTGCCTGGAATATCCAAAAAACGGCAGCAC
>JANNQW010000110.1:0-5512 GCA_031400955.1 Verrucomicrobiota bacterium
GGCATCCGCAGTTTATCTTCCAATTTCGAGGCGTTTTGCGACCGCAGTTCCTTCGTGACCCAATCATAAATCATGTTGCGCTCCGCTTCCGTGGGCTGCTCCTTTTTCTTCGGCGGCATCTCGCTGAAATAGACCTGCTCCTGCACCTTGTTGAGAAGGTCCAGCCGTGCATCCAGCACGGTGCTTGGCAGCGCATCCAGCCGGACTTCGCCTTTTTGCACATCGGCGTCGTGGCAGTCGAAACAGTATTTCTTCAGCAAGGGCAGCACCTGTTCGTTAACCCGGAACGAATCAACCGGAGCCGCCACCGCAGCGCGGGCAGTGGTGCGGCCCTGTTTCTTGAGAAAAGTGATGTCCGCTGCGGAGAGTTTGGCCTGGTCAAACTTCAAGGAGGTGCCGTTGGGCATGGTCACGATGACCACGCCCGCAGCCGGGTCATACGATTTGAATTCGCCTTCAAAGGTCTTGGATCCGTCTGCATTGGTCCAAGTGCGGGCTTGCACGCCGGCAGCGAGCAGCGTCAATAGCGCGGCTGTTCCAGCGGATCGGCTCATTCTGGGGAGCGGGGTGAATGATGGTGGTCCATCATTAAACTCAGACCATGAACCGTTTGATCGGCCCCGTCTGATCCGCGATCAATTTGTTCAGGCCCAGATCCAGATCGCCGAAGTGTTTGATCGGGTTGCCGTAGGCATTGAGAATAGTAGTGAACCAGTTACCGATGGTCTTATGTCCTTCCTTGCCCCAGAAAGGCAGGCGCATATAGCGACCGGCGATGTTGAGTTTGGCGTTCTTGCCAGACATGATGAGATACGGCCATTCAATGCCGCTGCTGTGATGGGTTTCTCCGTTGTCGGGGAAATAGCAGAGCATGGTGTTGTCAAACATGGTCCCCTTGCCCTCGGGAACGCTCTTCAGCCTCCGAACGATGGTGTCGATCAATGCCATGTGACCGTGGCAAAGATGCTCCCGCACATCGAGTGCCGCCACGCTGCCAACCGCTTTGCCGTGTCCCACGTCGTGCTGGTTGATCTTTTCATTTTCGAGATTGGGAACGGGAACGCCGGTGTAAGTCGTGCCGAGTTCGTCCAGCGTGAAGGTGACCACATTGGTCATGCCGGAGATGAGCGCGGACAAAAGTATTTCAGTGTGACCGACCTGGCGGTCGATGGTGGAAATATCCTCCTCAAAATACTTCTTATCCAATTTCGGAACATTCTTTCCGATAATGCCGCCCATCGCCTCCAGCTTCCTGTTTCGTGTGCGGATGTCCTCCATGGCATCGGCGTAGTTTTTGACTTTCGCCAGTTCCAGGCCAGCGAGGTCCCGGCCGAGGCCGGACTGGTTGCCGGAGGTGAACTCAAGCAGCTTGCGCTCAAGTTCGTAGCGCACACGACCGGCTTCATTGTTTGCGACAGACTTGAACAGCTCATTGATGGCCACCTTGGGGGAACCGAAGGCATAGTTGGGCTGCTGGGCTCCACGGGCGGAGAAACCTTTTTCAATGCCATTGATGTTTCCGCGCGCATTTCCGCCGCCTTCGGGGAAACAGGCCAGCTCAATGTGCTCCAAGGGCGAGGGAAAGAGCTTGGCCATCTCAAAATCAACGGTGGCCCACTTGATGGAGCTCAGGCGTTCAGTCGCCGCGTAAACACCGAGACAAGACTGCCAGGAGTGATGCCCATTGGTGCACATTTTGCCGGACAGCCCCTGAAGGATCGTCATGTTTTCTTTGTGGGCGTTGAGCGCGCTCATCCACTTGGGCAGCTCGTGCTTGTCGAGCGCCACTTCGAACGCTTCTTTTTTGTTCTCCTTGGCCTTGTCGGCTTCGCTAAGGCTGGGCGGAACCATCACACTTGGAAAAAGGCCATTGCCTTTATGCATGAAGATAAATCGCATCGGGGGCTGGCCAGCGGCCGGTGAGCCAAACAATTGCGACAGAGAGGAGGGAAACATCAATGCGCCTGCGCCCAATGCCGATGATTTGAGGAGGTCTCTTCTGGTTTTCATATGGGGTGGTTTTGGAGTGTGGGTGGATGCCTTATTTACGATACATGAATGAGTCGGATGTTAAAAGTGAAACTATCACGGCTTTGAAACTCCCGCCGCTTTCAAGATAGGCTTTGTCAGCAGCAATTAACGTCTCTGAATCAGACAATGTTTCATTCCGCCCCAAATAAAATCGAAACGCATGACGGATGATGGACTGGCGGACGCGTTTGGATTTGCCGAGCCGGTCGATCAGGTCGAAGGCATCATTGACCGGTCCGTCCAGCTTGGGATCGCCGGCGCCACGGAGGTTGCCAGCGGTGTTCACCAGCTTGGTTTTGTAGGTATCGGCGTCGTATTTGCCTTTGGCTTTTGCGACAAGATTTTCCGGGCTCTCCAGGGGTTCATCGGCGCGATAGCGCCCGAAGTCATCGAACTTTTCAAAGGGATAGCCGAGCGGGTTCATGTGCTGATGGCATTTCCAGCACGACTCCTGAGCTGGACCGGTCACGGACTCGACGCGCTCTCTGAAGGTCATGTGCGGAAATTCCGGGACCTTGGCATCCACCGTGATCGGCACATCGGGCACGCGGCCGGCCAGCAGTTTTTCCTGAATCCAGCGTCCGCGCCGGATGGGGTCGGTGTGGAAGTTGGACGAATGGGCGATGAGCCACGCGGGGTGCGTGAGAATTCCTTTCCGATTAGCCAGCTTGAAAGGTTGCTCCTGAGGATACTCCCAAGTCGGCGGTGTAATATTGTAGCTGTTCACATGCGGCATCAGCTTGTGAATGCCGAACGGGTAAGTCCAGTCAGGGTTTGGGTTCAACCCCAATTTCTTGAAGTGTTCGATGTGAGTCATCGCCGTGTCCAAGTCACGCTCGGATGAATTATAATGCAGGCGCTTTCTGATGAAAGCTAAGTCATCGGCGGAGAGCGTCGATGGTGGCTTCTTTTTGTCCTTGGCGGGGGTCTGCCATTTGGTGTCTTTGAAGTGCTCGTAAACCTCGTTCAACCCATTCATCTTGGCCGCCGCCGTGATGGGCGCCTCATTTTTCTTCTTGGGCACTTCCACCTTTATGGGGGCCGCGAAAAACACTTCTGTCCCCAGCAGATTGCCAAAAACATTCTTGTCCTGTTTGACATACATGTCCACGAGCATGTCGGCTTCCCGAATCAGGATGCCGCCTGTCCCTGAGCTGCCGCGACCAGGATTGCCATAGTAGCCATTGCTTCGATTGACGTCCTTGAAGACCTTGGTGGCATAGCAATAGCCGAAAAATTCGCGAAAGAAGCGGATGATCTTTGGATGGCTGGTTAAATCAGAATCGTTCACCGTGGGGTCGATCTGGCCGACGTAATATTTCTCGTCGGCCAACAGTCGCAGCACTTCCCGTTGATAATCTTCTTTCGTGTTCAGCTTGCCTTCTGCGGCAGCCTTGACCAGCCCGGGGTCCGGACCCCAGTCTCCTAAAGCATAGGATATGGCGTAACTGGCCTCACGGGGCGATAGCATCTTCCTGCCGTGTGCATCCGCCGGGCCGGCGCCGAATTCGAGGCGATAAAGAAACTCTGATTCCAACAAAACGGCCGTCAGCATCTGGCGCAGTCCCTCGGTGTTGCCGCCCAGATCAATGGCGGCACGGGTCAATGCCAGATACTTTGTCTGCTCGTCATCGGTGGCCGGGCGCTTAAGCACACTGTCAAACTGAGTCTGAATGGCGGCCTTGATCGCATCGTCCGCAGGCTTTGATTGATTCATGATAATCGCTTCGAAGGCCGGTGGCGTCGGCGGAGAGAATTTGTCCTTCGGGTTTTCAAAATAATCTGCCTTGAAGTCCCCTTTCTTGACTCGGGCGGCCCGGATCTGCTTGTTGGACATCCAGTCAGCATTGGAGAGCATCACCAGCAGATTTCCCCCATCCAGCGGAGTGATGGAGTAATCGCGGATTCCTGTGCGTTCCGGCAGGACAAACGGATTGGTGATGCCGTAAAAGCTCATGGTTCCAGGCCAGTGCATGTATTTTTCGTAAACCTCCGTTTTACTCCTGAATACATCAATGACCCGGCCCATAAAAATCTTCGGGCTCACCAGCCAGCGCCGCGCGGGAGTGAAGGGTTTGTCCTTGATAGTGCCGCTGAATAATTTGTCGTGATCGACGTTGTTGCCGTAGTCCGGGTAACGCACTTTTTCCTCGATCAACGGCGCGTTCGACTTGATCAGTTCGCCCCGCACCCATTCGGCGAGTTGTTTGCGCTCCATGGCATTAGGCTGCTTCTCGTCCTCGGGTGGCATCTCTTGAAAATAGATCTGCTCCTGAAGCTTGTTCAACAGGTCTAGCCTCACCTTTGAGTCCAGCGCCTCGAGTGTATCCAGCCGCACATCGCCCTTTTTTTTCTTTTCATTGTGGCAATCGTAGCAATAGGTCCGCATGATTCCCTGCGTGGCCTTGTGAGTGGCGAATGCCGCCGTCTTGGTTTGCTCCTTGAGAAAGCCGATATCCGCTGCGGAAAGCTTCTCTTGATTGAACTTCATCGCGGAGCCATTGGGCCAGGTCACTTCGACCGCGCCAGTGGCCGGATCGTAGGATTTCAGTTCCGCTTCAAAGGTCTTTGATCCGTCTGCGTTGGTCCAGGTGCGAGCCTGCACGCCGGTGACGAGCAGCAGCATCGCCGCGGCGGTTCCAGAAAGCCGGTTCATCCAAAAGGCACGAGCTGGCAGGATTATGCCACGGTTGTTGAAATTCATGCGGATGATTTTCACTTCGATTATCCCGGCGGGTTATGGTCGTTTGCTAAAGGTGTCCTGTGATTGTTCCACCTAGGAAGTTAGGCATGATGCTCTCTTGCCATTTTCTGAACGTGCAATGTGGCCGGGGTTTATCAGGAAACCAGTAAATTTATTATTTCGCCTACTTCGCTTTGCAAGCTCCCTGACGATTGTAATCGCTATCCGAAAGCATAGCACATTCGCATTCGCATTTGAATTTGCCCGCAGCTCGCCGAAACATCAGCGCATGACCGTCGTCCACCGCTTCCTCTTATTCGTTTCCGTCCTCCTGCTGGCTGCCTGTGCCACTCCGCCGCCGGAGGTTTTCAGCGGCGCGCAAAGTGGTCCGTTTCGTTTGGGCTTGGATGTGCTCGCGGGCAATGGCTACGATCTGCTGCGTGGAAAACGCATCGGGCTGATCACAAACCAGACCAGCGTCACCGGTTCCGGCACGTCCACGCGGGTGGCGATGAAGCGGGCTGGAGTGAATCTGGTGGCGCTCTACGCGCCGGAGCATGGGATCGACGGCACGGTGGTTGCAGGGCGGAAGTTTGGGGACCGGCGGGATTCCGCGACTGGGTTGCCGATCTATTCGCTTTACGGTGCCACACGCAAACCGACGCCGCAGATGCTGGCGGGCATCGACATGATGGTGTTCGACATTCAGGACATCGGCTGCCGCAGCTACACTTACATCAGCACCATGATCGTTTCCATGGAGGCTTGTGCGGAGAATGGCAAGGAGTTCACGGTGCT
>JANNQW010000111.1:0-1775 GCA_031400955.1 Verrucomicrobiota bacterium
CTCTTGTTTCGATTTCCCGAACTTGTGGTTTCTTGGCCGCGTGACGCAACCATCACAAAAAACAACCGCAGCCCAAGTTGACGCCGTGCTTCCTCCCGATGGCAAAGGCCGCACGCCTTCTGGCCAGGACGCGCATGATGCCTCGGAAGTCTCGCGCATCATCTCCTACTGGATGGACGAGTTCCTCCGCATTCCAGGCACCAACATCCGCCTCGGACTGGATCCCATTCTCGGCTTATTTCCCATGGCGGGCGCATTGCTTACATCCAGCGTCAGCCTCATCGTCTTGATCGAAGGCTTGCGGCTCCGCCTTCCAATTTCGGTGCTCGCGCGCATGGGCGCCAACATCATCTTCAACGTGGTTCTCGACGCCATCCCGGTCGCGGGTGACGTCGCCTCGATTTTCTTTCGTTCCAACACCCGGAACCTCGCTTTGATAAACCGTTGGAAAGCCGGCGAGCAAGCCGGCATCAAACGAAGCAGCCGTCTCCTCATGACGGGCTTCCTGCTCCTCTTTTTTCTTCTGCTCGGCGGCTGGTTTTTCCTCTGGTTCACCATGCTCCGCTGGATCTGGCATCAGATCACCGACTGATTCCGGTTGCATCGTAACTCGCACGCGCCTTGGCTGCTCACATCTCCAACCTCCCGATCGAATCACTCCGCCAGTCGCTGGTCGGATGGTTTGCGCAGGGCGGTGTGCACAATGCCGTGATCAAGGCCCCCACCGGATCCGGCAAATCCACCCAGGTGCCGCAGATGCTGCTGGATCACGGCATCGCCGGTGACAAACGCATCGTGGTGCTCCAGCCGCGCCGCATCGCCGCCCGCATGTTGGCCGCTCGCGTGGCATCCGAACGACAAGCCCGACTCGGCGACGAAGTCGGCTATCAGGTTCGCTTTGACAATGTCTCGTCGGCCAAGACCCGCATCCTATTCGTCACCGAGGGCGTGATGCTGCGGCATCTGCACGACGACCCGCAGCTTTCGCAAATCGGTTGTCTCGTGATCGATGAATTTCACGAACGCCATCTGGACGGAGACATCTGTCTGGCATGGGCCAAGGCGGTGCAGGCGAAGCATCGGCCCGATCTCAAGATCATCGTCATGTCCGCCACGATCACTCCGGAGCCACTCCGCGAATTCATGGAGCCTTGCGAAATCTTTGATTCCGCCGGACGCACCTTCCCTGTGGACATTGGGTATCAAGCTCCAATGCGTGACAAGATGGGCAACACCGAACCCGTGTGGGATCAAGCCGCTCGCGCTGCGGAAGATTTGATCGTGAGGCGAGGAATGGACGGTGATCTCCTCATGTTCATGCCTGGCGGACACGAAATTCGCAAGACCATCACCGCCATCAACGGACGCAGTTTTTCCAAAGGCTTTCGCATTCTCCCGCTCCACGGTGAACTCACCCCGCAGCAGCTGGATGAAGTGCTCGCACCCGGTGGCTCGCGCCGCATCATCGTCAGCACCAACGTCGCCGAGACCTCACTGACCATCGAGGGCGTGCGTGGAGTGATCGACAGCGGCCTAGCGCGCACTGCGGAATACGACACCCGCCGTGGCATCAACACTCTCACAGTTCAAAAAATCAGCCGAGCCTCCGCCGACCAGCGTGCCGGTCGTGCTGGCCGTCTCGGCCCCGGCATCTGCCTGCGGCTCTGGCCGGAACGCGAGCATCTGCATCGCGCGGAGAATGAACTGCCGGAAATCCGCCGCATCGACCTGAGCGAGGCGCTCCTGGCACTGGCGGTCGTAAGCGAAACAGCGGG
>JANNQW010000112.1:0-3850 GCA_031400955.1 Verrucomicrobiota bacterium
CGCGGATCCCTTGGGCACCGCCTCGGCACCTGCGGCGACTGTGCGCTGGAGATCATCGTCGAACTCGCCATCGCTCAAGATGCGCCGTTTGCGCAACCAGTCGTAGGAGCAGTTGTGGGCGATGCGGTAGAGCCAGGTGTAAAAGGTCGAGTCCATCTTGAACGAAGGGAGCGCGCGCCAAGCCTTGATGAAGGCTTCTTGCGCGAGATCCCAGGCATCTTGTTCATTCTGAACCAGGTGATAACACATACCGTAAACCTTTCCTCGATAGCGGGTGACAAGCTGGTCGAAAGCCCGGGCGTCACCGCCTTGAGCGAGCCTAACCAGCCCGGAATCCGCCGTCGCGTCGCCTTCCGTGTTCGCGGCGGGCGGTGAGGCGGGTGGATTCATGGCTTTTGACGTGGGCGGGTGGATTTTATTCGCTGCAAATTCCGTAGAATCAAGACAGAACACTGCCAACTGCGAACTCACGGGGCTCGGGCGGGGCGTTTAGGCGACGCGATTCCGTAAATTTTTAAAAAAAAGATTGCCTCTCTCGGGGGGTTTATCTATAAAACAGTGTTCGATTGAACTAAAACCCACAAAATATGAAAATCACGACCATCCTGTCCACCGTCATCCTCGCTTTCGCTCTTTCCATCCCCGCAGCCTTCTCGGCTGATAAGAAAAAAGCGCCTGAAGCGCCAGCTGAACCCGCCAAAAAGGAAGAAGCCAAAAGCGACGCCAAAAAGGATCACTATCCGCTTTATGGCCAGCTTGTCTCCATCACCGACACCACGCTGACCGTCAAAGGTGGCGAAGGAAAGCCTGACCGGAATTTCGCCATCACCAAGGACACCACCGTCAAGAAAGATGGCAAGTCTGCGGCTGCGAAAGACGCCGTGACAGGCCAGTGGGTCGGTGGCTATGTGAAGAAAGCCGCCGGTGATGGCAACGACGAAATCGTCTCCCTGAACCTGAGCCCGAAGCAAAAAGATGCCAAGTCTGAAGACAAGGCCGCTGAGGAAAAAAAGCCTGCTGCCACAACCTCCAAAAAGAAGGCCGCCTGAGTCAACAGCAGATTTTAACGAAATTTAACAACAGCGCCGGGGAAACCCGGCGCTGTTTTTTTGCGCCCGCCTCCGCTGCCCGGCGCGTAAAACGATTTACATCCGCCACCTTTTCGTGCCATCTTGCCCATTCCCATGACCTCCGTCCAGACCTCCGCCATCGGGCGCACCTTCCCGCCATTTGATCTCGCGCGCCTGCTCAGCACCGTGTTTGAGCCGACCTTTGGCCGCCGTATCTGCATCTTGATTGATCTGCCCGATCTTGCGGAAGCCAGAGGCGCGGCGTTTCTAAAAAATCCAGCGCGAAAGATTCAGCGGCAGGCCCACGAGAATTTCTACAAGCCGCTTCATGCCGGTGTCATGGACGAACTCGCCCTCAAAGGGGGCGAGATGTTCGCCTATACCGAAACCACGGGAAGCAATCTCGACCTGCCTGATGCGTGCGCGGACATGAGCGGTCAGCTCTTAAGCCTGGAGAAAGACGTCTATCCGAACTACGACATCATCCTCTGCATCTCCACTTTCAGCGCGACCGCGCCGCTGACGGCGTTCGCGAAGCAATACGGCTTTCGCGGCGCGACCCTGCACGGCGTCAATGACGTGATCCTGAACTCCGGTCTCGCGGTGGATTACAACGACGTGAGCCGCGATGCCGAAAAGCTCAGGCTGGCCATGACCCTGGCCGACTGGGTGGAGATTGACTTCACCGTTGACGGCCACGCGCCGATGACGGTCAGGCTGGAATTGTCGCGTCAAGAAGCACAAAAAAGCCACGGTCTCTGCCGGGGTGACAAACCGGACATCGCGAATCTCCCTGCGGGAGAAGTGTATTTCGTGCCTACGGGCGCGGAGGGGGAGTTCCCGATGAAATATGAGGACGGCACGCTCGGCCGGCTGACCGTAACCGGCGGCCGCATCATCAAGGCGGAACTCATCGAAGGAAATCAGGGCACCATCGACGCCCACAATCAAAAACTGACCGACGATCCGATGACCGGCGTGCTCGGCGAACTCGGGTTCGGCACGCAGGTGCTGCCGGTTTCCGGCGCGGATATCCAAGACGAAAAAGTTCTTGGCACCTGCCACCTTGCCACGGGACGCGACGATCACCTGGGCGGACATATTACGCCGAAGCTTTTCAAGCGGCATCAGAATGCCACGCACGACGACATTCTTTTCGCCCCGCACAAGACGCCGAATTTCGATATCGCCCAAGCGCGGATGCATCGTCACGGGAAGACCATCGTGCTCATCGAGCACTTCCAGCCTGCGGAGCATTTGCGCAAGGCGCTGGAAGCGTAGTCCGCCTTTCTCAGGCGGCACCACCCAAAAATCCGACTGCGGACTGGCGCACTACTCATGAACATCTACGAAACGGAGCGCCTGCTCGATGAATACCTCCTGTTTCACTACGGAGCGGACGACGAGGTGCTGCCATGGACATTCGGGCCGAAGGATGCGCTGGGATTTGCCAAGCGCAGTGTCAATGAACTGCTCGATCCCGCCATCATCCCCCAGCAGGCGCGCGCGCTCGATCTAGGCTGCGCCGTTGGCCGCTCGAGCTACGAACTGGCGCGGCACTGCCCGGAAGTTTTCAGCATCGATTACTCGCACGCCTTCATTCACGCGGCGGAGACGATCCTGTGTGAGGGATCATTCAATTACTCACGCACCGATGAAGCGGCGAAAACCACGAGGCTGGTGGCCGTGCGGCCGGCGATCAGCGAGCGCGCGAGCATTCGATTTGAACAAGGCGACGCCATGAGCTTGCGGGATGATCTCAGAAGTTTTGATGTCGTTCACGCGGCCAATCTCCTGTGCCGCTTGAGTGACCCGCAACGGTTGCTCGACCGCCTGCCTTCGCTAGTGAAGAGCGGCGGGCAACTGTTGCTGACCACGCCCTGCACGTGGCTGGAGGAATATACGCCGCCAGCGAAGTGGCCCGGCGGCTCCACGTTTGAATGGCTCCAGGAAAAACTCGGGAAGCATTTCACGATGGCGCATCACGTCGAGCTGCCATTTCTCATCCGCGAACACGCGCGGAAATTTCAATGGAGCGTGGCGCTTGGAATACGATGGTTGCGCCAGTAAGAAAGCAACCATAGGTTATCTTCTCAATCGAATATGAAAAACCGCGCCACCCTCTGCCTGCTCGCACTTGCCGGAAATGTTTTCGCTCAATCCACTCCGCCGCCCGCCGCGGAAGGGCATTGGACCAAACAGCAGCTCACCGATAACTTTTGGGCCGAGGGTGCGACCACTGCGGATGTGAACAAAGACGGCAAGATGGACGTAATCTACGGGCCGTATTGGTTCGAGGGACCGGATTTCAAAAAGCCGCACATCATTTATCCCGAAACGCAGCGCACCAAGGTCAAACTGGAAGACGGGACCGAAAAGGAAATCGAGGGATTCCACGGTGCCAAGAGCGTGGCGAATGGCTATAGCGACAATTTTATCTCCGCCGCCCACGACATCAACGGCGACGGCTGGACGGACTACGTCGTGATGGGCTATCCCGGCAAGGAGACACTCTGGTATGAGAATCCACAGGGAAAGGACACACCGTGGAAGAAGCATGTCGCTCTCGATGTCACTGACAACGAGTCACCCATGTTCACAGACATCAACGGCGACGGACAGCCCGACCTGCTCTGCATGAGCGGTGGCCACCTTGGCTACGCAACGTTCAATCCGAAGAAACCGGATGACAAATGGAGCTGGCATCCCATTACGCCGAAGCTCAAGTTCGGACGGTTCACTCATGGCATTGGCTGCGGCGATGTGAACGGTGACGGCAA
>JANNQW010000113.1:0-2822 GCA_031400955.1 Verrucomicrobiota bacterium
CTGCCGAACAGCTTCCCCAACCCCGTCGGCAGAGGGCTGCCGACCCACTTGCTCTTGAACGGAAGCCCAGGGCATGTTCAACTCCGCGTGTGCCAGGCATCCTCTCCTTCGAAAACATCACCAAATCCTTCGGCACTCTCCGTGCCGTGGATCATGTGACGCTCGACATCGCGCACGGTGAAGTTTTCTCGCTGCTCGGTCCCAGCGGTTGCGGCAAGACCACGCTGCTGCGGTTAGCCGCAGGCTTTGAAGCGCCGGACAGCGGGCGCATCTTGCTCGATGGGCGCGACATCACCGAATTGCCGCCGGAGAAACGCCCGGTGAATACGGTGTTTCAAAACTACGCACTCTTTCCTCATCTCACAGTTCGCGACAACATCGCATTCGGTTTGCGTGTCGCCAGACGGAATAAAACAGACATCACCCGCGAAGTAGACGCCATGCTCGACCTAGTCCGGTTGCGCGCTGAAGCGCACAGAAAACCCACTCAGCTCAGCGGCGGTCAAAAGCAGCGCGTCGCCATCGCGCGGGCGCTGATCAACAAACCCCAGGTGCTGTTGCTCGACGAACCGCTGGCCGCGCTCGATCTCAAACTCCGCCAGCACATGCTCGCGGAACTGCGCGCAATCCACGAGGCAGCGGGCATCACGTTCATCTATGTAACGCACGATCAAACCGAAGCCATGGGCCTGAGCGACCGCATCGCCGTGATGAATATCGGGCACATTGAGCAGCTCGGTTCGCCCGCTGAAATTTATGACAAACCGCGCACCCATTTTGTCGCTGGCTTCATCGGCGATGCCAATTTTCTGGAGGGCACGGTTTCAGCGATTAGTTCGCCGATATGCTGTGAAATTCACGTGCCCGATATCGGGGCATTGTTTGCCATCGAATCCAACAACCTCGGGACAGGGACACATGTCGAAGCCATCATCCGTCCCGAAGCGATTCAGGTGCTGGAACCGTCGCTCGACGTTTCCACTGGCAGCAACACCTTCGAGGCCGTGATCGATGACATCATCCCGCTCGGAACCCTCACCCGGTGCATCGTGCGCGTGAACGGCATACGCCTGACCACGGAACAGCCACGGAAAATGCTGCAAAACGGTCTCGCCAAAGGGAGTAGCGTTCTGATCCACTTTGATTCCGCCAATGTCCTCGTAATGCCACGAAACGACGGCACTCCTGCCGTCGGAAGTAAAATCCCGGATGACGACAAGAGTGTCTTCATTCCTTGAAATGCCCACGATGCCTCGCAACAAAATCATTCCTTATCATCGCGGCCAATGGCTGCTCACGCTTCCATCGCTGGGATGGCTCGTGGTATTTTTCGTCACTCCGGCGTTGATCGTGTTTCTGCTGGCATTCAAAACCGCAGACGCCACCGGCGGCGTGTCCGCGGGCTGGACGCTCGACAACATCCGCGCACTGGCGGAACCGCAATATCGTCCAATTCTCTGGCGAACGCTCTGGATCAGCGGAGCCACGACGCTAATCTGTCTGGCACTCGCGCTGCCAATAAGTTTTGCCATGGCGCGAACGAGCACGCGCTGGAAGAACCTCCTCCTGCTGCTGATCATCATCCCATTCTGGACGAATTTCCTCATCCGGGTGTTTGCTTGGAAAGCCTTGCTGCAGTCCGATGGACTGGTCAGCCGGCTGCTTGATGCAACGCATCTTTTCGATGAATCCCCCACTCTGCTTTACAACAGCGGCGCGGTGCTGCTCATCATGGTTTACACGCAGCTTCCCTTCGCCATTCTGCCGCTCTATGCCGCAGCGGAGCGCTTTGACTTCACGCTATTGGAAGCGGCGCGCGATCTGGGCGCATCAGGCTTTAGCGCATTCCGTTCCATCTTCATCCCGGGAATCAGCCGCGGCCTCGGCGCTGCGACCCTGATCGTATTCGTCGCTACGATGGGCATGTATGTGGTGCCGGACATCGTCGGCGGCACCGACAGCGAAATGCTTGGCAACAAGATCGCCCAACGGGTGCAGGGAGACCGCAACCTGCCGCTCGCCAGTGCTCTCGCAGCAGCGCTGCTCCTGTGCGTGATGTTTCTTCTCATGGTAAGTAGTTCCGCCTTTAGGCGGTCAGAGAAATCAAAGAACGCCCTCAAGGGCGGACTACAATCATGAAACGCTCGCGGTTCCCATCATTCGTCCTCGATGCAGTGCTGCTTTTTTTCTACGCACCCATTGCGGTGCTGATTGTCAATTCCTTCAATGCCTCCCGCTTCGGCGGCAACTGGGAGGGCTTCACGCTCAAGTGGTATGAAAAACTCTGGAACAACGACGATATCTGGTCCGCCCTCTGGACCTCCCTTGGGATCGCTACACTGGCATCATTTGCATCAATGATCCTCGGGACGCTTGCAGCCTTTGCCTTACATCGATTTCAGTCGCGCCTACAAAAGGTTCATCTGGGTGCGCTTACTGTTCCGCTCATCATGCCGGATATCTTGATGGGCATCTCGCTGCTGCTCTTTTTTGTGGCCCTGGGAGTGCCAACCGGATTTGCCACCATCTGGATTGCCCACGTGACGTTTTGCATAAGTTATGTAACCATGGTCGTGCTGGGCCGGCTGCAAGATTTTGATTCCACCCTGATCGATGCCGCGCGCGATCTCGGTGCAAGCCGCTGGCAAGCAGCGCGGCGCGTGGTGCTGCCTCTGCTGGCCCCCGGCATCATCGCCGGTGGACTGCTGGCCTTCACGCTTTCGATTGACGATTTCGTCATCACGTTTTTTGTGCAGGGCCCGGGAACCACGACGCTGCCGCTCCGTATTTACAGCATGATGAAAGTCAGCCAAAACATGCCA
>JANNQW010000114.1:0-7215 GCA_031400955.1 Verrucomicrobiota bacterium
GAACGCTCCGCCCGCAACGTCCCCAAAGTGGACCTCGTCCTCGCGTCCACCGTGAACTGCGAACACCTCCTCAACTACGACAAGATCATCCTCATGGGGGACGCTCTCGACACTCTCGCCAAACGCACCGCCGTCCTGTCATGAAAGATCCCCACGACATCATCAAGTCCGTGCGCCTCAGCGAGCGTGCGACGCTCCTCTCGGAGAACTTCAACCAATACACGTTCATCGTGGATCGGAAGGCCACCAAGCCGGAAATCAGCAAGGCGGTCGAGACGGCATTTGGCAAGAAGGTCGTCCAGGGTCGCACCATGAACATCGACGGCAAGCCCAAGCGCCGTGGCAACGGACCCATCGGTCGCACTAACCATTACAAAAAAGCCATCGTCCGCCTCAAGGAGGGCGAAAAGCTCGACTTCGCCTGAAGTCACTCTCTCCTGCGCTAACTCTATTTCTATTCGTATATGGCCTTGAAAACCTTCAGACCCACGACTCCTTCGAACCGCTATAAACAGTGGCCTTCGTTCGATGAGATCACGAAGCACAAGCCCGAAAAAAGCCTGACCGTTGCGCTCAGGAAATCGGGCGGACGCAATAACACGGGCCGCATTACCTGCCGTCACATCGGCGGTGGCCACAAGCAGCGCTATCGCTTGGTCGACTTCAATCGCGCACGTCACGACGAACCCGCCAAGGTAGTCGCTGTGGAATACGATCCGGTTCGAACCGCCCGTATTGCCTTGATCCAATATCCGGACGGCCAGAAGAGCTACATCCTTGCACCCGTCAATCTCGTGATCGGCAGCAGCGTGATGGCAGGGGAGAAAGCACCGCCGGAAATCGGCAATGCACTTCCTCTGAAACTCATCCCGCTCGGGACCCAGATTCACAACATCGAACTCAAACCCGGCAAAGGTGGCAAGGTCGCCCGCGCTGCAGGCCAGGCCGCCATTCTCTCCAACCGCGAAGGCGAATATGCGCTTGTGAAAATGCCCTCCGGCGAAATTCGCAAGATCCTGTCCACCTGCTACGCGACCGTTGGTCAGATCGGCAACATCGAACACATGAACGTCATCAGCGGCAAGGCTGGGCGCACCCGCTGGATGGGCATCCGCCCCACCGTGCGCGGCATGTGTATGAACCCCATCGACCACCCGAACGGCGGCGGCGAAGGCCGCTCCAAGTCCGGCGGTGGACGCCAACATCTGCTTTCCCCCTGGGGCCACGCCAAGGGGCAGAAAACGCGCAAGAAAAACAAATATTCCGACAGCTTCATCGTGACGCGTCGTCCGAAGAATTAACGCGCCAAACCATCACACTGACACTCCATGGGACGCTCACTAAAAAAAGGACCTTTCGTCAACCAGAAGCTTCTGGCGAAGATCGACAAGCTCAACGAAGCCGGCCAGAAAAAGCCGATCAAGACCTGGGCTCGCGCTTCGATGATCACGCCCGACTTCGTCGGCCACGTTTTCCTCGTGCACAACGGCAGGGATTTCGTGAGCGTCAGCGCTTCTGAAAACATGGTCGGCCACCGCCTCGGCGAATTCTCGCCCACGCGCATGTTCAAGGCGCACGGCGCCCACACCGCGAAGGTCGCCAAGTAAACCTTGCTGATTAATTTCTCGTGAAAATCTCCACTCTCATCGCAAACCTTGCCGCCGCGCCAGTTATTCTGGCGATGGTCGAGGCTGGGCCGGTGCAGGCGCAGTCCGATCCACGCATCGAACTTCAAGAATTCAAAACCACTCTTCAGGTTTCCGCCGGTCAAATCCAGGAGCTCGAACAGAAGCTCGGCAAGGCCAAGGAACAGATAAAGAACCTTTCAGAGAGCCTGGCGAATTCCAATCTTGATGGCCAGCAGGCGCGTGAGGGTTACGAAAAGCTCCGCATTCAAATGGAAGGTCTCGGAGTTGCCGCGCTCGATCCGACGAATACCGAACTCCAGCAGCGCCTGCTCACCGCCTTGAGCGATCTGCGAATTCTCGAAGGCCATCGCCGCATCCTCACTGAGGCGCTCGTGGGCCTGTCAGAGGCTTCGCTCGCCCACGCAAAAGTTAATTCTGGCGGTGATGCCGCATCCCGCGAGAATTTGAACAAGTCACTCGCAGCGGCTGAACGCGCCTTGAGCGGTTCCAAACTCAATGTTGCTTCCGGTGCGGCTGAGAGCGGCACGCTCGATAATGCGCGCATCATCAGTCTCAAGGAAGACATGGGCGTCGCCATTCTCAACATCGGATCGCGCCAGGGAGTGCATCCCGGCATGCCATTTTCAATTTATCGCAAGGACAAACCCGTTGCCCGGGCGCTCGTGGTGGATGTCCGCCAGGGCATCAGTGGCGCGGTTGTTCAGGAACTCATCAGCAAGGACGAACCGGTCAAGGTGGGAGACACCGGCCGGGCGGAAACTTCCAAAGGCTAACTACACATCGACATGGAAACGAAGGAAATCAGGGCAAGTCACCGTTACGCACGCATCTCCGACCAGAAGGCTCGGGAAGTCACGCGCGCCATCACCGGCATGCCGGCGTCTCACGCGCTGAACGTGCTGAACTTTACGCCGAAGAAAGCCGCAGTGCTCATCGGCAAAGTTCTTCGCTCCGCCATTGCCAACGCCGCCGTCCTTCACGAAATCGACGCGGACGACCTTTACGTGAAGAGCGCCCTGGCCATCAAAGGCCCCATCCTGCATCGCATCATGCCTCGCGCCCGTGGTTCCGCTGCGCCCATCCGCAAGCGCATGGCCCACATCATCGTCATCGTTGCCACCAAGCCGGAGGGCTTCGGCGAGAAAAAGAAGCGTGTGAAAAAAGGCGAGTCCGCTGACGTCACCGCCAGCGATGCTCCGAAAAAGCCCCGTCGTCGCGCCAAGAAACAGTAAGCACCGAATCAACCAGCCAAGCAATTCTCATGGGTCAAAAAGTCAATCCAATCGCCTTCCGCCTCGCGGTCAATAAAGACTGGCGTTCCAAATGGTTCGCCACCAAGAAGGAATTCACCGAGTTCCTCCACAGTGACCTCGCGGTGCGCGAATACCTCAAGAAGAAACTCGCGTCCGCCGCTCTCTCGAAGATCGTCATTGAGCGCGCTTGGAATCTCGTTCGCGTTACGCTCCATACCGCGCGCCCCGGACTTGTCATCGGACGCAAAGGTCTGGAAATCGAAGTCATGAGCGCCGAAATCTCCAAGATGTGCGGCGGCAAGCAGGTGAAGATCGACATCCTTGAAATCAGGCAGCCGGAGATCGACGCTCAGTTGGTGGCTGAGTCCGTGGCCATGCAGTTGGAGCGACGCATTTCCTTCCGCCGCGCCATGAAGCGCGCCGTGCAAACCGCGATGGAAATGGGTGCCGAAGGCATTCGTATTCGTGTCGCTGGTCGCCTCGGCGGTTCCGACATCGCTCGCGCCGAATGGTATCTCCTCGGCAAAGTGCCGCTTCAGACTTTGCGTATCCCGATCGACTACGGCTTCTATGAGGCCCGCACGGTTTACGGTCTCATCGGCGTGAAATGCTGGGTGAACCGCAAGCCTGAGATCGAAGGCCAGGAGCCCGCACCACGTCGCAGCCCGCAACGTCGCGAACGCCGCGATGATCGTCGGGACGACCGCCGGGAACCTGCCGCGCCTGCACCCGCAGCAGCACCCGCTGCTTAACGGCATTCTTTTCAAACAATAACTTCAATCCATTTCTAGAGGAGACACACCATGGCTATGATGCCCAGCAGAACCAAGTTTCGCAAAGCCCATCGCGGGAGCCGCAAAGGCATCGCGACGACAGGCAACCGCGTGAGCTTCGGGGAATTCGGTTTACAGTCGCTTGATCGCGCATGGATCAAAAATAATCAGATCGAGGCCTGCCGCGTCGCGATTACCCGGCAACTGAAGCGCAAAGGCGCGGTGTTCATCCGAATCTTCCCGCACAAGCCTGTTACCGCCCGTCCGCCGGAAACCCGAATGGGCAAGGGCAAGGGTCCGCCAGAATTCTGGGTGGCGGTCATCTATCCCGGCACCATGCTATTTGAAGTCTCCGGCGTCACCGAAGATCTGGCGCGCGAGGCCTGCCGTCTCGCCGCTCATAAACTCGGTGTCCGCACCCGTTTCGTTTCGCGCCACGCGCAATAAATCCAGTAGAAGAATGCCAGGAAAAATGAAGACTCACGAAATACGCGAATTAACGGTCGAAGAACTCCAGTCCCGCAGTCGGGAGCTGAAGTCGCAAATGATGCACTTGCGCATCCAGAAGGCCACCGGCCAGATGGAAAACAAGAGCGCCATTGGACACTTGAAAAAAGAAGTGGCGCGCATTTTGACCATCCTTCAGGAACGCCACCTCGGCATTCGTCAGACCGCAGCCGCTGCTCCCAAAGAAAAGAAACCATCTGCGGCCAAAGCACCCGCCGCCCGCAAGACCGCCGCGAAAAAACCCGCGGCAAAAAAGACCGCAAAATTGGCGGAGTAACCCGCCCAGCAAGGAACATAGATCATGAGTGAAGAAACAACCAGTTCAGCCCCCGCCCGCACCGCCGTGCGCAAATCGCGCGTCGGCACCGTAGTCTCCGACAAGATGCAAAAGACCATCGTGGTCGAAGTGGAACGCCGCGTTCCGCACCCCGTCTTCAAAAAGATCATCCGCCTCACCTCGAAATTTTATGCCCATGACGAGGAAGGCAAGGCCAAGACCGGCGATAAAGTTCGCATCGAGGAAACGCGCCCGCTCAGCCGTCTGAAGCGCTGGAAACTCATCGAGGTGCTCGCGCACTGAGCCCGCTTTTTTTGAGCCTGACTTACTTTTTACTTACAACCCAGAACGACCCCTTAGGAGGAATACGAATATGCTGCAGATGGAATCAGAAATCCCGATTGCCGACAACACCGGCGCCCGCATGGCGGAGATGATCGGCGTGATAGGAAGAAAGAACAAACGCACTGCCGGCGTGGGTGACGTCATCACCGCGCACGTGCGCATCGCGACTCCAACGGCCAGCGTCAAGAAAGGTGAAGTTATCCGGGCCGTAGTGGTCCGCACCGCCGCGCCCATCCGGCGCAACGATGGCTCCGTCCTTCGCTTCGACAACAATGCGATTGTTGTCATCGACAAGGACAATAATCCCCGTGGCAGCCGTATCTTCGGACCCGTGGCCCGCGAGTTGCGTGATCGCAACTTCATGAAAATCATTTCTCTTGCTCCAGAAGTTCTATGAAGAAAATCAAGACCCATGTCAGAAAGGGGGACCTCGTGGAGGTAGTCGTTGGCGACCACAAAGGCAGCCGCGGAAACATCATTGCCGTCCGTCGTCATGAGCGTCAGGAGAAAGTTCGCGTGCTGATCGAAGGCGTGAACATGGTGAAGAAAGCCGTCAAGCCTACTCAGGAGAAGCCGCAGGGCGGATTTCTTGAGAAGGAGGCGCCGATCCATATCTCCAACGTCAAACTGATTGAGCGCAAGGAAGCGAAACCTGTTGAAAGAAAGAAATAACCAGCCAACTTGCGAGCCCTCAAATCCGCAGACCTGACACTAAGGACTGCGGGGCGGGAAGCCAAAAGAGGTGACACATCATGCAAACCGAACTTCATAAACTTTACAAAGAAAAGATCGTCCCCGAACTGCGCGAGCGGCTTGGATTCACGAACGTCCACCAGGTTCCCCGTCTGGACAAAATCGTGATCAACTGCGGCATCGGCTCCCAACCGGATCGCAAGCAGGCTGCCGAGGACGCCTCCCGCGATCTGGCCATCATCACCGGCCAGAAGCCGATGATCACTTACTCGAAGAAGGCTATCTCGAACTTCAAACTGCGCGAAGGCGAGCCAGTCGGACTCAAAGTCACCCTTCGCGGTTCTCGCATGTATGATTTCATGATGCGTCTCGTGAAGACCGCCATGCCTCGCATTCGCGACTTCCGCGGCATCTCGCCTCGCGCCTTCGACGGCCGGGGCAACTACACCCTTGGACTGAACGACCAGAGCATCTTTCCAGAAATCGAGATCGACAAAGTCAAGCGCGTGCTTGGTTTTGATGTGAGCTTCGTCACCCGCTCCGCCACTGACGATTCCGCTCGCGAACTGCTGCGTGCCCTTGGAATGCCCTTCCAGGTTCGCAAGGCAAAAACCGACAAGGCTGCCGAAGAAAAAGACGCCGCCTGACATCCACTTACTATAGAACTAACATGAGCCTCGCCACCGATCCGATCTCCGATTTCCTGACTCGCGCCCGCAATGCTGCGCTCGCTGCCAAGCAGGAATTCACCGCACCTTTCTCACGCATGAAGGGCGAGATTGCCCGCATCCTCCAGGAAGAGGGTTACATCTGGGCCTACGAGGTCGTCACCAGCGAAGGTCACGCGACCCTTAAGGTGAAGCTCAAGTATCAGGGTCGCACCCCGGTCATCACTGACCTCAAGCGCGTCAGCTCACCCGGTCGCCGTCATTACGTTGGCAGCACAAAAATCCCGCGCGTGCGCCAGGGACTTGGCATTGCCATTCTGTCCACCCCCAAAGGTGTCATGACCGGAAGTCAGGCACGCAAACAAAAAGTCGGCGGCGAACTTCTCGCGCTCGTCTGGTAAGGAGATTAACATCATGTCACGCATCGGCAAACAACCCATTTCACTTCCCGACAAGGTCAACGTCAAAATCGGCGCTGATCGCAAGGTTCTCGTTGAAGGACCCAAGGGTAAACTCAGCTTCCAACTTCCGGATGGCATCACGGTGCTTCAGGAAGAAAAGGAACTCAAGGTCGCCCGCGCCACCGATCATCGCACCATGCGATCTCTGCACGGCACGGCGCAGCGTCTCATCAGCAACATGGTGCTCGGCGTCAGCAAAGGCTTCAAGAGAGAATTGGAAATCCAGGGCGTTGGTTTCAAAGCCGCCGTCAAGGGCAAGAATATCGACCTTAGCCTCGGCTACTCCCACCCTCTGCTTCATCCGATCCCGGAAGGTCTCAAGGTCACGGTAAACGAAAATACTCAGATCGTCGTTGAAGGTGTCGACAAACAGGTCGTCGGGCAGTTCGCTGCCGATGTGAGAGGCTACTACCCGCCGGAACCTTACAAGGGCAAGGGCGTCCGCTACAAGGACGAGCACGTCCGTCGCAAAGAAGGCAAGACCGTCAAATAATATAGAATTACGACCATGGCTGTTATCAATCGCAAAGAGCGCCACCGCGCCATTCACAAGCGCGTTCGCAAGAATGTGCAGGGCACTGCGGAACGT